>NZ_JARXXY010000002.1:0-371213 GCF_029893845.1 Micromonospora sp. A200 | reverse complement strand
CCGGCTTCGACCCTGAGCAGTCCTACGGCTCCTGCCTGGTCCTCACCTCGGACATCGAAGGACTGCACCGGGCGTTCGCCGGAGGCATGCGCGCCGCGTACGGGAAGGTTCTGGTGTCCGGAACGCCGCGCATGACCCGGCCTCGGGCGCGGAAGAACTCTGACGGGGTGAGCGGGTTCAGCGTCATCGACCCCGGCGGCAACTGGATCCGCGTCGTCCACCAGGCCGCCGCCCCTGAACCCACGCCAGCGGGGCGCCTGGCCAAGGCTCTGGCGAACGCTGTCGTGCAGGCCGATTCCAGGGGCGATGTCCGGCAGGCCGTCCGGATCCTCGACAGCGCACTGGCCCGCCCCCAGGCCGGGGACGATCCGGTCGCACAGATAGAGGTCCTCGTGTACCGCGCCGAACTCGCGGTGGTGCTGCACGACCTTGATACCGCAAGCGAGATGCTGGCCCGTGTCGAACGCGTCGAGCTGAACGCGGATGAATCAGAACGGGCGGCCTCCGCGTTCCAGAACGCCGCCGAACTCGCAACGGCGCTCAGGTGATTCGGCAACGCAGGCGAGTCTCTCCATCTCGGCGCGATCGTGCATCGAGCATCGGCCAGCCCTGCCAGCGCAGACGTGACGCCCGAGCAGGGTTCGTGCTTGGGTCAGGCATCCTTCGGAGTCGTGCCGACAAGGTCGGAGAGCTGGTGCGTCACGCGGTCGCCCTGGACCACGCGGGACGGGTTCGCCAGAATGAGGTGTTCGGCCCCTGGCAAGCCTCCGCCTGCTGAATGAACTGCCAAGTGCCCGAGGCCGTCCAGCCCGAACACCCGGACGTCGAGACCTGGACGCCGAAATGGGCGGGCCAGGCCGTCGGCACGGAGAAGCCCCCAGCATCGTGCTGGGGGCCCTCACTTGCGTTGGTGGTCAGCGCCGCTTGGCGAAGCCGACGAACGCCTTCCAGGTCGTCGGCTCGAAGGCGAGCACCGGGCCTGCCGGGTCCTTGCTGTCGCGAACGGCCACCATGTCGGGCAGATTGTCGGCCACCTCGACGCAGTCGCCACCGGCCGTGTTGCTCCGGGTGGACTTCCTCCACTGAGCGTTACTGAGGTCCATGCTGGCTCTCTACTTCCTTCATCAAGGCGACCGATAGGGCGCGCGGGAGGGCGACACCCCTCACGCTCTCCCATATCGCCAGAAGCGTAGCCACTCCAGCCTCGCCGTCGACTACGGAGCCAGCAAGCTGATTGTCCATGTGCCCCACCCAGTTCCCGTCCGCTGACCTGGCCAGCGCAAGTGGCCCGGACAGCCCGACGTGCAGCCCTGCGTCGCCTGGGATGACGTGGACGTGGATGTGGGGTAGTTCGGCCATGCGCAGCAAGTGCGCCAGCTGTTCGGCCATGATCGCGTCGGTGCGACGAAGAGCGGGCTCGTCGATGACGGCGACGACCTGGGGAGGGCGCTCGCGGGTCAGGATCTCCTGCCGCTCCATCCGTGAGGCCACCTGCTTCTCGACCTCGTCCTCCGGCTTCGTGTCGTCGAAGCGCAGCACCGCGCGGGCATAGTTCGCCGTCTGGAGCAGGCCGGGGATCAGGGTGGGATTGAAGTACCGGAGCTGAATGGCGGCGCGCTCAGCCTCCAACCATGGTCGAAACCATGAGGGCTGGCCTTCTCGTTGCGCCATCCGGAGCATGGACACGAACAGGCCATCGGTATCCAGCACTTCGTCGGCCCGCTTGGCATACGCCAGATCGAGCGGGCGGGTTCCGGTCTCCACAGCGGAGACCGTGGAGGCTGAGTAGTTGGCCCGCCGGCCGAACTCCTCCTGATTCATGCCGATCAGCGCCCGCTGCTTGCGGAGCTGTGCGCGGATCAGATCGACAGTCTGCTCACCTTCCATGGTTCCCCCAGGGATTTGTCAAGATCGCCAAGCGTCGCCAGATGCAGCACCAGGCCGCCAGACCGCCGCCGTGTCCGGGTTCAACGCCTTCCGACAGTAGTGCCGTCCTCAACAGACTGTCACTCATGCGGACCTGCTCGTCGCCGGACGGGGCTCGGGCGGGTTCTGCTGGGTCGCTCCCTTCCCCCGTACGGGAGCGGCCCCTTCCCACCTTTCCGAGGAGGTCGACGTGCGCAACCTGCTTCGCTGGTACCGGTGCCGGTCCAACGCCCTACCCCCACTGCCGAAGCGGGTACGCGGCACGAATCTGCCCGAGTGGATGCGCCAGCCAACCCGCCCCCTGCCGATGCAGGGTCCCGGCCGCGCCGGCAACCTGACGCCGGCTCAGCAGTTGCGGGCGAGGGGCGGTTTTTCGTGAGGGCGCTCGACGTCCGAAACGGCCGGATGATCGGCGGGCACCTCGCCTACAGCCCGCACTGGGTCTGCGAGACCTGCGGCGACCCGTGGCCCTGCCGGGCCTTCCGGTCGATACCCAGGGAACGGCTGGACACGGCCAACCTGATCTCGATCATGTCGCTGCTGATGGGGACGGCCATCCGCGACCTGCGCGGCAGGCCCGAGGGACCGGAGCCGCCCGAGATCGTGAAGCGCTTCCTCTGGTTCCTGCCCCTGAACGACGAGGAGGCGCGGGCCATCGCGTTGCGGATGCGCTGATGTGCCGCCGGCCGATTCCGCACGCCCCCATGCGTCCGCTCTGGCGGTGCCGTAACTGCGCAGCCGAGTGGCCCTGCCAGCCGGCGCGGCTTGCCCTCCTCGTCGAGTACCGGGACGACCGGACCGGGCTGCTGGTCTACCTGGGTGGGCTGATGGTCGAGGCGAGCGACCAGCTCGGTCAGCTCCACTCACAGACCGGGCTCGACCTCACCCAGCGCTTCCTCGCCTGGGCCAGGGCCCGCGGCTGACCACCCTCCCACCCGAATGAGGAGAGCCCGGTGGCCCGGCCCTTCTCGCCGAAGCGGAACCGCCCGGACGGAAGGGGCGGCGGCGCGGGGCCCCCGTCGGGTACGGCGGATCGCCGTACGAGTGAGAGAGAGGTGAGCGCCCCGCGCCGCCGCGGACCGGGCGTTGCCGAGCGCCCGGGGAAGGCCCGTCGCGATCGGGCCTGGTCACGGGCTCAAGCATGCCGCCGGGCCGCCCCGGTCGGCAACGCAATTTGCGGAGTTCGGGACCTGCGACGGATTGACCGCGGTGATCCACGGGACGAGACTCGGGCGCACTCGTACCGGGGATCACCTCAGGGAGGTGTGCTGTGGCCACGACGCCCTCGCCGACCGCCGAGCAACCGATGGACGACGACGCCCGACGGCTCGCCGAACTCGGTTACCAGCAGGAGCTGCGCCGCAAGTGGAGCGGCTTCTCCAACTTCGCCATTTCGTTCTCGATCATCTCGATCCTGGCCGGCTGCTTCACCACCTTCGGCCAGGCGTGGAACAACGGCGGCCCGGTCGCCATCTCCTGGGGCTGGCCGCTGATCTCGCTGTTCATCCTGATCATCGGCTTCTGCCTGGCCGAGCTGGTCTCGGCGTACCCGACGGCGGGCGGCATCTACTGGTGGGCGGCGAAGATGGGCCGCCCGGTGCACGGCTGGTTCACCGGCTGGCTCAACCTGATCGGGCTGGTCGCCGTCACCGCCTCGGTGGACTACGGCTGCGCGACCTTCCTCAACCTGACCCTGTCGGCGCTCTTCGACGGCTGGGCGGGGACGCTGCGCCAGGCGTTCCTGCTCTTCGTGATCATCCTGGTGCTGCACGGGCTGATCAACATCTTCGGGCACCGGATCATCGACGTGCTCCAGAACGTCTCCGTCTGGTGGCACGTGGCCGGCGCGACGGCCGTGGTGGCGATCCTGCTGCTGGTGCCGGACGACCACCAGAGCTTCAAGTTCGTCTTCACCGAGCGGTTCAACAACTCCGGCTTCGGCGACGGCGACACCGGCGGGTTGACCTTCTGGTTCTACGTGCTCCCACTGGGCTTCCTGCTCACCCAGTACACGATCACCGGCTTCGACGCCTGCGCGCACGTCTCCGAGGAGACCCGGGGCGCGTCGCAGGCCGCCGCCAAGGGACTCTGGCGGTCGATCTTCTATTCCGCGGTCGGCGGCTGGATCCTGCTGCTGGCCTTCCTCTTCGCCGCCACCGACGTCGACGCGATCAACGAGGCCGGCGGGTTCTCCGGGGCGATCTTCGAGACCGCGCTGACGCCGTTTTTCTTCAAGGCCGTCATCATCATCTCCACCATCGGCCAGTTCTTCTGCGGGATGAGCTGCGTGACCTCGATGAGCCGGATGACGTACGCGTTCAGCCGGGACCGCGCGGTGCCCGGCTGGCGGCTCTGGTCGAAGGTGGACCGCAACGGCACCCCCGCCAACGCGATCATCGGCGCCACCCTGGCCGGGCTGGTGCTCACCCTGCCCGCCCTCTACGAGAGCCCGTCCGGCATCCCGGTCGCCTTCTACGCCGTGGTCTCGGTGGCGGTGATCGGGCTCTACCTGTCGTTCGTCATCCCGATCGCGCTGCGGCTGCGGATGGGGGACCGGTTCCAGCCCGGTCCGTGGACGCTGGGCCCGAAGTACAAGCTGCTCGGCTGGATCGCGGTGATCGAGATCGCCGTCATCTCGGTCTACTTCGTGCTGCCGATCGTCCCCGCCGGGGTGCCCGGCAACGCCGACTTCAGCTGGTCGGCGGTGAACTACGCGCCGCTCGCCGTGGGCGGGGTGCTGCTGCTGGTCGCCGTCTGGTGGTACGCCTCGGCCCGGAAGTGGTTCACCGGCCCCCGCCGTACCGTCGACCTGCCGGCGCCGCGAGCGGCCACCGACGCCGCGCGGGCCGACGAGCCGGCCTGACCACGGACTCGGCTCCGGGCCCCGGGTTTGCCGGGGCCCGGAGCGGGGGCATTGACGGTGATCCGCTAGGCCGGTAGACCTTGGTGATGGAGGCTCGCCGATGAGGAAAGCTCCGCTCACGCTGGAAGAACTGCGAGTCGCCATCCGGGGCGGCGAGATCGACACGGTGGTGCTGGCCCTGACCGACATGCAGGGCCGGTTGCAGGGCAAGCGGTTCCACGCCCCCTTCTTCCTGGACGAGGTGGTCCGGCACGGCAGCGAGGGCTGCAACTACCTGCTCGCGGTCGACGTCGACATGAACACCGTCGACGGGTACGCCATGTCGAGCTGGGAACGCGGCTACGGCGACTTCGCCATGCGGCCGGACCT
Source organism: Micromonospora sp. A200 (assembly GCF_029893845.1). NCBI lineage: Bacteria > Bacillati > Actinomycetota > Actinomycetes > Micromonosporales > Micromonosporaceae > Micromonospora > Micromonospora sp. A200. The sequence continues at coordinate 366,055 of NZ_JARXXY010000002.1, read as the reverse complement.
GGCCACCCTGCGCCGGGTGCCCTGGCAGCCGGGCACCGCGATGCTGCTGGCCGACCTGGAGTGGCTGGACGCCTCCGGGCCGGTGGTCGCCTCGCCCCGGCAGATCCTGCGCCGCCAGCTCGACCGGCTGGCCGCGCACGGGCTGACCGCGTACGCCGGCACCGAGCTGGAGTTCGTGCTCTTCCGCGACTCCTACGAGGACGCGTGGCGGCGCGGCTACCGCGAGCTGACCCCGGCCAACCAGTACAACGTTGACTACTCGCTGCTCGGCACCGCCCGGGTCGAGCCGCTGCTGCGCCGCATCCGCACCGAGATGGCCGGCGCGGGGCTGACCCCGGAGAGCGCCAAGGGCGAGTGCAACCTCGGCCAGCACGAGATCGCCTTCCGGTACGACGAGGCGGTGGCCTGTGCCGACCACCACGTCATCTACAAGAACGGGGCCAAGGAGATCGCCGCCCAGGAGGGCATGTCGATCACCTTCATGGCCAAGCCGAACGCCCGCGAGGGCAACTCCTGCCACATCCACTTCTCGCTGCGCGACGCCGACGGCCGCTCCGCGATGCTCGGCGACGGGCCCGCCCACCTGTCGGTGACCGGGCAGCGGGTGCTGGCCGGGCTGCTCGACACCATGCGCGAGCTGAGCCTCTTCTTCGCCCCGAACGTCAACTCCTACAAGCGCTACCAGCCCGGCTCGTTCGCCCCGACCGCGCTGCGCTGGGGCACCGACAACCGCACCTGCGCGCTGCGGCTGGTGGGCCACGGGCAGGGGATGCGGGTGGAGAACCGGGTGCCCGGCGCGGACGTCAACCCGTACCTGGCGATCGCCGCCCTGGTGGCCGGGGCGGTGCACGGCATCGAACGGGAGCTGGAGCTGGGCGAGGAGTGCAGCGGCAACGCGTACGACGACCCGGCCGCCGAGCGGGTCCCCGCCACCCTCCGCGACGCCCGCACCCTCTGGGAGTCCTCCGCCGTGGCGAAGGACGCCTTCGGCGACGAGGTGGTCGCCCACTACGCCAACCAGGCGAAGGTCGAACTGGCCGCCTTCGACGCCGCCGTGACGGACTGGGAACTCGTCCGTGGCTTCGAACGCCTCTGAGGCCGCCCGCCCCGGCCGCTCGTCGGGCCGGCGCGGGACCGGCGCGACGCGCCGGGACGACAGCTGCGCAGACACCGTGGAGAGGGCAGGGTGGGACGGGTGACCGACGTGCGGAACCCGGCGACCGGGGAGATCCTGCGAAAGGTGCCGGCCAGCTCGCCGGCGGAGGTGGACGCGGCGATCGAGCGGGCCGCGCGGGCGTACGAGAGGTGGCGGGGCGTGGCGCCGGGCGACCGGGCGCGGCTGCTGCGCCGGTTCGCCGCGGTGGTGGACGCGCACCTCGAGGAGCTGGCCCGGCTGGAGGTGCACAACGCCGGGCACACCATCGGCAACGCCCGCTGGGAGGCGGGCAACGTCCGGGACGTGCTCGACTACTACGCCGGCGCCCCGGAGCGGTTGACCGGCCGGCAGATCCCGGTGCCGGGCGGGCTGGACGTCACCTTCCACGAGCCGCTCGGCGTGGTCGGGGTGATCGTGCCGTGGAACTTCCCCATGCCGATCGCCGGCTGGGGCTTCGCCCCGGCGCTCGCCGCCGGCAACACGGTGGTGCTCAAGCCCGCCGAGCTGACCCCGCTGACCGCGCTGCGGCTGGGCGAGCTGGCGGTCGAGGCGGGCCTGCCCGAGGGGGTGTTCACCGTGCTGCCGGGGCAGGGCGGCGTGGTGGGGGAGCGGTTCGTCACCCACCCGGCCGTGCGCAAGGTCTGCTTCACCGGTTCCACGGAGGTCGGCACCCGGATCATGGCCGGCTGCGCCGAACAGGTGAAGCGGGTGACCCTGGAGCTGGGCGGCAAGAGCGCCAACCTGGTCTTCGCCGACGCGGACCTGGCGAAGGCGGCGGCCACCGCGCCGTACGCGGTCTTCGACAACGCCGGCCAGGACTGCTGCGCCCGCTCCCGGATCCTGGTCCAGCGCAGCGCGTACGACCGCTTCCTCGAACTCTTCGAACCGGCCGTGCGCGCCTTCCGGGTGGCCGACCCGGCCGCCGAGAGCACCGAGATGGGGCCGCTGATCTCGGCCGCGCACCGGGACCGGGTCGCCGGGTACGTCGACGGCGCGAAGGTCGCCTTCACCGGCTCGTGCCCCGACGGCCCCGGCTACTGGCACGCCCCGACGGTGCTGCTCGCCGAGTCGCCGGCCGACCGGCACTGGCGGGAGGAGGTCTTCGGGCCGGTGGTGTCGGTGCTCCCGTTCGACGACGAGGCCGACGCCGTGCGGCTGGCCAACGACACCGAGTACGGCCTGTCCGGGTCGGTCTGGACCCGGGACGTCGGCCGGGCGCTGCGGGTGGCCCGCGCCGTCGAGTCGGGCAACCTGAGCGTCAACTCGCACTCCTCGGTGCGGTACTGGACCCCGTTCGGCGGGATGAAGCGCTCCGGCCTCGGCCGTGAGCTGGGCCCGGACGCGTTGCACGCCTTCACCGACGTCAAGAACGTGTTCATCAGCACAGAGGAGTGACGAGCGTGCAGGGACGACTTCAGGACCGGGTGGCCGTGGTGACCGGGGCGGGCAGCGGGATCGGGCTGGCCACCGTGCGGCGCTTCGCCGCCGAGGGCGCGCGGGTGGTCTGCGTCGACATCGACACCGAGGCCGGTAAGCGGGCGGCCGACGACGTCGGCGGCGAGTTCGTCGCCTGCGACGTGGCCGACGAGGCGTCCGTCCGGGACCTCTTCGACGGCGTGGTGCAGCGGCACGGCCGGGTCGACGTTGCGTTCAACAACGCGGGCATCTCCCCGCCCGACGACGACTCCATCCTGGAGACCGGCCTGGACGCCTGGGAGCGGGTGCTGCGGGTCAACACCACCAGCGTCTACCTCTGCTGCAAGTACGTCATCCCGCACATGCGCCGGCAGGGCAAGGGTTCGATCATCAACACCGCCTCCTTCGTCGCGCTGATGGGGGCGGCCACCTCGCAGATCGCGTACACGGCGAGCAAGGGCGGGGTGCTGGCGATGACCCGGGAGTTGGGCGTGCAGTTCGCCCGGGAGGGGATCCGGGTCAACGCGCTCTGCCCCGGCCCGGTCGCCACCCCGCTGCTGCTGGAGCTCTTCGCCGCCGACCCGGAGCGGGCCGCCCGTCGGCTGGTGCACGTGCCAATGGGGCGGTTCGGCGCTCCGGAGGAGATCGCCGCCGCGGTCGCCTTCCTGGCCAGCGACGACGCGTCGTTCATGACCGCCGCGCAGTTCGTGGTGGACGGCGGCATCACCGGCGCGTACGTCACCCCACTGTGAGCGCGAGGAGTGAGCCGGGTCTGCGAGCCCCGCAGTCGCGAACGGTGCCGGCCCGGTGAGCGCGAGGAGTGAGCCGGGTCTGCGAGCCCCGCAGTCGCGAACGGCCGGCCCGGTGAGCGCGAGGAGTGAGCCGGGTCTGCGAGCCCCGCAGTCGCGAACGGTGCCGGCCCGGTGAGCCGCCCGCTGATCGGGATCAGCGCGTACGTGGAGCCCGCCGCCTGGGCGGTGTGGCGGGACGTGCCGGCGACCCTGGTGCCGCAGGCGTACGTCCGGGCGGTCAGCGCGGCCGGCGGCCGGGCCGTGGTGCTGCCCCCGGACGACGTGGACGCCGATGTGGTCCGGGTGCTCGACGGGCTGGTCCTGGCCGGCGGCGCCGACGTCGCCCCGGAGCGGTACGACCAGCCGCCCGACCCGCGTACCGAGCCCCGGCCGGACCGGGACGCCGGCGAGCTGGCGCTGCTCGCCGGCGCGCTCGCCGCCGACCTGCCGGTGCTGGGGATCTGTCGGGGTCTGCAGTTGTTGGTGGTCGCCCACGGCGGGGTGCTGCACCAGCACCTGCCGGACGTGGTCGGCCACGACCGGCACCGCCCGGCCCCGGGCCGGTACGGCGCGCACCCGGTCCGGTTCGCGCCGGGCAGCCTGGCCGGGGCGGTGATGGCCGGCGTGGACCGGGTCAACTCCTACCACCATCAGGGGGTCGCCGACCCGGGGCGGTTGGTCGCCACCGGCTGGGCGGACGACGGGGTCGTCGAGGCGGTCGAGGACCGGCGTCGGCGCTTCCTGCTCGGGGTGCAGTGGCACCCGGAGAACGAGGCCGACCCGCGCCCGGTCACCGCCCTGGTCCGGGCCGCCCGTTCCAACTGACGGGAACGGGCGTCCCACTGTTCGGCGACGGGTGCGAGGATGACCGGCATGGGGAAGGTGTATCCGGAGATCGGCGGACGGCTGCGGGAGTTCATCGAGGCGCAGCCGGTGTTCTTCGTGGCCTCCGCCCCGTCCGGGCCGGACGGGCACGTCAACGTCTCGCCCAAGGGGATGCGCGGCACCTTCCTCGTCGTCGACCCGTTGACCGTGGCCTGGCTGGACTACCACGGCAGCGGCGCGGAGACCCTGGCCCACCTGCGGGAGAACGGGCGGGTCACCGTCATGTTCTGCGCCTTCACCGGCCCGCCCAAGATTGTCCGGTTGCACGGCCGGGGCGTCACCACCCCGCTCACCGACCCGGGCTTCCCGGCCCGGCTCGCCGGCTTCCCCGACCCGCCCGACCCGCATGCCGTCCGCAGCGTGGTGACGGTCGCCGTCGACCGGGTCAGCGACTCCTGCGGGTACGCGGTGCCGCTGATGGACTACCGCGGCGAACGCGACCTGTTGATCGAGTGGGGTTCCCGCCGCACGGACGAGGATCTGGCGGCGTACCGGAGCAGGAAGAACGCCGCCAGCATCGACGGCCTGCCGGTCTTCTGACCCGCCGCCCCGGCAAGCCGGGCCCGCTCCGGGCGAGCGGTCCGCCGCCGGTGACGGCAGGATGAGATTCAGGTAACCAGCGTCCGTTGGGGCCGATGCGTTACGTTGCTGATCCGTCTGGGTAGAAGGCGGGGCACGGCCGGTGAACGCCGAGGCGTCGCGGGGCACGGCCGTAGCGGGAGGGTGCATGAGCTCGGCCCAGGTGGGCGAGGGCGAGCGGAACTCGTCGGGTCGGTCCGGCGACGGCTCACTCCCTCCGCAGCTCGCCGAGGCGTTCGCGGCCGGTGGCGAGATGGGCCGGAGGCTGGCCGGGTACGACTGGTCCCGCACCCCCCTCGGCACCCCCGACACCTGGCCCGCGGCGCTGCGCCACGCGGTCAGCATGATGCTCGCCTCCCGCGCCCAGATCGCGATGTTCTGGGGCACGGACCACCGGACCTTCTACAACGACGCCTATCTGCCCACCATCGGCACCAAGCACCCGGGTGTCATCGGCCAGCCGGCCCGGGAGCACTGGACCGAGACCTGGGACGTGCTCGGCCCGGTGCTGGACGGCGTGCTGCGCACGGGTGAGCCGTACCACGGTGAGGACCACCCCTTCGTCATCGACCGGCAGGGCTTCGTCGAGGAGGTCTTCTTCGACGTCTCGTACGACCCGATCCGGGCGGCCGACGGGCGGGTCGAAGGGGTCTTCTGCTTCGTGAACGAGACCACCGGCCGGGTGCTCGGCGAGCGCCGGCTCCGGGCGCTGGCCGAGCTGGGCTCCCGGCTCGGCGAGGCGCGCACCGGGGCGGAGGTGGGCCGGATCGCCGCCGAGGTGCTCGACGGGTACCGCTCCGACATCCCCTTCGCCCGCGTCCGGCTCTACGACGGCACGGGTCAGCTCGCGCTGGCCGCGTGCAGCGGCACCGGCCCCGGGAACATCCCGGCCGAGGCGCCGCCCGCGCTGCTGCGGGTCGCCGAGGAGGGCGTCGCCGCCGAGATCGACGTGGCCGACCTGTTCGGCACGGTGCCGCCGGAGGCCGCCGACCGGGCCCTGGTGCTGCCGCTGACCGCCACCAACGAGCCGGCCGGGGTGCTGGTCGTCGGCGTCTCCCGGCGGCTGTTCCTCGGTGACGAGTACCGCAACTTCTTCGACCTGGTCGCCGCGCAGATCTCCCGCGCCGTCGGGCAGCAGCGGGCGTACGCCCAGGAGCGGGCCCGCGCCGCCGAGCTGGCCGCGCTCGACCGGGCCAAGACCAACTTCTTCGCCAACGTCAGCCACGAGTTCCGCACCCCGCTGACCCTGGTCCTCGGGCCGCTGGAGGAGATGCTCGCCGATCCGGCGCTGCCCGCGGCGTACACCGACCGGCTGACGGTGATGCACCGCAACGCGCTGCGCCTGCTCAAGCTGGTCAACACGGTGCTCGACTTCTCCCGGCTGGAGTCTGGCCGGCTGGCCGCCCACTACCAGCCCACCGACCTGGCCGACTACACCTCCCGGCTGGTGAGCACCTTCCGCTCGGCCGCCGCGCGGGCCGGGCTGAGCCTGGTGGTCGACTGCCCGCCGCTGCCCGGGCCGGTCTTCGTCGACCGGGACATGTGGGAGAAGATCGTCCTCAACCTGGTGTCGAACGCGCTGAAGTTCACCTTCGACGGCGAGATCCGGGTGCGGATCCGGGCGGTCGACGGCGTCGCCCGGCTGGAGGTCAGCGACACCGGCGTCGGCATCGTGCCCGGGGAGCTGCCGCACGTCTTCGAGCGCTTCCACCGGGTGCCCGGCGTGCGCTCGCGCACCCACGAGGGCACCGGGATCGGCCTGGCGCTGGTCCGCGAGCTGGTCGAGATGCACGGCGGCCGGGTGGTGGTGAGCAGCCGGGTGGACGAGGGCAGCACGTTCACCGTGACGGTCCCGTTCGGCTCCGCGCACCTGCCCGCCGACCGGGTCGCCAGCGGCGCGCCGGCCCCGCTGGCCGAGCCGCAGCAGGCCCGGCTCTACGTCGCGGAGACCGCGATCTGGGGCGACGGCGGCGACGTCGCGCACCCGCCGAAGCCGGACGACCGGGCGGTGACCGCCGGCACCGGCCGGATCCTGCTCGCCGACGACAATGCCGACCTGCGCGAACACGTCACCCGACTGCTCGGCCCGTCGTACGACGTGGTGGCGGTGCCCGACGGCGTGGCAGCGCTCGAACAGGCGATGGAGAGCTCCTTCGACCTGGTGCTGACCGACGTGATGATGCCCCGGCTGGACGGCTTCGGCCTGGTCACGGCGCTGCGGGCGAACCCGCGGACCCGGCACGTGCCGATCGTGCTGCTCTCCGCCCGGGCCGGCGCCGCCGAGGCGGTCGCCGGGCTCTCCGTCGGCGCCGACGACTACCTGACCAAGCCCTTCTCCGGGCAGGAGCTGATCGCCCGGGTCCGGGCCAACGTCGAGCTGGGCCAGCTGCGCGGTGAGATCATCCGCCGGCTCCGGGCGCTTGCCGACGCGGCGGTGGCGGTCAACACGGCCCGGTCCACCGCCGAGGTGGTGCAGGTCGCCGCCCGGCACGCGCTCAGCCTGGTCGAGGCGGCCCGGGTGCTCGTCACCACCGCCGGCGCCCGCCACGAGGTCGACGCCGGCGGGACCGTCCCGGCCGAGCCGTCGCGCGTGCTGCCGCTGACCGGCACCGCCGGCGCGCAGCTCGGCGAGCTGCGGGTGTGGCACCGCGAGGGCAACGGCACCGAGCAGGCCGCGCTCACCGAACTGGCCCGCCTGGTCGGGGTACGCCTGGAGAACGCCCAGCTCTACGAGGCCGAGCACCGTATCGCCACCACCCTCCAGCACAGCCTGCTGCCCCGGACGCTGCCCCAGCTGCCCGGCGCGGTGGTGGCCAGCCGCTACCTGCCCGGCAGCGCCGACGTGGAGGTCGGCGGCGACTGGTACGACGTGATCGGGGTCGCCGACGGCGAGGTCGTGCTGGTCATCGGCGACGTGGTCGGCAAGGGCGTCCAGGCCGCCGCCGCGATGGGCCAGCTGCGTAACGGGTTGCGGGCGTACCTGCTGGAGGGCTACGACCCGGGGGAGTCGCTGACCCGGCTGAACCGGCTGGTCGGCTCGACCGAGCGCCAGTCCTTCGCCACCGTCGTGTGCCTCTGGTTCTCCCCGCGCACCGGCCGGCTGCGGTACGCCAGCGCCGGCCATCCGTCCCCCCTGCTGATCCGAGGAGACGACGTGGCGTTCCTGCACGAGGCGGCGCTCGGTCCGCCCATCGGCGCCATCGCCGGCACCACGTACCGCACCGTCGAGGGCGAACTGGCCCCCGGTGGCCGGCTGCTGCTCTACACCGACGGGCTGGTCGAGGACCGGCAGGTGGGCATCGACGAGGCGTTGGCCCAGCTCCGCCGGGACGCCGCCGTCCGGGGCGAGCATGTCGCCGACCTGGTCGACGCCGTGGTGGAGCGGGTCGCCGAGCGGACCCGGCACGACGACGTCGCGGTGCTGGCGCTGGAGGCCGTCGAGCTCAACCGGTTCGCGCTGCGGCTGCCGGCCGACCCGACCCGGCTCAGCGTGCTGCGCAAGCGGCTGGAGGACTTCCTGGTCGCCCACCGGGTCGGCGAGACCGACCTGTTCGACCTGACCGTGGCGGTCTCCGAGGCCGCCGCGAACGCGATCGAGCACCCGGTGGCGCCCACCGACCCGACGATCAGCGTCGAGGTGACCATCGCCGACCGGACGGTGGTGGCGACGGTGCGCGACAGCGGCCAGTGGCGCGAGTCGACCGGGGCGGGCTTCCGCGGCCGGGGGTTGGCGCTGATCCAGGCGCTGGGCGAGCTGACGGTCAGCCGGGGCGAGGACGGGACGGAAGTGCGACTGACCCGACGGCTGCGGGACTGAGGCCGGCCCCCGGGCACCCGGCGCCGGTCAGTCCCGGCGCAGCCAGTCCTGCTCGCCGAGGCCGGCGATCTCCAGCACCCGGGCGACCTGCCGGGACGGCAGCACGGCCAGCCGGCCGGGAACGCGCTGGGCGAGCCGGACGACGGCGTGGATGGCGGCCGAGTCGAAGAACGTCACGGCCCGCAGGTCCAGCGTGACCCGCCCGGCGGGCTCGCGCAGGGCGGCCTGGAACATCGTGTCGGCGGTCGCCATGTCGACCTCGCCGGTCACCACGACGTGGAGGTGGTCGCCGTCGAGCTCCGCGCTCGCGGAGAAGACGGGAGGTGCTCCTCCTTGATCCACGCAGCCACAATGGCACAGCCGTATGCGCACGGCAACAACCGTCGCGGCCCGGCCGTGGCGGGGGTCACCGCAGGGCTCGGCGATAGGCTGTCGCCATGACCGTCCGTGCGCCGCTGACCCCAGGCACGCTCTCCCCGTGGCGAGCGGTTCCTGGCCACATCGTCCGTCCGGAGTACGTGGGCAAGAAGCGTCCGCAGGAGTGGCGTGGCTCGCACGTGCAGACCCCGGAGACCATCGAGAAGATGCGGGTCGCCGGTCGGCTCGCCGCCCAGGCGACCCAGCTCGCCGGCGAGCACTGCAAGCCGGGGGTGACCACCGACGAGATCGACCGGGTGGTGCACGAGTTCCTCGTCGACCACGGCGCCTACCCGTCGACCCTGGGCTACAAGGGCTTCCCGAAGTCCTGCTGCACCAGCCTCAACGAGGTGATCTGCCACGGCATCCCCGACTCCACCGTGCTCCAGGACGGCGACATCATCAACGTCGACGTCACGGCGTACCTGGACGGGGTGCACGGCGACACCGATGCGACGTTCTGCGTCGGGGAGGTCGGCGAGGAGGCCCGGCTGCTGGTCGAGCGCACCCACGAGGCGATGATGCGCGGCATCAAGGCGGTCAAGCCCGGCCGTCAGATCAACGTGATCGGCCGGGTCATCGAGTCGTACGCCAAGCGGTTCGGCTACGGCGTGGTGCGGGACTTCACCGGTCACGGCATCGGCGAGGCCTTCCACAGCGGCCTCTACGTGCCGCACTACGACAGCCCACGCCCGACCGACATCATGGAACCAGGGATGACGTTCACCGTCGAGCCGATGATCACCCTCGGCACCTACCAGTACGACATGTGGGACGACGGCTGGACGGTCGTCACCAAGGACCGCAGGTGGACGGCCCAGTTCGAGCACACCATCGTCGTCACCGACGACGGTTACGAGATCCTGACCCTGCCGTGACCGAGACCCCGGCCGCGTTGCGCGAGGCGCACCACGCGGACGTGTCCGGCGGCTGGCTGCGCCCGGCCGTCTTCGGCGCGATGGACGGGCTGGTCACCAACATCGCCCTGATCGCGGGCGTCGGCGGCGGTGGCGTCTCCCCGCGCAGCATCGTGCTCACCGGCACCGCCGGCCTGGTCGCCGGCGCCATCTCGATGGGGCTGGGGGAGTACACCAGCGTCCGCTCGGCCAACGAGCAGGTCGCCGCCGAGGTGGCCAAGGAACGGCGCGAGCTGGAGCGGCACCCCGAGGCGGAGGCCCGCGAGCTGGCCGACGCGTGGGTCGCCCGGGGCCTGCCCCGCGACCTCGCCACCCAGGTCGCCGAGGCGGTCCGGCGCAACCCGGAGGAGGCGCTGCGGATGCACGTCCGGGAGGAACTGGGCGTCGACCCCGACGAGCAGCCCAACCCCTGGTCGGCGGCGACCTCGTCGTTCCTCTGCTTCTCGGTCGGGGCACTGGTGCCGCTGCTGACCTACCTGCTCGGTTTCACCAGCCTCTGGCTGGCGCTCGGCGTCGGTGCGGTGGGGCTCTTCGTGGCCGGGGCGATCGTCGCCCGGTTCACCAACCGCCCCTGGTGGACCAGCGGCCTGCGCCAACTCCTGCTCGGCACCGCCGCCGCCGCGGCCACCTACCTCGTCGGCGCCCTCATCGGCATCCAGGGCGGCCTCAGCTAACCCCCTTCCGGCCCCTCCCAGCGCGCACTTCCCGAGAAAGAGTGGCTATTCCGCGTCGGATAGCCACTCTTTCCGTGAAAGAGGGCGCACGGGAACACGGGCGGTGGGTGGGGTGGGGTGGGGTGGTTAGGTGGTGAGGAGGTCGTCGACGGTGCCGTCGACGGGGCGGCCGCGGGCGGCCAGTTCGTCGGCCTGCCGGCGCAGCACCGCGCCCACCTCGGTCATGTCCGCGCCCGCCAGCCCGGTACGCCGGACCGCGTCGCCGGGATCGCGGAAGTAGGTGCGGGTGAGCAGCCCGGTCACCGTGGCCGCCGCCAGCCGCGCCTCGCCGAGCATCAGCAGCGCCTGGTCGGTCTCGTACCACTCGGCTAGCCGGGCCGCCCGGGCGTGCGCCGCGCAGCCCCGGTACCAGGCCTGCCGGGCGGCGGTGCTGAACTCCGCCGGGCGGGCCCGGGCCAACCGGCCCAGGTGCTCGTCGCGCAGGGTGCGCAGCCAGCCGGTCGGGTCGTACAGGGCGGTGGTGGTGACGTACCGGTCAGCGGTCAACGGCCAGAGCGCGGTCAGCGCCCGGGCCTGCCGCAGGTACTCCTCCGCGCCGGCCACGGTGAGGTCGACCAGCACGCCGTCCACCCGCCGGGTCGACGGCTCCGGGCCGACCCCGGCCCGGTAGGTGGCCAGCAGCAGACCGACCTCCCGGTCCCCGCCGCCGTCGTCGTCGCCGTGCGCCAACGGGCCGTGCACCGCCACCGCCAGGATGTCCGCCGGGAACCGCCGCCGGGCCGCCTCGGCCACCCGTTCGGCGACCCGCCACCGTGGATCGTCGAGGTGCTCCTCGGCGCCGATCTCGGTGCTGCTGACGCCCACCGGGTACCACCTCCGTCACGGTTCGCGCACCGTCGGTACACCGCACCCTAGCCAGCGCCGGCCGTCGCGCCGGGCCGCCGCGCCCGGGTCAGTCCGGCGCGTCGCCCGGCCGGTCCGCCGGTCGGCACCAGCCGGAAGATCCGGATCTCCCGGCCGCCGGCCCGCTCGACGTACGTCCGGTACGCCGGCCACTCGGTGACCAGCAGGCGCCACAGCCGGTCCCGCTCGGCGGAGGGAGCAGCGCCACCGACTGGGCGGGGGAATCATTCTCGGTGCGGTCCGGTGTGGAACCGCTTTCCCGATCACGCGGGGCTGTGGAACCTGCGGCTCAGTTGGCCTGTGCCGGCGTGCCCGCCAGAAGGCAGCGGCCCGCTGGCCCGCGGGACGAAACATTCGCCGAGCTCCCCTCACGGGCCGGACCACGTCGGGGGCATCGACGATGGCATTACCCGGTTTCCACTCCTGAACCACGACGTCGTAGGCACAGTAGGTGGGTGACCGGCGGCGGTGAGGAGGTGGCCTCGCAGGGCGCATTCGGCGCCGGTGGACGGATGAAGGCCGCGACGCACGGCGGGGTGACGCGCTCGGAGCTCTTCCTGGATCTGGTCTTCGTCTACGCCTTCCTCAACGTCACCCATCTCATGGCGGAACGCCCGGCCCTGGACGGGGTGCTTCAGGGAGCGCTGGTGGTGGCGCTGATCTGGCGCAGTTGGGCCTGGTACGCATGGGTGGGAAACCTGGTCCGGCTCGACCGCGGAGCCCGGCCGATCGCGGTGTTCGCGGCGGCGATCACGATCCTGCTCGTCGCCGTCGCCATTCCGGAGGTCTTCGTCGATCATCCCTCTGGGCTGATCGGGCCGCTCGTATTCGTCATCGGATTACTGGCGGCCCGGGTCGGGTCCCTGGTGATCGTCTCGCGTGCCCGGAGCGGCAAGGAGGGGTCGTGGACCCCGGCCGCACGCGCCTGGCTGCCGCTGGCCGGCAGCCTTCCGCTGCTGCTGTGCGCAGTCCTGCTGCCTTACCACCTCCCACCCGGACGCGACACGGAAGCCCTGCAGCTTGTGCTCTTCGCGGTCGCGATCGTCATCGACTACCTGGGGCTGCGGGCACCGGGCGTCGGCACGTGGCAGCTGACGTCGGTGCGGCACTGGGCCGAGCGGCACAACTTGATCATGCTCATCGCGCTTGGTGAGACGATCATCTCGATCGGGACGAGTCGCGGCTTCGGCGGCGGCGATCCGATCACCTGGTCCCTGCTCGGCGGGTCGGCGCTCGGACTCGTCGTCGTGGCGTTCCTGTGGTGGGCGTACTTCGACATCGCGTCGCCCGCCGGCGAGCAGGCGCTGGAGTCCACCCCACCGCACGAGCGGTCACGCCGCGCCCGCGACGCCTACACATTGCTACACCTGCCGATGATCGCCGGGCTCATCCTGGTGGCGTTCGGGCTCAAGAAAGCGCTCGGCGGGACGCCCGTCGGTCACCCTGACCGGTGGGCCGTGCCGGACCTGGCGGCTCTTTACGGCGGTGTGGTCCTGTATCTGCTCGGGTTGGTGGCGTTCGAGTGGCGCACCGTCCGGCGGGTCGGCCGTGGTCCCGTGCTCTGCCTCGTCCTCGTGGCGCTTCTGGTTGTGCCGGCCCGCGGCTTGACCGCTCTGGGGTCGCTCACGCTCCTCGCCGGCGCGCTGGTCTGTGTGGTGGTGGCCCATGTGACGGTGCTGCGGCGCCGCCACCGCCAGCTGCATCGCGCCGTCGCGGTGACGGCTGGCCGAGAGGTGGATGCCACCCCCGAGGAGCTCTTCCTTGATCTGGTCTTCGTGTACGCGTTCATCCAGGTCACCGTGCTGATGACCCGGCACCCGTCGCTGATCGGGGTGCTGCAGGGGCTGGCCGTCCTGGCGTTGCTGTGGTGGTCGTGGGTCAACTACACCTGGTTCACCATGACGATCCGCAGTGCGGGGAACGCGCTGCGACTCGTCGTCCTCGTCGCGGTGGCGCTGACCCTGATGCTCGGCGTTGCCACACCCCAGACGTTTGACTACGTCCCCGGAGGCTTACCCGGGCCGCTGATCGTCGTCGCCTCGTACGCGGCGGTGCGGTTGCTGCACCTGGTGTCGTTCTGGTGGGTGCTCCGCCACGACGACGCCCTCCGCGCCATCGTCGTGCGAGCGGCGGTACCGACCGGCGTGGGGATAAGCCTGCTGCTGTGCGCGGTGTTGACCGCGCCGGGCACCGGCGATCCGCTCACACCGATCACCACACTCTGGTGGATCGCCGCCATTGCCATCGACGTGGGCGGTGGATACCTCATCGGGTCCCGCAACTGGCGGTTGCGCTCGGTCAGCCGATGGATGGGCCGCTTCAACCTGATCATCCTCATCGCGCTCGGCCAGGCGGTCATCTCCACCGGCATCGCCGTCGGCGACCCACCTGTCTCGATGCCCACCTTCGTCGCCGTCGCCCTCAGCGCTGCCCTGATATCTGCGCTGTGGTGGACCTACGTCGGCAGCGACGTCGTCGTCGCTCAACGGTTCATCGAGCTCCGCACCAACCGCCAACGGGGCGCCTTGGCCCGGGACGCCTACGCGTACCTGCACCTGTTTCTCGTCGTCGGCCTCGTGCTGGTCGCTTTCGGGTTGCGCACGACCCTGCCGAAGCCGGGACAGGACCTCGGCGCACCGGCGATGGTCGGGCAGGCGGCCCTGGCGTGCGGAATCGTCGTCTACCTCCTCGCCGACCACCTCATCTGGCGACGGGCGCGGCGTCCAGTAGGCGGCCGCCGCGCAGCGAACCTGGTCGTTGCCGCGTTGGCCCCGCTAACGATACTGGTATCGATTCTGTGGGCGCTGATCGTGCTCACCCTGTTGCTGTTCGCCGCGCACCTGGTCGGACGCGCGGCCATCCCGCCAGTGGAGACGGCGGTCGGCGACAGGACGTGAGCCGTGCGCGACACAGGCAGCGCGAAGCCCGATCCGGCCGCGTACGAGTGGATCACCCCACCGCCGGTCGAGCTGTCCCCGCATCCGGCCGGACGCGACGGTGTCCGCGAGGACCGGGACTGCGACGGTGCTCGCCGCGATCACCGTGACCCTGGCGATGACCGTGGCGGCACCGCCCACGGAGAGCGCGCCGGTCGAGCGGGGCTTGGTACATGAACTGGCGCTTGTCGTACCTGGTCGCGACGGCGCGGAACTGTTTGAGCTTGTTGATGCACTGCTCGGCGGTGTTCCGCTGTTTGTAGCGGTCGGCGTCGAACGACGGTGGCCGCCCGCCGCGTGAGCCCTTACTGCGGCGGGCGGCCTGCTGATCGGCCTTGACCGGGATGGTCGCCCGGATACCCGCCGCGCCACGTGCTCGCGGATACTTCGATTCGAATACGCCTTGTCGGCCAGCAGATGCCCCGGGCGGGTGCGTGGCCGGCCGATGCCCGAACGGTGCACGCGGATGCCGCCCAACAGCGTGTCGAAGGCGGTGCAGTCGCGGCGCTGCCCGGCGGTCAGCGTGGTCACGATCGGCCGGCACCGCAGGTCGGCGACCAGGTGCAGCTTCGTGGTCGACCCGCCGCGGGACCGGCCGATCGCTATTTACCGCAACCCATCACCTTGATCCACGCGACACGCTCTAGTCCAGCCGTCGCTCCACCGCCAGCCGGGACCGGGTGAACAGGCCCGCGCCGAGCATCGCCACCAGCGGCACCACCACCAGCACCCCGAGGGTCGGCCAGGGCACCACCACCGGGTACGGCGTCTCCATCGGCCAGGCCTCGGCGTACTGGCGGTTGACCGAGGTCAGGATGATCACCGCCGAGCCGAGGCCGGCCACGATGCCCAGCACCGAGCCGAGACCGGCGATCACTCCGGCCTGGCAGAGGGAGAGCATGCGGCGTACCCCCGGACTGGCGCCGACGGCGGCGAGCGTGGACAGGTCCCGGCGGCCCTCCGCGGCGGCGAGCCCGGTGGCCGTGCCGGCCGCGCCCAGGGTGATCACGCCGGCGCCGAGCGCCAGCAGGAGCAGCAGCGGTCGCTGGTCCGACGCCGGCGGCCCCGACTCCACCTCGACCAGCACCGGGACCAGCGACCGCAGCTCGGCGGCGAGACGCCGCTGCTGGGCGGCGCTCGGCGTGCCGTCGGTCTGCACCGCGTAGCCGAGGTGTTCGGCGGCCAGGCCGAGCCTCGTCGCCGTCGGGGCGGAGAGCACCAGCCGGTCGACCGGCAGGCCACCGCGCAGCACGTACCCGGGGACGGCGACGGTGGTGCTCACCGGCGGACCGGAACCCTCGGACGCCCGGTCGGCCGTCACCGCCACCGTCCCGTCCACCAGGTACCGCGGGTCGGTCACCACCACGCCGCCGGCCCGCAGCACGGCTGTCGCCCGCGCCACCTCGTCCGGCGGGGCGTCGGTGAGCGCCGGCAGGGCGGCCCCGTCGTCCACCAGCACCGGCAGGTACATCCCCTGTGGACTGGGCGTCGGCCGTCGGCAGCGCGGATCCGCCAGGGCCCGCTGCCGGATGGCGGCCGACCGGAACACCTCCGCCTCGAACGGGCAGACCTGCTCGGGCGGCAGCATCGCGGTGACCGTGCAGTAGTCGTCGGGCTCGCGGGGCGCCGCGCAGATCGGCACGTCGACCGGGCCGAGCGAGCCGGCGGGGAGCACGGCCCGCACCCGGTCGGCGACCGCGGGCACCGGCGGCAGGCCCGCCTCGTTCGCCGGCCCGGACCGCAGCAGCAGCACGTGACCGGGCGGGACGCCGGGCCGCCAGTCGGCGCGGGTGCGGGCGTCGTCGCTGGCGACGTAGACGCCGAGGGCGACGCTGCCGGCGACCGCGGCCATCACCGCGGAGATGGCCGGGCCCGCGGAGGAGCGGTTGCGGCTGGCGTCGCGCAGCGCGATCCGCGGCGCCAGCGGCAGCGCCCGGCCGGCCCGGGCGAGCAGCCCGATCAGCGTGGGAGTGGCGAAGACCAGCCCCAGCTCGCCGAGGGTCAGCCCGGCGAGGATCACCGTCGGCCCGCTCCGCTGCGCCCCGAACGCGGCGATCGCGGACCCGACGACGGTCAGCGCCGCGCCGAGCACGAGCCAGCGGCGGCGGTGCGGCGGAACGGTGCGCCGTCCGGCCAGGCCCGCCACCACGTCCTGCCGGGCCGCGGCCCAGGCCGGGGCGAGCGCGGCCAGCACCCCGGCCAGCACGGCCACCGCCGCGATCAGGGCCAGCGCCGCCGGGAAGACCCGGTAGCCGCCGGCGCGGGCACCGAAGAGGTACTGCTCGACCAGCGGCCGGCCGGCGAACGCGGCGGCGATGCCGAGCGCGAGCCCGAGCGCCGCCCCGCCGACGCCCAGCACCACCCCGTCGGCGAGCACGATCCGGCGCAGGTGGGCCTCGTCGCCACCGGCCACCGCCACCAGGGCGAGGTCCCGGCGTCGCCGGCGGACGCCGACGGCGAAGGCCGGCCCGACCATCAGCACGACCTCCAGCAGGCCGAGCCCGCCGACCAGCACCAACGTGCCGGTCTCCTCGGCGTCGCCCGGGACCGGCGTACGGGTCGAGTCGGCTTCGACGACGGCCGCGCCGGGGACCGGTGTCCGCGCGCTGATCGTGATGCCGTGCGCGTTGAGCCGGTCGGTCAGTGTCGCGTCCACCGGTCCCGGCAGGTCGACCAGCCAGCTCTCCTCCGCCGCGCTCTCCGGCGGAAGCGCCGCCCCCGGGTGCAGCGCGGCCACCTCGGTCAGGTCGTCGGGGAACTCCACCACGCCGACCACCGCGTAGCTCCGGGAGCCGTCGGCCAGGCTCACCCGTTCGCCCACCTCGGCTCCGAGGCGGCGCAACGCCCGGACGCTGACCGCGATCTCGTCGGGGCCGGTGGGCGTCCGGCCGGCGCGCAGCCGGGCCGTCGAGCGGGCGAGCGGGTCGGCCAGGTCGAGCGACCGGCCGTTGAGGGCCACGAGTTCGTCGTCGACGCGTACCTCGAACGGCACCCACCAGCGCACCCGGGCGATCCGGCTGCCGGCCGGCAGCAGCGCGACGACCTCCTCGGCGGTGACCTGGCGGCTGCGCGGCTTGTCGTTCCCGATCGGGTACGTGTTGTCGCCCCACGGGTCCTGCGTCACCGCGGTGTCGGCGGTCCAGCGCAGCTCGGCGTCGGCGGCGCCGAGTCGCTGCGCGGCGCGTTCGCCGCGGGTGAGCGCGGCCATGTCGTAGCTGACCGCGACGAAGGTCAGCGCCAGCACCGGCAGCGTGATCATCGCCAGCACCAGCGCGGTACGCCCCCGCGCCCGGCGCGCCTCCCGGCGGGCGATCCGCAGCGCGGCCCGCCACGACCCGACCACCCCGGCGACGCGCCCGTTGCCGCGTGGCACCGGCGACCGCCTCACCGACCGCTGCCGGAGAGCAGTTGCTCGACACCGCCCAGCGGCGCGGTCGAGTCGACCATCACCCCGTCGCGCAGGAAGACCACCCGGTCGGCCCAGCCGGCGTGCCGGGCCTCGTGGGTGACCAGCACGCCGGCCGCCCCCGCGTCGACCCGGCGGCGCAGCAGGTGCAGCACCGCCTCCCCGGTCTGCGAGTCCAGCGCCCCGGTCGGCTCGTCGGCCAGCACCAGCCGGCGCTCGCCCACCAGCGCCCGGGCGATCGCCACCCGCTGCTGCTGGCCGCCGGACATCTGGTCGGGGAAGCGCCCGCCGAGCCCGGTCAACCCCACCTCGTCCAGCGCGGCCAGCGCCGCCCGGCGCGCCGGCCGGACGCCGACGCCGTCGAGTTCGAGGGGGAGCGCCACGTTCTCCGCCGCGGTGAGGCTGCCGAGCAGGTTGAGGTCCTGGAAGACGTAGCCGATCCGGCGGCGGCGCAGCCGGGCCAGCTCGCGGCGGTCGAGCGCGCCCAGGGACTGGCCCTCGACCCACACCTCACCGGCGGTGGGGCTGTCCAGCCCGCCGGCCAGGGTCAGCAGGGTCGACTTGCCGGAGCCGGAGGGGCCCATCACGGCGACCAGCTCGCCCGGTTCGACGGTGAGGCTCACCCCCCGCAGCGCGTGCACGGCGGCCGCGCCCCCGCCGTGGGTGCGCTGCACCTCCCGCAGTTCGAGCACCGGACCGCCGGCCGCGTTCACCGCACGCCCGCCCGCTCGTGGTCGCCGTCGTTCACCGGCGGGCCTCCTCGTCGGCGTGCCACACCGCCCCGGGCCCCCCGGCGGGGCTCGTGGGCGGGGCCGGGCGGTACCGGACCAGGCTCGTCTCGCAGTGGTCCAGCCAGCGGATCTCCGCCTCGGCCTGGAACACCATCGCGTCCAGCACCAGCCGCCAGGGCAGGTCCTCCGGCCGGTCGCTGGCGAACTTCAACCGGGTCAACTCCTGCAACGTGCGCATGGTCGCGCTGCGCTGGGTCTGCACCACGGACCGGACGTCGACGCCGGGGGTGGTCAGCGCCAGGGCCAGCTTGATGGAGAGTTCGTCCCGGGGCCGGTCGGCGCGGCTGATCGGGGTGGCGAACCAGAGCGTCAGGTCCGCCCGCCCGGCGTCGGTGATCTCGTACGGCCGCTGCCCGCCCTCGTGCTCGGGCAGCGAACGGACCAGGCCGTCGCGTTCCAGCCGGTTGAGGGTGGTGTAGACCTGCCCGATGTTCAGCGGCCAGGTCGAGCCGGTCGACTCCTCGAACGCGGCGCGCAACTGGTAGCCGTACATCTGGCCACGCTCGAGCAGGGCGAGCAGGCCGTGACGGATGGACATGGCAACGGAGTATGCATACCTGGTATGCGCTCCGCAACCGGAACGCGGGTCGGCACGCTCAGGTGGGCCGGCCGGGGAACGCCACGGTGACCGGCGACACCCCGGCGGAGCGCCGCCACCGGGTGGCGCGCACGGCGCAGTCGGTCAGCGCGTTCAACGCCCGGGTGCGGTCCGCGCCGGTGGTCACCGGCAGCGCCGCGCGCCAGAACGCCGCCGTCCGCTCCTCGACCTCGACCGCCAGCCGCAGCGCGGCGGCGCGGTCGGTGACGGGGAACGGCAGCGCGTAGCCGGCCCGGTCCGCCGGGACCTGGCCACCCCCGGCACTGAGCTGGAGCACCAGCGCGTCGCGCCGGGCCCGGTGCGCCGCCTCGGCCGACCGGGCGTCGCGGCGGGCGGCGTCGGTGAGCCGTACCCCGATCGGGCCGTACGCGAAGATCGCCGCGTACTCGGCGGCCAGCGCGTCCGCCAGCGCCTGGGCCGGGTCGGTGGGTGCCTGTCGCCGGGTCACCGCAGCACCTCCACGTGGGTGGCCCGGGCGGCGGCGATCGAGCCGAGCACGGCGGCCCGCTCCGCCGGGGCCGCCCCGCACGCCTTCGCGGCCGACTCCCGGCCGCGCTTCTCCGCCGCTCGCAGTTCGGCGAGCAGTCCGTCCCGCTCCGTCCCCGGCGGGGTGGCGCCGGCGGCCGGGGAGCCGGCGGGCGCGGAGCGTCCGATCAGCCGCTGGATCTCCTCGGCGTGCGCGGCGTGCGCGTCGGCGATCGGGGTGAGCCGGTCGGCCAGCGTCGGGTCGGCCGCGACGGCGGCCCGGTGCCGGGCGGCCAGGTCACGTGACTCGGCGGCCAGCGGCTCCAGCGGGTCGGGCGGCGGGGGCGGTTCGTTCCGGTCGAAAAGATCACAGCCAGTCAGCGGCAGGGTCACGCCGCCCGCCGTCAGGAGTGCCCCCGCGCGCAGCACCGCCCGCCGGGTTTGCCCCGGTCCACCGCGCTGCGTAGTCGTTCTTCCTGTCGCCACCGGTCAAGTCAACACCATCTCCGCCGTCAGGTGGGCGACCGACGTCGGTGCGCCGCCCGGCCCGGCACCCGGCCGGCGCGTTACGCTCTGCGCAGCCACCGGCGCGTTCGCCCCGGTGGCGTGTGGGCATGCGGGCCACCGGGCCGCCGCACAACAGGAGAAGGGTGCGCCAGATGACGCAGCGTGGCCGTGCCACCAGGCCGACGGGGCCGACGGGGCGACCCCGTCGTACCGACGGCCCCCGGGGCGGGGACCGTGCGGGCGCACCCCGGGGCGGTGACCTCGCCGCCCGGCGCAACCGGCTGCGCGAGGTGATCGAGCCCGTCGTGCAGGGTGTCGGGTACGACCTGGAGGACCTGTCGGTGTCCCGGGCCGGCCGGCGGCACGTCGTACGCGTGATCGTGGACGCCGACGGCGGGATCAACCTGGACGCCGTCGCGGACGTCTCCCGGGCGGTCTCGGCGGCGCTGGACGCGGCCGAGGAGGCCGGCGGCGACCTCGTGGCGGGCGAGTACCAGCTGGAGGTCAGCTCACCCGGCGTGGACCGGCCGCTCACCCTGCCCCGGCACTGGCGGCGCAACGTGGGCCGGCTGGTCAAGGTGACCACCCGGGCCGGCGCGGGCCTGCCCGGGCCGCGCGGCGAGCAGCCCGTCGGGGACCGCCAGGTCACCGGCCGGGTGGTGGCGGCCGACGACGAGCGCGTGGTGCTGGAGACCGACTCCGGCCGCGCCGAGCACCCGTACGCCGAGCTCGGCCCCGGCCGGGTGCAGGTCGAGTTCAGCCGCCTCGACGAGGCCGGCGACGACACCGGCGACATTGACGACATTGACGACATCGACGACGAAGATGATGTGGAGGACGAGGAGAGGTGAACATCGACCTCGCGGCGCTGCGCGCACTCGAGCGCGAGCGGGAGATCCCGTTCGACACGATCCTCGCGGCGATCGAGACCGCGCTGCTGACCGCCTACCGGCACACCGACGGGGCCGAGCCGCACGCCCGGGTGGAAATCGACCGCAAGACCGGGGCCGCCCTGGTCTACGCCCAGGAGGTCGACTCCGACGGCACCGTGGTGCGGGAGTGGGACGACACCCCGCACGACTTCGGGCGGATCGCCGCCATGACCGCCAAGCAGGTGATCCTCCAGCGGCTGCGGGAGGCCACCGACGAGGTGCACTTCGGCGAGTACGTCGGCCGCGAGGGTGACCTGGTCACCGGGGTGGTGCAGGCGCACGAGGCGCGGGTCGAGAAGGGCATCGTCAGCGTCGACCTGGGCAAGCTGGAGGGCGTCCTGCCGCAGTCCGAGCAGGTGCCCGGCGAGCGGTACGTCCACGGCGAGCGGATCCGCTGCGTCGTGGTGCACGTGGCCAAGGGGATGCGCGGCCCGCAGATCACCCTCTCCCGCTCGCACCCCGCGCTGGTCAAGAAGCTCTTCGCGCTGGAGGTGCCGGAGATCGCCGACGGCACGGTGGAGATCGGCGCGATCGCGCGTGAGGCAGGTCACCGTACGAAGATCGCGGTGCGCTCCACCACGCAGGGCGTGAACGCCAAGGGCGCCTGCATCGGCCCGATGGGTCAGCGGGTCCGCGCGGTGATGAGCGAGCTGCACGGTGAGAAGATCGACATCATCGACTGGTCGGACGACCCGGCGACCTTCGTCGGCAACGCGTTGTCGCCGGCCAAGGCCCTGCGCGTCGAGGTGGTCGACCTGGCCAGCCGGACGGCCCGGGTCACCGTGCCGGACTTCCAGCTCTCGCTGGCGATCGGGCGCGAGGGGCAGAACGCCCGGCTTGCCGCCCGACTGACCGGTTGGCGGATCGACATCCGGTCGGACGCGGAGCAGACCAGCCCGGCGGGACGGGGCGGAGCCGATCACGTGCCGGAGCCGGGCGGCGCGATCTCGAGCAGCTAGGGGTAGACTTCCTCCAGTGGTACGACGCGCGCAGCCGGAGCGCACCTGTGTGGGTTGCCGGAGACGTGCGCCGGCCAGCGAATTGCTGCGGATCGTCGCGGTCGGCGACGAGGCTGGTCACAGCCTCCGGCCCGATCCGGCCCGCAGGCTGCCGGGTCGGGGAGCGCACATGCACCCGGATCCGGCCTGCTTCGCGCAGGCGGTGCGGCGGCGCGCCTTCGGGCGTGCGCTGCGCATCACCGGGGTCCTCGACCACGGCGAGCTGGCGGAGCACGTCGATGCGCCAACCACTACGTCCGGTCAACCCGACCGGGCGAGGGTCGCTAGCAGGGTAGGACGACCGACATGAGCACACGATGAAGTCCCTGAAATGACCAGGCTTCAAGTGCACGAGTGAGGTTGTTGCGGGTACTGCCCGCACGACCTCGGAGTGAGGAGTGCAGTGGCAGGTAAGGCCCGCGTACACGAGCTGGCAAAAGAGCTCGGGGTCGAAAGCAAGACCGTTCTCGCCAAGCTGAAGGAAATGGGCGAGTTCGTGAAGTCCGCGTCCAGCACCGTCGAGGCGCCCGTCGCCCGACGGCTGCGTGGCGCATTCGTCGCGTCCGCCGGAGGTGCCTCGGCGCAGGCCGCCCCGCCGGCGGCCGCACCGACTCCGGCCTCGACCCCGACGCCGTCCCCGGCCCCGGGCGCCCCCCGGGTGTCGGCCAAGCCGATGCCGCCCCGGCGGCCGGCCGCGCCGACCCCTGGGCCGAAGCCCAAGGGCCCCGTTCCCGGTCCGCCGCAGCCGGCGGCCCCGGTCGCCAAGCCGGCGAGCGCGCACGACATCGAGGTGGCGGCCGCCGAGGCGCGTGCCGCCGCGCTGAAGGCTGAGCAGGAGGCCGCGGTCAAGGCCGCGCAGGCCGCCCGCCAGCAGCAGCGCGAGAACGTCCGACGGGAGCCCCCGACCGAGGGTGGTCCCCGTCCGGGTCCCCGCCCGGGTCCCAACGCCGTGCCGCCGCGTCCGGGTACCCCGGCCGCCGGTCGTCCCGGCGCGCCGACCCCGGGTCCGGGTGCCCGTCCGGGCGGTCGTCCGCCGGCGCGCGGCGCCGGTAACAACCCGTTCGGTATCCAGGGCGGCCAGCAGCGGCCGCCGGCCGCCGGTGGCCCCCGGCCCAGCCCGGCGGGCATGCCGCCGCGGCCGAGCCCGGCCTCCATGCCGCCGCGGCCCAGCCCGGCCTCCATGCCGAGCCAGCGTCCCACCACCGGTCGCCCCGGCGGTCCCGGTGGCGGTCGTGGCGGCCCCGGTGGCGGCGCAGGTCGTCCCGGCGGCGGCGCCGGCGGTGGCTTCCGCCCCGGTGGCGGTGGCGGTGGCGCCGGCGGTGGCTTCCGTGGCGGTCCCGGTGGCGGCGGCGGTGGCGGTGGCTTCCGTGGCGGTCCCGGTGGCGGCGGCGGTGCTCCGGGCGGCGGTTTCCGTCCGGGTGCCCCGGCCGGCGGCGGTGGTCGTCCCGGTGGCGGCGGTCGTGGCCGTGGCGGCGGTGCCGCGGGTGCCTTCGGGCGTCCGGGTGGCCGGCCGACGCGCGGTCGCAAGTCCAAGAAGCAGCGCAGACAGGAGTTCGACAACCTGTCGGCCCCGACCATGAGCTCGGGTGCCCCCCGGGGTCAGGGTCAGGTCGTCCGGCTCTCCCGTGGCGCCTCGCTGTCGGACTTCGCCGACAAGATCAACGCCAACCCGGGTTCGCTGGTCCAGGAGATGTTCAACCTGGGCGAGATGGTCACCGCGACCCAGTCCTGCTCTGACGAGACCCTGCTGCTGCTGGGTGAGCACCTCGGCTTCGACGTGCAGATCGTCAGCCCGGAGGACGAGGACCGCGAGCTGCTCGCGCAGTTCAACATCGACCTCGACGCCGAGGTCGCGGAGGAGCGGCTGGTCAGCCGGGCGCCGGTGGTGACCGTCATGGGTCACGTCGACCACGGTAAGACCAAGCTGCTCGACGCGATCCGCAAGGCGAACGTCGTGGCCGGTGAGGCGGGTGGCATCACCCAGCACATCGGTGCCTACCAGGTCCACGTCCCGCACGAGGGCGAGGACCGGGCGGTGACCTTCATCGACACCCCGGGTCACGAGGCGTTCACCGCCATGCGTGCCCGTGGTGCCCAGGTGACGGACATCGTGGTGCTGGTGGTCGCGGCCGACGACGGCGTGATGCCGCAGACGATCGAGGCGTTGAACCACGCCAAGGCGGCCGACGTGCCGATCGTGGTGGCGGTCAACAAGGTCGACAAGCCCGAGGCCAACCCGGACAAGGTCCGCCAGCAGCTGACCGAGTACGGGCTGGTCGCCGAGGAGTACGGCGGCGACACCATGTTCGTCAACGTGGCCGCCAAGCCGGGTATCGGCATCGACGCCCTGCTCGAGGCGGTCCTGCTGACCGCCGACGCGTCGCTGGAGCTGACCGCTCCGATCGACGGGCCGGCGCAGGGTGTGGCCATCGAGGCGCACCTGGACAAGGGTCGCGGTGCGGTGGCGACGGTGCTGGTGCAGAAGGGCACCCTGCGGGCGGGCGACTCCATCGTCGCCGGCGGGGCGCACGGCCGGGTTCGGGCGATGCTCGACGAGAACGGCAACCAGGTCGCCGAGGCAGGGCCGGCTCGTCCGGTGCTCGTCCTCGGTCTGACCGCGGTGCCGGGCGCCGGCGACACCTTCCTCGCGGCGGCCGACGACCGTACGGTGCGGCAGATCGCCGAGCAGCGGCAGGCACGGCGGCGGGCGGCGTCCTTCGCCAACTCCCGCGGTCGGGCCACCCTCGAGACGCTCATGGAGCAGCTCAAGGAGGGCGAGAAGACCTCGCTCAACCTGGTGCTCAAGGGCGACGTCTCCGGTTCCGTGGAGGCCCTCGAGGACGCGCTGTTCAACCTCGACATCCCGGAGGAGGTCCAGCTCAGGATCATCCACCGGGGCGTGGGTGCGATCACCGAGAGCGACGTCATGCTCGCGAGCGCCTCGTCCGAGGCGGTCACGATCATCGGCTTCAACGTGCGGGCCGCGAACAAGGTCCGCGAGATCGCCGACCGCGAGGGCGTGGAGATCCGGTACTACACGGTCATCTACCAGGCCATCGAGGAGATCGACGCCGCGCTCAAGGGTCTGCTCAAGCCGGAGTACGAGGAGGTCGAGCTGGGCAGCGCGGAGATCCGCGACGTCTTCCGCTCGTCCAAGATCGGCAACATCTCCGGTTGTATCGTCCGGTCCGGCATCATCCGCCGCAACGCCAAGGCGCGGCTGCTGCGGGACGGGGCGGTCGTGGCGGACAACCTCACGATCAGCTCCCTCAAGCGGTTCAAGGACGACGCGACGGAGGTCCGCGAGGGCTTCGAGTGTGGTCTGACGCTGGGCGGTTTCAACAACGTCCAGGTCGGCGACATCATCGAGACCTTCGAGATGCGGGAGAAGCCGCGCGCCTGATCCGGTGCTGACACAGTGATCAAGGGGTTTACGCCGTCCGGCGTAAACCCCTTGATCATGTCCGGGGATGTCCGTATCGTCCGGAGCGATGTACACGGGAACCGCGGTCTTCGACCTGCTGCTGCCGGGCGACTCACGGTCGCTCAAGGCCAAGAGATCATATGTACGCCCCATCGTGGCGGCGCTGCGCCGATTCGAGGTGTCGGCCGCCGAGGTGGGCGCGTTGGACCTGCACGGCCGGGCCGAGATCGGCGTGGCCGTGGTGGCCGCCGAGGCGGCCCACGTGCGCGAGGTGCTCGACTCCTGTGAGCGCCTGGTGGCCGGGCGCCCCGAGGCCGAACTGCTGTCGGTGCGCCGCCGGTTGCACGGCGAGGACGACTGACGCCGGGGTGGCCGTCGCCACCGGCGGTGCCGCGCGACCGGCCCGGCCGCGCGGGTAGTGTTCGACATGTTGGGCGGTCGGTCCCGGCGGTGCCCTGCGCCGTCGTGCCGGCCGGGAGCAGAACGCCCTGGAGGTGGGGGACATGACGGATCCGGCCAAGGTACGCCGGCACGCGGAGCGCATTCGCGAACTGGTCGCGTCGGTGGTGCGGAGCCAGATCAAGGACCCCCGGCTCGGAATGATCACCATCACCGACGCCCGGATCACCGCCGACCTGCGCGACGCCACCGTCTTCTACACCGTGCTCGGTGACGCGGCCGCCCAGGCCAGCACCGCCGCCGCCCTGGAGAGCGCCAAGGGCATGCTGCGCAGCACCGTCGGCAAGGCGCTCGGGCTGCGCCACTCGCCGACCCTGACCTTCGTTCTCGACGACGTGCAGGACCAGGTCAAGCACATCGACGACCTGCTCGCCGCGGCCCGCCAGTCCGACGCCGAGGTGCAGCGGCTGGCGGCCCAGGCCAAGTACGCGGGCGAGGCCCAGCCGTACCGGCTCGACGAGGACGAGGACGCCGAGGGCGACCGGAACGACGACGAGGGCACCCCGTCGGCCACGGATCGGCGGTGAGCGGCACCCCGGGCGCGGCCGGCGATCTGCTCACCGGGCCGGCCCGCACCGGCCCGGACGAGTCCGACTGGGCCGCCGCCGTCGCGGCGGTACGCCGGCTGCCGGCCGACGCCCGGGTGCTGCTGATCTGTCACGTCAACCCGGACGGCGACGCGCTGGGCAGCATGCTCGGCTTCGGGCTCGGGCTGCGCCGGCTCGGCGTACGGCACCTGCAGGCGACCTTCCCCGGGCCGCCCGAGGTGCCCGAGCCGTTCCGCTGGCTGCCGGGGCTCGACCTGCTGGTGCCGTCGACCGAGGCGTACCCGGATCCGGACCTGGTGGTCTGCTTCGACGCGGCGAGCGAGTCCCGGCTGGGTGAGCTGGTCGACCGCCTCGACACCGCCGGCGACGCGCTGGTCCTCGACCACCACGCCTCCAACACCCGGTTCGGCCGGGTGCACCTGGTCGATCCGGCGGCCGCGGCCACCTCGGTCGTCGTCGACGAGCTGCTCACCCGGCTCGACGTGCCGCTGGACGCGGAGATCGCCCAGTGTCTCTACGTCGCGTTGACCACCGACACCGGGTCGTTCCGGTTCGAGGCCACCACCCCCGCCGTGCACCAGTTCGCGGCCCGGCTGCTGGCCACCGGCATCCGCCCGGGGGACATCTCCCGCCAGGTCTTCGACACCCGGCCGTTCGGCGCCGTCCGGCTCTTCGGCGAGGTGCTGGGCCGGGCCCGCCTGGAGCCGTCGGCCGCCGCCGGCCACGGACTGGTCTGGACGTACGCGACCCAGGACGACCTGGCCCGGCACGACCAGCGCCCGTACGTGCTGGAGGCGCTGATCGACTCCGTGCGGTGCACCGCCGAGGCCGACGTGGCGTGCGTGCTCAAGCAGGTCGGCCCGGCCGAGTGGGCCGTGTCGATGCGCAGCAAGGGCGCGGTGGACGTGAGCGCCGTGGCGGTGGCGCTGGGCGGCGGCGGCCACCGGTTCGCCGCCGGGTTCACCGGGGCGGGCAGCGTCGAGGACGTCGTGCGCTCCATCCGGGCCGAGCTGGACGGCGCGCTGATCGCCCGCTGATCTCCGCGCACCCCGAAGTGTGTTGGTCTTCCCGCGCTGTGTGAGCGCGGGGAGAATCGGAGGATGGAGCAGCCCCCCGAGCTCACCGTCGACCTGCCGCGCGCCTGGGACCGTCCGGTGGTCACGGTGCCGGTGCTGGCCTGCCTCTCCCTGGTCGGTGGGCAGTTGCCGTCCTTCTCGACACAGGCCAACCTGTGGACCCTGGGCACCGGCGGCGCGCTGATCTGGCTCGGCCTGGGCAACCGGGTGCCCCGCCGGCCGGCGCCGCGCCGGCTCGGGCGGGGCGCGCTCTGGTGGGTGCTGCCGGCGGCCGTCTTCGGCGTCCTCGAGGCCGCCACATTCGTGCTGTCGGTCGGTAACGAGTTCCCCACCTTCTCCCGGCTCGCGGACCCGCTGCTCACCGACGAGCTGGTCCGCTCCGCCGCGTGGTTCGGCTGGCTGGCCGCGTTCTGGGGGCTGGTCCGGCGATGATGCGCACCCTGGCCGTCACCGGCTTCCTGACCGCCCTGCTGCTCTTCGCCGCCGTCGAGTGGGCCTCCCGCCGCCCGGGCTCCCGGGTGCCGTCGCTCGGCGACGTCTGCGCGTACGTGATGCGGTACGAGGTCGGGCCGGTCCCGGTGGGCCGGATCGGCGTGTTCGGCTTCTGGTGGTGGCTGGGTTGGCACTTCCTGGCCCGGTGAGCGCCCCGGCTGCGATCACGTCCGAATGGCGGGAACTGTGGGCAGCATGTGGAACTGAACGTTAATTTGGGAAACGACCGGGCGCCGCGCCGCGCCGCAGGTCGTGGGCGGTGGTGCCACACCCGGTGCCGCCTCCCTCCAGGGTCAGACCGACCCGGGCTCACGCTGCCAGACGAGCCGCTCCGGTGATCCCGGACCGCCGCCGGGCGCTCAGCAGAACCGCCCGTAGGGCCGCCGTCCCGGTGGTCCGCACCCTGGAAGGGAACTCCCATGCCGACCAAGCCCAAGCCCGAGACCACCGACGAGGCGCGCGAGCAGATGCGGCGCGCCCTGCAGACCTCGATGGACACCCGTCAGTGACGCAGCCCGACCGGCGGTGACGCCCCCGACGTCCCGCGTCGCCGACGTCACCGCCCCTCGGCCCTAGTCTCCGGCCCGGCGCCACCACCTGGCCCCCTTACCGGTACCGCCCTGCCAGCCCTGTCGGATCCGCCCGGCGCCCGGCGCCCGGCGCCTGGCCCGCCTGGCCCGCCTGCCCGGCTCGTCCTGTCGAGTCCCGCCCGGCGCCTGTCCAGCCCTGCCCAACTCGCCCACTCGGCCCTGCCCGGTCCTGCCGGACTCGCCCGACCCTGTCGGAGTCACCGGGCTGGATCCCCGCCGCCGACGCGGCCTTCCGCGCCCAGGTCGCCGCGCTCGCCGCGGGCGGTCGCTGGGTGATGGACGGCAACTACGGCGCCACCCTCGATCTCCGCCTGCCCCGCGCCCGACCTGTTGGTGCTGGTCGACCTGCCCTGGCCGCTCTGCCTCGCCCGGGTCGTCCACCGCCGCTGGGGCAGCCGCGCCGCCGACCGCCCCGACCTGCCCGCCGGCTGCCCCGAACGGCTCGACCTGGGCTTCCTGCGCTTCATCCGGCGCTATCCCGGCCGCTCCCGGCCCCGGATCTTCGCCGCGGTCGCCGCCCACGCGCCGGAAATGCCGGTCGTCCGGCTGCGCAGCCGCCGCCAGGTCCGCCGCTGGCTCGACGCCCTTCCCTCTCGCTGAACCACCCCGTGCCCTTCCGCCCGTCCGTCGACGGGTCAGCTCCGGTCCGTTGATCGACACGGAATGCGGCGTGTCGCGGTCTCCCGGAGCGGGGACACCGCGACTCGCCGCATCTGGAGTGGATCACTCGGCCGTGCCCAGGGGCCGAAGCCGAGGGACCGCGCTGGCCGGCGGCGGTCGGCTTGCTGGTCGCGAGCCCACTCGACCTCCGTGAGCAGCTCCGTCACCCGTCGACGCCGTTTCACCACCGGTCGCGCCCTCGCCTGGCGTCCAGCTCCTCGGGTCTGCCCTCCCCGCGATGTCCACCGGCCGAGCTGTCCGCGTCAGTCGAGCTGCCCGTGCCGCAGCGGGCCGCCAGCCCGGAAACGAGCGACCCGAAGCCGCCGTAGGCGTAAGTGTTGATAGGTCTTGCGATCCTTACCTTCGCCGTGCCAGGATCGGCGGCGATGAGTCAGACCGCCACCGCCACCGCCACCGCGATCGCGCCGCCCCGCCGGATCGCCGCCCTCGCCCTGCCCGCGCTGGTGGTGCTCGCCGCCGAACCGCTCTACGTACTGGTCGACACGGCCGTGGTCGGGCACCTCGGCCGGGTGCCGCTCGCCGCGCTGGCCGTCGGCGGCACCGTGATGACCCTCACCGCCTGGCTGGGCACCGTGCTCGCGTACGGGATCACCGGACGGGCGGCCCGGCGGTTCGGTTCCGGCGACCGGGCGGCGGCGGTGGCCGAGGGCGTGCAGGCGTCCTGGCTCGCCCTCGGGGTGGGCGTGCTCGTCGCGCTCGTCATGCAGGTCGGCGGCGGAGCGCTGGCGCGTACCCTCGCCGGGGGTGGTGACGACGTGGCCGGCGAGGCCGGGCAGTGGCTGCGGATCGCGGCGCTCGGCGCGCCCGGGCTGCTCCTCGCCGCCGCCGGCAACGGCTGGTTGCGCGGCATCCAGGACACCCGCCGCCCGCTGGTCTTCGTGCTCGCGCCCAACCTGCTCTCCGCGCTGCTCTGCCCGCTGCTGGTGTACCCGGCCGGGCTTGGGCTGGCCGGCTCGGCGGTGGCCAACGCCGTCGCCCAGACCGTCTCCGGCGCGCTCTTCGCCGCGGCGCTGGTCCGCGAGCGGGTCTCCCTGCGGCCCCGGCCCCGGCTGATCCGGCAGCAGCTGGCGCTCAGCCGCGACCTGCTGGTCCGGGGCGTCGCGTTCCAGGCCAGCTTCCTCTCCGCCACCGCGGTCGCCGCACGGTTCGGCGCCGCCGCCGTCGGCGCCCACCAGATCGCCCTGCAACTGTGGTTCTTCACCGCGCTGGTGCTCGACGCCCTCGCCATCGCGGCCCAGGCGTTGATCGGCGCCGCGCTCGGGGCCGGCGACGCCGCCGGGGCGCGGGCCCTCGCCCGCCGGTTCGCGCTGCTCGGCGGCGTCGCCGGCATCGGCTTCGCGGTGCTGATCGCCGCCGGGGCCGGCGTGGTGCCGTCCTGGTTCAGCTCCGATCCGCAGGTACGCGAGCAGGCCATGGTGGCCTGGCCCTGGTTCGTGGCGATGCAGCCGCTGGCCGGCGTGGTCTTCGCCCTCGACGGCGTGCTCATCGGCGCCGGCGACGTGCGCTACCTGCGCAACCTCACCATCGTCGCCGCGCTCGGCGGCTTCCTGCCGGCGATCTGGCTCGCCCACGGGCTCGACCTGGGGCTCGGCGGGATCTGGGCCGGGCTGACCCTGTTCATCGTGATCCGGCTGGTCGCGCTGCTGCTGCGGCTGCGCACGGGTGGGTGGGCGGTGACCGGCGCGGTTCGCTGACGCCGGCCGGCCCGGGTGCGGTGCCGCGCGGCGGGTCGTGTCCTAGCTGTCGGTGCCGCCGTTCTGCGCAGCGTCGACGGTGCCGGTGGGCGCCGGCGCCGGCGGCCCCTCCCCGCCGACCAGCCGGACGACGGCGACGCCGACCACGATCGTCAGCGCGACCAGGAGTACGGCGACGCCCACGAGGAATCCGGCGCCGAGCTTGCCGCGGTGCCGCGCCCAGGTCAGCCGGCGGCGTTCCGCGGCGGTCAGCTCCTGCTCCGACCCGGCCTCGGCCATCCAGGACGGCAGGCGGACCGGCTCGTCGGCGGTGGCCACCGCGAACCGGTGGTGGGTGTTGCCGGGGGCCTGTTCGTCGGTCATCGGCGGCTTTCCGGGTCGGGTGGAGGGAGCGGGCGCATGATCTTCGCACCCGGCGGCCCGTCGCGTCGTCCCCTGTCCGGATGCGGCCGTCCCGGCCGCAGATCGAATGGCACACGGCGCCGACGCGCTCGGCTCAGAGGGTGCCCTCGCGCATCCTGCCGAACAGGTAGGCCGCGCCCGCGACGAGCACCGTGGCGACGGCCGCGACGAACACGAACGACACGACCGCCGAGAGCACCGGGTGCCGCTCGCTGAACCGGGTGTGCTCCCGCCACCGCCACACCGCGCGCCGCAGCTCGCGCAGCACCGGCGTCCGGTCGACCAGCTCGGAGAGCAGCCGGCCCGGGGTGCGGCGGGGCGGCTCGGGGTTGCGCATCCACTCCGGCAGGTCGACCCGGGCGCGGTGCTCGTGGGAGGGCGGGTTGCTCATCGGGACTCCGGGGGGCGGTGGTGGGGATGCGAGGGGCATTGTGCCGTGCGGTGACGGCGCCGGCGACCCCGTCTGGCAGGCTTGGCGGTCGTGAGCGGTGACGGGCTGATCGTGGTGGACAAGCCGGGCGGCATGACGTCGCACGACGTGGTGGCGCGGATCCGCCGGCTGGCGCGGACCCGGCGGGTGGGGCACGGTGGCACGCTCGACCCGATGGCCACCGGCGTGCTGGTGATCGGGGTGGGCCGGGCGACCCGGCTGCTGACGTACGTGATCGGCGCCGGCAAGAGCTACACCGCCACGGTGCGGCTCGGGCAGGCCACCGTCACCGACGACGCCGAGGGCGACGTGATCGCCACCACCCCGGCCGGCCAGCTCACCGACGAGGCGGTCCGGGCGGCGTTCGCCGCGCTCGCCGGCGAGGTCGACCAGGTGCCCAGCGCGGTCAGCGCCATCAAGATCAACGGACAGCGGGCCTACAAGCGGGTCCGCGAGGGCGAGAGCGTCGAACTGCCCGCCCGGCGGGTCACCATCTCCCGCCTCGACGTGCTGGCCGTCCGCCGGGACGCCCCCGACGTGCTGGACGTGGACATCGACGTGACCTGCTCGTCCGGGACGTACATCCGGGCCATCGCGCGGGACGCGGGCCTGGCGCTGCGGGTGGGTGGGCACCTCACCGCGCTGCGGCGTACCGCGGTGGGTGGCTTCCGGCTGACCGAGGCCGCCACCCTCGACGAGTTGGAGCAGCGCGCCCCTGAGGTGGTCAACCTGCCGCTCGACGCGGCCGCCGACCGGTTCTTCCCGCGTCGGCAGGCCAGCGCCGACGAGGCGAAGGTGCTCTCCCACGGCGGGCCGCTCGACGCGGCCGGCATCGCCGGGCCGTACGCGGTCTTCGGTCCCGACGGCGGCCTGATCGCTATCGTCAGCGAGCGGGACGGCCGGGCCCGCGCGGAGATCGTGCTCGCTCCGGCCTGACGGCGGTGGCGGGTGCGCCGGCCAGCGGTGGTCGGGCCGAGCGGCGGGAATGCAGGGGAGGGGCCGACTAGTGCGTGACTTCCTGTCTAGAGTTGTGTATAGCTAGCTGATATGGGCAGGCTGTATCGGATTGGTGAGTTCGCGGAGCGTATCGGGCGGTCCGTGAGCACTGTCCGCCGCTGGGAGTCCGAGGGGCGCCTGGTGGCCAAGCGCAGCCCGTCTGGGCAGCGGTACTTCGACGACAGCGACGTTCGGAAAGTCCTGCGACCTGGCGTTGTTGAACATGCCCGGCGGATCGTCGTCTATTGCCGGGTGTCGTCACCGGGTCAGAAGAACGACCTCGCTTCGCAGGTCGCGGCCATGGAGCAGTTCTGCCTTGCCCGTGGATTGGCGGTGGATGAGTGGGTGTCGGAGATCGGCGGCGGCATGAACCTGCGTCGCGAGAAGCTCGTCGCGCTGATGGACGCGGTGGACCGCGGTGAAATCGGCACGATCGTGGTGGCGCACTGGGACCGGCTGGCCAGGTTCGGGTTCGACTTCCTGGAGCATGTCGCGAACCGCAACGGCTGCGAGATCGTCGTGGCGAACCAGGAGTCGCTGTCGCCGCGGCAGGAGCTTGTTGAGGATCTACTGGCGATTGTGGGCACGTTCTCGTGCCGCGTTGACGGCCTGCACCGCTACGAGAAGACCCTCAGGGACGAGTTGTCGGGCGGTGGCCGGTGAAGGTTACCCGGATCGCTTACTCGGCTCGCCTCAATCCGGGCAAGTATGTCGCTCTGTTGGAGCAGGCGCGGCGTCTTGGTCGGGTCAGGTCCGAGGTGTGGCAGCGGTTCGGCTCCGTCGCCGGGGCGGGGCTGCGGGACCGGCAGGTCCGCGATCAGTGGCTGGCCGACGGTGACGCACGGCGGTTCGGGGTGCCGGCGAACGCGTGGAAGGAAACCCTCCGCGATGCGATGGCCGACATCGCCGCGAACCGGGAGGCCGCGAAGGTCCAGGTCCGTCGTGCGGTCGCCCGACGCACTGCCGATCCGGTCGACCGGAAGCGGTTGTTCAGCCTGTTGAAGGCCGACCGGTGGGCCGAGGACCCCTACCTGTCCCGACTGATGCGCAGGCACTGGCGGCGGGGCAAGAACCACACCCGTGATCAGATCGTCGTCCGCGCCGACAAAGTCCGTACCCATACCCTTGCCGACGGTAGGAAGGTGTGGCTTGCCGTCCCCGGCCTTGAACCGCGTAAGCCGATCATGGTGCCGCTGTCCACGACCATCGCCCCGTCGGGAACGCTGCGGCTGATCCTGCGTGGCGGCCGGGTCGAGGCCCACTACCAGGTCGACGCCGCGGACCTGCCGTCGTCGCAGCGGCCGTGCGGTGACCGGGAGATCGGTGTCGACAAGGGCTATACCGAAGCGCTGACCGATTCCGACGGCGACCGCCACGGCATCAACCTCGGCGCGCTCCTGACCGCCGAGTCGGACCGACTTAAGGAGCGCAACCGGCGTCGAGCGAAACTTCGCTCGATCGCGAACAACGCCGCCCTACGCGCCGACCACGCCAAAGCCGCCCGGATCAAGGCGAACAACCTCGGCAACCGCAAGCGGGACCGGCAGGCCGCCCGGCACCGTGCCCAGATCCGGACGGAGATCTTCACCGCCGTCCACGCCGTGCTCGACAAGGCCAAGGCCGTCGTGGCTGAAGATCTCACCACAACCTTCGCCGGGCGCAGGAAGCTCGGTAAGAACATGAACCGGCGCCTCGCCGCGTGGACGAAAGGTGTCACCGCCGAGGCGCTGCGGAACGTGTCGGAGCGCAGAGGTTCTGCGCTCGTGCTGGTCAATGCCGCCTACACGTCACAAGCCTGTCCCCGGTGCGGTGGCCTCGGCCGCCGTGACGGGGATCGGCTTCACTGCACCCGGTGCGGGGTCGTGTGGCAGGCGGACCATGCCGCCGCGATCAACGTCCTGCGCAGACACGGTGACCCCGACATCACCCTCCACACCACCCACAAACGGGTGAAGGAAATCTTGCAGGCGCGGACCGATCGCCACCGGATCAGACTGCCGATCCAGGACTCCAGCCGGGCTATCAACGGCGGAGAGCGAACCATCCGACCACACTCACCCCTGCACACGGGTGAGCAATGAAAAGGAAGCAGGAGCGGTATGCAGCGGTGGCGGGGGTACGACGCGGCGCCCGGTGGCTGGGGGCGTTCGGTCGTCACCATCGGCGTCTTCGACGGCGTGCACAAGGGGCACCAGGCGACCATCGGACACGCCGTTGCCCGGGCCCGGGAGTTGGGCCTGAAGTCGGTGGTGGTCACCTTCGACCCGCACCCGGCGGAGGTGGTCCGCCCGGGCTCGCACCCCGCCGTGCTCACCGAGCCGGCCCGCAAGGCGGAACTGATCGAGGCCCTCGGCGTCGACGTGCTCTGCGTGGTGCCGTTCACCCCGGAGTTCTCCCGGCTGCCGGCGGAGGCGTTCGTGCACGACGTCCTGGTCGAGCACCTGCACGCCGCGCTGGTGGTGGTGGGGGACAACTTCCGGTTCGGGCACCGGGCGGCCGGCGACGTGGCGCTGCTGACCCGGCTCGGCCGCACCTTCGGCTTCGGGGTGGAGGGCGCGCCGCTGGTGGCCGAGGCGGGCACCGTCTTCTCCTCGACGTACATCCGTTCCTGCGTCGACGCGGGCGACGTGGCCGCGGCGGCCGCCGCGCTGGGCCGCCCGCACCGGCTGGAGGGGGTGGTGGTCCGGGGCGACCAGCGCGGACGTGAGCTGGGTTACCCCACCGCCAACCTGCTCCGCCACCGGTACGCGGCGGTCCCCGCCGACGGGGTGTACGCCGCCCGGCTGGTGCGTCGGGGGCAGCGGGAGCCCCTGGCGGCGGCGGTGTCGATCGGCACCAACCCGACCTTCTCCGGCCGGGAGCGGCGGGTGGAGGCGTACGCGCTGGACTTCTCCGGCGACCTGTACGGCGAGCGGCTGGCCCTGGACTTCGTCGCGCACCTGCGGGAGCAGCGCCGGTACGACGGCATCGAGCCCCTCGTGGCGCAGATCGCCGAGGACGTCGAGCGGACCCGCCGGGCGGTCGGCTGAGCGCGCCGTGGGCGGCTTTGCCGACCTTGACCGGATGGGACCGGGCCGGACTGGTAGTCTGGCGGGGACGTCGGCTGACCGACGTGGGGCCTCGCGTGCCTGCACGACGCCGCGGGTGCGAGGTACCGGTCCGTTCCGGTCTCCTGACCGGTTCGACGGACACCAGTGATCAACCCACCGAAACAGGGAGAACATGGCGCTCGACCAGGAAGCCAAGGCCACGATCCGCGCGGAGTACGCGACCGCCGAGGGCGACACCGGTTCGCCGGAGGTGCAGGTCGCGGTCCTCACCAAGCGGATCGCCGAGCTGACCGAGCACCTGAAGGTGCACAAGCACGACCACCACAGCCGCCGCGGGCTGCTGCTGCTGGTCGGCCGGCGCCGTCGGCTGCTCAACTACGTCCAGAAGAAGGACATCAACCGCTACCGGTCGCTCATCGAGCGACTCGGTCTGCGCCGGTGACGTGACGGGGGAGTGGCCTGAGGCCGCTCCCCCGTTCCGGTACCACTGAAGAACAGGGCCGCGCGACCACCCGAGAGGGAGCCGGTCAGCGTACCGGTCTCCGGTAGTGGCCTCCGGGCATCCCGGCATCACGCCGGTCACCCGGGCGCTTCGATCGAAGACCGGCCGTCTGAGCAGCTCCCGTGTCGTGGGCCCCCGACGCGAAGGAGCACGACAGCACCATGACCGAGACCAACCTCGGCACCGAATCCCGTACCGCCGTGATCGACAACGGGTCCTTCGGCACCCGTGAGATCACCTTCTCCACCGGCCGGCTGGCCCGTCAGGCCGCCGGTTCGGTCGTCGCCCAGCTGGGCGAGACCGTGGTCCTCTCCGCCACCACGGCCGGCAAGCAGCCGAAGGAGCAGTTCGACTTCTTCCCGCTGACCGTCGACGTCGAGGAGCGGATGTACGCCGCGGGCCGGATCCCCGGCTCGTTCTTCCGCCGCGAGGGACGCCCCAGCGAGGACGCGATCCTCACCTGCCGGCTGATCGACCGGCCGCTGCGCCCGTCGTTCGTCAAGGGCCTGCGCAACGAGGTC
The DNA here is from genome assembly GCF_029893845.1 of Micromonospora sp. A200. NCBI lineage: Bacteria > Bacillati > Actinomycetota > Actinomycetes > Micromonosporales > Micromonosporaceae > Micromonospora > Micromonospora sp. A200. The sequence continues at coordinate 329,002 of NZ_JARXXY010000002.1, read as the reverse complement.
CAGGTCGTCGAGACCGTCCTCGCGCTCGACCCGCAGCACCCGTACGACGTCGTGGCGATCAACGCCGCCTCGATGTCGACCAAGCTCTCCGGCCTGCCGTTCTCCGGCCCGATCGGGGCCACCCGGATGGCGCACGTCGACGGCCAGTGGGTCGCCTTCCCGACCATCGACGAGCTGGCCCGGGCCACCTTCGACATGGTGGTGGCCGGCCGCGCGCTGCCCGACGGCGACGTCGCGATCATGATGGTCGAGGCGGAGGCCACCGAGCACACCGTGGCGCTGGTCGCCGGCGGTGCCCCGGCCCCGACCGAGGAGGTCGTGGCCAGCGGCCTGGAGGCCGCCAAGCCGGCCATCCGCGAGCTGTGCCGGGCGCAGAGCGAGCTGGCCGAGGTGGCCGCCAAGCCGGTCGCCGAGTTCCCGGTCTTCCTGGACTACCAGGACGACGTGTACGCGGCGGTGGCCGAGGTGGCCCGCGCCGATGTGGCCGAGGCGCTCACCATCGCCGGCAAGGCCGCCCGCGAGGAGGCCCTGGACCGGGTCAAGGCCCGGGTCGCCGAGGAGCTCGGTGGTCGCTTCGAGGGCCGGGAGAAGGAGCTCAGCGCCGCCTTCCGGTCGCTGACCAAGTCCGAGGTCCGCAACCGGGTGCTGCGCGAGCAGATCCGCATCGACGGCCGCGGCCCGCGCGACATCCGCCCGCTGACCGCCGAGGTCGGCGTGCTGCCCCGGGTGCACGGCTCGGCGCTGTTCGAGCGGGGTGAGACCCAGATCCTGGGCGTCACCACGCTGAACATGCTGCGCATGGAGCAGTCGCTGGACACCCTCTCCCCGGAGAAGTCCAAGCGCTACATGCACAACTACAACTTCCCGCCGTACTCGACCGGTGAGACCGGCCGGGTCGGTTCGCCGAAGCGGCGCGAGATCGGCCACGGCGCGCTCGCCGAGCGGGCGCTGATCCCGGTGCTGCCGGCGCGCGAGGAGTTCCCGTACGCCATCCGGCAGGTCTCCGAGGCGCTCGGCTCCAACGGCTCCACCTCGATGGGTTCGGTCTGCGCTTCGACGCTGGGCCTGCTGTCGGCCGGTGTGCCGCTGAAGGCGCCGGTCGCCGGCATCGCCATGGGCCTCATCTCCGACGAGGTCGAGGGCAAGATCCGGTACGTGACGCTGACCGACATCCTCGGCGCCGAGGACGCGTTCGGTGACATGGACTTCAAGGTCGCCGGCACCCGGGACTTCGTCACCGCGCTGCAGCTCGACACCAAGCTCGACGGCATCCCGTCGGACGTGCTGGCCGCCGCGCTCCAGCAGGCGCACGAGGCCCGGCAGACGATCCTCGACGTGATGCAGGCGGCGATCGAGGCTCCGGCCGAGATGTCGGACTACGCGCCGCGGGTCACCACGGTCAAGATCCCGGTCGACAAGATCGGCATGGTGATCGGCCCGAAGGGCCAGACCATCAACGCCATCCAGGACGAGACCGGCGCCGAGATCTCCATCGAGGACGACGGCACGATCTACGTCGGCGCGACCAACGGCCCGTCGGCCCAGGCCGCGGTGGACCGGATCAACGGCATCGCCAACCCGACCCTGCCGAAGGTCGGGGAGCGGTTCCTCGGCACGGTGGTCAAGACGGCCGCGTTCGGCGCGTTCGTCTCGCTGCTGCCGGGCCGCGACGGCCTGCTGCACATCTCCAAGGTGGGCGACGGCAAGCGGGTCGAGAAGGTCGAGGACTTCCTCAACGTCGGCGACAAGGTCGAGGTCGAGATCGCGGACATCGACGCCCGCGGCAAGATCTACCTGGACAAGGTCCGCCCGGAGGGCGCCGAGGCGCCGGCCGCCGGCGAGGCCGCCGGTGGCGAGCGTCCGGCCGGCCGGGGCGGCGACCGCGGCGGTGACCGTGGCCCGCGCGACCGCGGCGACCGGGGCGGCGACCGGGGCGGTCGTGCCCCGGAGCGCGGCGACCGGCCCCAGGGCGGCGGCGAGGGCGGCGAGGGCGGCGAGGGCGGCGAGGGCGGCGAACGCCCGCGTCGCCGGACCCGGCACAGCTGACCCACCGCGCCACAGCACCACCCACCCCTCGTCAACTGAGAGCAGGTTTCCGTGAGTCGGGCCCAGCGTTCGTCTTTTCCTGCGGCTCGACGGGGGGTGGGGCCGTCCGGAGCCGTCCGGCACGCCACCGGGACGCAATCCGGTCGCGCCGGGTCGGGCCGGGCGGTCACCCGCACGCTGAGTGACGACCCGTTGGGCGGCACGGTACGCCGTACCGTGCTGCCCAGCGGGTTGCGCGTGCTCACCGAGGCGATCCCGGCGATGCGCAGCGTCTCGTTCGGCATCTGGGTGGCGGTCGGCTCGCGGGACGAGACCGGCCCGCAGGCCGGCGCGGCGCACTTCCTGGAGCACCTGCTCTTCAAGGGCACCCACAAGCGCGGCGCGCTGGAGATCTCCTCGGAGATCGAGGCGGTGGGCGGCGAGACCAACGCCTTCACCACCAAGGAATACACCTGCTACTACGCCCGGGTGCTGGACGAGGACCTGCCGCTGGCGATCGACGTCATGTGCGACCTGGTGGCCGACTCGGTGATCGAGGCGGCCGACGTGGAGACCGAGCGCGGCGTCATCCTCGAAGAGATCGCCATGCACGACGACGAGCCCGGCGACGAGGTGCACGACCTCTTCGCCCGCGCCGTCTACGGCGACCACCCCCTGGGCCGGCTGATCTCCGGCACCGAGGAAACGGTCACCCCGATGACCCGGCGGCAGATCCACAGCTTCTACCGGCGCCGGTACACCGCGCCGCAAATCGTCATCGCCGCCGCCGGCAACCTGGACCACGCCGCCGTGGTCAAGCTGGTCCGCCAGGCGCTGCGCGGCACCCCGCTGGACACCGACCCGGCGACCCCGGCTCCGCACCGGCCGGCCACCCCGGCGGTACGCACCAGGCCGGCCGCCACCCTGGTGGAGCCGAAGGAGTCCGAGCAGGCGCACGTCATCCTCGGCTGCCCCGGCATCGACCGCCTCGACGAGCGGCGCTTCGCCCTCGGCGTGCTCAACAACGTCCTCGGCGGTGGCATGTCCAGCCGGCTGTTCCAGGAGATCCGCGAGCAGCGGGGCCTGGCCTACTCGGTCTACTCGTACGCCAGCCAGTACGCCGACAGCGGCCTCTTCGCCGTCTACGCCGGCTGCGCGCCGGGCAAGGTGGACGAGGTGCTGGCGCTGACCCGCGCCGAGCTGGCCCGGGTGGCCGCCGAGGGGATCAGCGAGGCCGAGCTGGCCCGGGGCAAGGGCATGAGCAAGGGATCGTTCGTGCTGGGCCTGGAGGACACCGGCTCGCGGATGAGCCGGCTGGCCAAGGGGGAGCTGCTCTACGGCGACCTGATGCCGGTGGACGAGCTGCTCACCCGGGTCGACGCGGTCACCCTGGCGGACGTGAACGCGCTCGCCGCCGAGCTGCTGAGCCGGCCGATGTCCCTGGCCGTGGTCGGCCCGTTCGGCGAGCACGACTTCTCCGCCTGACCCGCCTGGCCGGCGGTGCCGGCGTGCGCGCCGAGTCCGCCGCGCGTGGATCACCGTCGTCCCGTGGGACGTGGGTGGTCCCGGCGGGTGGCCGCGTCCCGATTGGGATAGGTTGTGCCGCGTGACTGACGAGCAGGAGAAGGGCCTGGACGAGCCGATCCGGGTCGGCGTGCTGGGTGCCCGGGGCCGGATGGGCGTCGAGGTGTGCAAGGCGGTCGACGCGGCCTCCGACATGGACCTGGTGGCGATGGTCGACCAGGGCGACTGGCTGTTCAACGCCTCCGACGCGGGCGCCGAGGTGGTCGTCGACTTCACCACCCCCGACGTCGTCATGGACAACCTGCACTGGTGCATCGACCAGGGCATCAGCGCGGTGGTCGGCACCACCGGCTTCACCGAGCAGCGGATCGAGCGGGTGCGCGGTTGGCTGGAGCGCAAGCCGGGCGTCGGCGTGGTGATCGCCCCGAACTTCGGCATCGGCGCGGTGCTGATGATGCAGTTCGCCGCGCGGGCCGCCCGGCACTTCGAGTCCGTCGAGATCATCGAGCAGCACCACCCGCGCAAGCTCGACGCCCCCAGCGGCACCGCCACCCACACCGCCCGCCGGATCGCCCAGGCGCGCGCCGACGCCGGTCTCGGCCCGTCGCCGGACGCCACCTCCGACGAGGTGCCGGGTGCGCGCGGCGCCGACATCGACGGGGTACGCGTGCACGCCGTGCGGGCCACCGGGCTGGTCGCCCACCAGGAGGTGCTCTTCGGCACCACCGGTGAGACGCTGACCATCCGGCACGACTCGTACGACCGGGCCTCGTTCATGCCCGGCGTGCTGCTGGCCGTCCGCGCGGTGCGTACCCGCCCGGGCCTGACCATCGGCCTGGACTCGCTGCTCGACTGAGCGTCCTCCCGGCCGGCCCGGGCCGCGGGCCGGGTGAGCACGACCGGCCGGTGCGGCACGGGGCGAAACGGCTCGTCACCGGGTCCGGCCGGGACCTAGGCTGACCGTCATGATCGATTCAGGGCTGCGCGACCGGGCCGGACGTCGCATCACGCTGCGGCCGGTCGACGACCACAACTGGCGGGATGTCGCCGACGTGGCGCCCCGCGACGACCAGCGCGCCTGGGTACCCGCCCTGGCCGCCCGTTACCTGGTGCTGACCATGCGCTCCGACGTGTGGACCTCGCTGGCCGTCTACGCCGACGAGACGGTGGTCGGACACGCCATGTGGGGGGTGGACGACGACGGCTCCCGCTGGATCGGCGGCATGGTGATCGCCGCCGGCGAACAGGACCGGGGCGTCGGGCGGGCCACCGTCCGCACCCTGGCCGACTGGCTCGCCGCGCAGGACGGCGGCAGCGTGGTCCGCCTCTCGTACCACCCCGACAACGCCCCGGCGGCCCGCCTCTACACCTCCCTCGGCTTCGCCCCGACCGGTGCCGTGGAGGACGACGAACTGGTCGCCGAGCTCACCTCCTGACCCGGTCGGCCACGAGGTCGGCGGCGCGCGCCGCCGACCTCAGGACCGGTCCGGTCACGCCTGGACGGCGGAGTCGGGCGCGTGGCGGGGGGACGGGACGGTGGGGGTCAGGGTGAGGGTCGGCGGGAGGTTGGCGAGGGTGGCCTGGCCGGTGGCGTCGACGTGGACGTCGACGCGGGCGCCGGCGACGCGCAGGCCCTGAACGGAGAGGGCGCCCAGCTCCGGGCCGGCCAGGGGGCGGAGGGCGACCCGACCGTTCGGCACGTCCGGGTGCAGCCCGGTCGCGGCGTGCAGCAGCAGCACCGCGGCCGCCGCCGACCAGGCCTGCGGGCGGCAGGCCGCCGGGTAGGGGACCGGCCGGCCGAGCAGCGTACGGTCGTCGCCGCCGTAGAGCTCGGGCAGCCGGTGGTCGAACCCCTCCGCCGCACCGAGCAGCCCCTCCGCCAGGCCCAGCGCGGCCTCCCGGAAACCGGCCCGGGCCAGCCCGGCGAGCACGATCGCGGTGTCGTGCGCCCAGATCGACCCGCAGTGGTACGACAGCGGGCTGAACCCGGCGTCGCCGGTGGACATGGTGCGCAGCCCGAACCCGCCGGCCAGCGTGTCGCCGGTGAGCAGGCGGGCGACCTGCGCCTCCTCCTCGCCGGAGAGCAGGCCGGTGCCGAGCAGGTGGCCGATGTTGCTGGTCAGCGAGTCGACGGGGCGCTTGTCCCGGTCCAGCGCCAGCGCCGGGTGCGGGCCGTGCGGGCCGTCCACCCAGAAGGCGGCGCGGAACCGGGTGGCGAGTGCGTCGGCGTACCCGCGCCAGCGGTCGGCGCCCGGGCGCCCGAACGCGTCGAGCAGGTCCGCCCCGCCGACGGCCGCCTGGTACGCGTACCCCTGCACCTCGGCCAGCACGATCGGCGGCGTGGCGAGCCGGCCGTCGCGGAACCGGACGGCGTCCCCGGAGTCCTTCCAGCCCTGGTTGGTCAGGCCGTGCCCGGTGGTGTCGACGTACTCGACCAGACCGTCGCCGTCGGCGTCGGCGTGCCCGTCGAGCCAGCCGAGCGCCGCCTCCAGGTGGGGCAGCAGCGGCTCGATCTGGTCGGCGGGCAGTCCCCAGCGCCAGGCGTCGTGCAGCAGCGCGACCCAGAGCATGGTGGCGTCGACCGTCCCGTAGTAGGCCGGCGGCAGCCGCAGCCCCTCGCCGACCATGGCGAACTCGTGCCGGCGCAGCTCGTGCAGGATCTTGCCGGGCGCCTCACCGGTGGCCGGGTCGAGCCGGGCGCCCTGCCGGCGGGCGAGCACGCGCAGTGTCCCGGCGGCCAGTTCGGTGCCGAGCGGCAGCATCATCCGCGCCGCCCAGAGACTGTCCCGGCCGAACAGGGTGAGGAACCAGGGCACCCCGGCGCCGAGGAAGACGTCGGCGGGCGCGGCGGGTTCGGCCAGGCGCAGCCCGCGCAGGTCGTCCAGGGACCGGTCGAGCAGGCGGACCAGCCGCCGGTCGTCGGCCCGGACCACCGGCCGGGACCAGTTCGGCTCCCCGGTCGGAGCGGTCACCACGGCCCGGGGGTCGTCGACCCGCAGCCGCCAGCGCAGCGCCGCGGTCCCGCCGGGGCCGAGGTCGACCGGCCAGGACAACCGGGGCGCGGTGGCCCGGCCGGTGTCCACCCGGGCGCCCTCGCCGGTGACGGTCACCGTGATGCCGTCGGCGGCCCAGCGCACCCCACCCGGCTGCCCGGTCCGGGCCTCGATCGGCGTGGCCGCGCCGCCGGACTTGACGACCTCGATCGGGGCCAGGTCGCAGCCGAGGTCGACGCTGACCGTGGCCCGTACCGGCACGGCGGCCGTCGAGACGACGCGGATCTCCTCGTCGACGCCGTGCGGGCCGGCCCGGCGAGCCCGTTCCACCCGCACGGTGGGGTCCGCGCCGGGGTCGCCGAGCCAGCGGGCGAGGCCGACGAAGCGCGCGCCGTGCGGGCCGTCGGGGCCGTGGGCCAGCGCCTCCGGTTCCCGGTCGTCGATCCGCAGCTCCGCCCGGGACAGCACCCGGGCGTCGGCGTGGAAGACCCCCTGGACGCCGGCCGGGCGGATCTGCCCGGCCCGGTCGCCCAGCGCGCTGGTCGGGGCGAGGACCACCCCGACCAGCTCGTGCAGCAGGGGTTGCAGCTGGCGTTCGGTCACGGTTGCGGCTCCAGGTCCTGAGGGGGTGGACGAACTCTTGACAAGCCGTCCGGGGCGGTGCAAAGTGCGAAACATTCCAGAAACTTGAACGATCTAATCCTGCCGTATCCGAATTGGATCGTTCAAGACGGCGAGAGGCATGAAGTGTCTGAAAAAGTGACCATCGCGACGGTGGCTCGGCACGCGCAGGTCAGCCGGCAGACGGTGTCCAATGTGCTCAACTCGCCGCACGTCGTGCGGGAGGAGACCCGCCGGCGCGTGCAGGAGGCCATCGACAGCCTCGGTTACCGGGCCAGCCAGGCCGCCCGGCAGATGCGTACCGGCCGGTCCCGGCTGATCGCCGTCCGGATCGAGCCCACCCGCGACGGGATCAACGGCTCGGTGCTCGACCGCTTCCTGCACGGCCTCACCGAGACCGCCGAGGCGGCCGGCTACCGCGCGATGCTCTACACCGCCGCCGACGCTGCCGCCGAGATCGCCACCTTCGACGACCTGCTCAGCGCGTACGACCTGGACGGGTTCGTGCTCACCGGCACCGACCACGGCGACCCGCGTACCGCCTGGCTCGCCGAGCGGGGCGTGCCGTTCGTGACGTTCGGCCGGCCCTGGGACGACCCTGACGCCCACCCCTGGGTGGACGTGGACGGCGCCGCCGGAACGGCCCAGGCCACCGGCCACCTGCTCGCCGCCGGTCACCGCCGGATCGGCTTCATCGGCTGGCCCGCCGGCTCCGGCGTCGGCGACGACCGCCGCGCGGGCTGGCGGGAGGCCCTGCGGGCGGTGGGCGTGGACCCGACCGGGCTGGACCGGGAGGCGGTGGACGGCATCGCCGAGGGCGAGCGGCTGGCCGCCGACCTGCTCGCCGCCGCGTCGCCGCCGACCGCCCTGGTCTGCGCTAGCGACTCGCTCGCCCTGGGCGCCCTCCAGGCCGCCCGCGCCGCCGCGCCGGCCACCGGAACGGCCGCCCACACCGGCGCGCCGGCCGTGCCGGTGATCGGCTTCGACGACACCCCGGTCGCCGCGGCGGTCGGCCTGACCAGCGTCAGCCAACCCCTGGGCGACGCCGCCGCCCGCTGCGTCGACCTGCTCACCGCGGTCCTCGACGGGCCCCCGCGGACCCCTGCCCCCGTGCTGCTCCAGCCCTCGCTGGTGCTGCGGCACACCGCCTGACACCGTCCCCCACCCAGGAGAACCGATGGCACCTCGAACCCTCACCCGCGCGGCGATGGCCGGCCTCGCCGCCGTCGCGCTCCTCGGCTCCGCCGCCTGCGGCAGCGGCTTCGACGACGACGAGTCCGGCACCGCGCAATCCAGCGGGCCGGCCAACCTCCAGATCCTGATCGGCTCCTCCGGCGACGCGGAGACCAAGGCGGTGCAGGACGCCGCCGCGAAGTGGGCCTCGTCGTCGGGCAACCAGGCCACCGTCACCCCGGCCCAGGACCTCACCCAGCAGCTCGGCCAGGCCCTGGCCGGCGGCACCCCGCCGGACGTCTTCTACGTCGACGCGGCGCGGTTCGCCGACTACGCCAGCGTCGGCGCCCTGGAGCCGTACGGCGACAAGATCAGCAACAGGGACGACTTCTACGAGAGCCTGCGCACCACGTTCACCTACGACGGCAAGCTGTACTGCGCGCCGAAGGACTTCTCGACCCTCGCCCTCCAGATCAACACCGACCTGTGGACGAAGGCCGGCCTGACCGACGCCGACGTCCCGACCAACTGGGACCAGCTCACCACCACCGCCCGCAAGATCAAGGCGAAGGGGCAGGTGCCGCTGGCCCTCGGCGACACCCGGGACCGGATGGGCGCCTTCCTGGTGCAGAACGGCGGCTGGCTGCTCAGCGAGGACGGCAAGCAGCCCACCGCGGACACGGCGGAGAACCTGGCCGCCCTCACGTACGTGAAGTCGCTGGTCACCGAGGGCCTGGCCCGCTTCCCGAAGCAGCTCGACGCGGGCTGGTCCGGTGAGGCGTTCGGCAAGGGCAAGGCCGTGATGACGATCGAGGGCAACTGGATCAAGGGCGCCCTCAAGAACGACTTCCCGAACGTCAAGTACAAGGTTGTCGAGCTGCCGGCCGGCCCGAAGGGCAAGGGCACGCTCTCCTTCACCCAGTGCTGGGGAATCGCGGCGAAGTCGAAGCACAAGGAGCAGGCGATCAAGTTCGTCGAGGCGATGACCGCGGGCGAGCAGCAGATGGCCTTCGCGACGGCGTTCGGCGTGATGCCGTCCCGCCAGTCCGTCCGCGACCAGTACACCAGCGCCTTCCCGGCGGACAAGCCGTTCATCGACGGCGCCGCGTACGGCCAGGGCCCGGTGAACGCGCCCAAGATGGACAGCGTCCTGCGGGACCTGGAGGCCAGCCTGCAGGGGCTGGCCAACGGCGACCCGAAGACCATCCTGGCGAACTTCGACAAGAACGCCAAGGCGGCGCTCGGCGGCAGCTGACGGGCCCGGGGGCGCCACCGCACGGTGGCGCCCCACGGCGAGTCGAAGGAGGGTGGATGGCAACCGAAGCACTCGCCGCGCCGGCCACCGCGACCGGCGGCCCGGAGCGCCGACGCGGCCGGGGCGTCCGCGGTGACGAGAACCTGGCCGGCTGGCTTTTCGTCGCCCCGGTCATCGTGATCCTCGGCCTGTTCCTGCTGCTGCCGATCCTGATGGCGCTCTGGGTCAGCCTCACCGACTGGAACGGTCAGGGCAGCCCATTCACGTCGAAGGTGCCGTTCGTCGGCACCGACAACTACACCCGGCTGTTCACCGAGGACGGGCTGGCCCGCCGGGACTTCATGACCAGCATCCGCAACAACGGCTACTACGTCGCGATCGTGGTGCCCGCGCAGACCGCGCTCGCCCTCGGGCTCGCGCTGGTCGTCAACAACCGGATGCTCAGGGGCAAGGCGTTCTTCCGCAGCGCCTTCTACTTCCCGTCGGTGACCAGCTCGGTGGCGATCAGCGTGGTCTTCCTGTTCCTGTTCGCCAACTCCGGCGCGGTCAACGCGCTGCTGCGCCTCTTCGGCGTCGACGGGCCGCAGTGGTTCGCCGACTCTCGCGGCGTGCTGCACCTGCTGCTCGGGGCCGTCGGGGTGGACAGCGCACCGGCCGCGCTGGCCGGCGGCGGCCCGTTCGGGCTGAGCTGGTGGGAATGGCTGTCCGGGCCGAGCGTCGCGATGATGTCGATCATCACGCTGGTGGTGTGGACCACCTCCGGCACGTTCATGCTGATGTTCCTGGCCGCGCTGCAGAGCGTCCCGGTGGCGCTGGACGAGGCCAGCACGCTGGACGGCGCGAGCCGCTGGCAACGGTTCCGGTACGTCACCCTGCCGATGATCAAGCCGACCATGTTCCTGGTGCTCACTCTCGGCCTGATCGGCTCCTGGCAGGTCTTCGACCAGGTGTACGTGATGAGCCAGGGCGACCCGGCCAAGACCACCCTCACCCCGGCCTACCTGTCGTACCGGACCGCGTTCCGGGACTTCGACTACGGCTCCGGCGCGGCCATCTCGTTCGTGCTGTTCCTGATCATCATCGTGCTCACCCTGGTGCAGCGCCGGGTGATGGCCGACCGGGACGCCGACCGGCCGCGGCGGGCCCGGTGGTGGCGTCGGCGCGTACCGGAAGGGTCGCCGTCATGACCGCACTCACCGACCGCCCGCCGGTCGCGGCGTCGCCCGCCGGGCGCGGCGTCCGCAGCCGCCGCACCCTGACCAGCCGGATCCTCGGGTACGCCACCCTGATCCTCTTCGGGCTGGTCTTCCTCTACCCGTTCGTCATCCAGCTCGGCAACTCGTTCAAGACCGAGCCGGACGCGGCGGCCAACCCGCTCTCGCCGATCCCGGACCCGCTGACCGTCGCCGGCTTCGAGCGGATCTTCGCCGGCACCAACTTTCCGCTCTGGCTCGGCAACTCGTTGCTGGTCACCGTCCTGGTCACCCTGGGCCGGGTCTTCTTCGACTCGCTCGCCGGGTACGCGCTGGCCCGGCTGCGGTTCCGGGGACGGTCCGGGCTGTTCGCCGCGGTCATCGCGGTGATGGCGGTGCCCGGCGTGGTGCTGCTCATCCCGAAGTTCCTGGTGCTCAACCAGCTCGGCATCTACAACAGCTACGCCGGGCTGGTGGTGCCGCTGCTCGCCGACGCGGCCGGCGTGTTCATCATGAAGCAGTTCTTCGAGTCGATCCCGGTCAGCATGGAGGAGGCGGCCCGCATCGACGGGGCCGGCGTCTTCCGCACCTACTGGTCGGTGGTGCTGCCGATGGCCAGGCCGGCGCTGATCACCCTCACCATCCTGTCCTTCCAGGGGTCCTGGAACGAGTTCCCGCACAGCCTGGTCTCGGTGCAGGACCCGGACCTGTTCACCCTGCCACGCGGCCTGGCCGACCTGGTCAGCGGCTCGCTCGGCAAGGGCACCCAGTATCCGTTGAAGCTCGGGGCGGCGCTGCTGGCCACCATCCCGGTCGCGGTCCTCTTCGTGATCTTCCAGCGGTACTTCGTGCGGGGCGCCAACGAGGGCGCCGAGAAGGGCTGACCACGGGTGGCGGTTCCCGGCCGACGCCGGGAACCGCCACACCGGGTCAGTCCTGCGCGAGCACCGACAGGATGTTGCCGGCCGGGTCGGTGAACCAGGCGATCGTCGGCCCTTTGCCGCGCAGCACGCCCTTCTCGTCCTGGCGCATCCCCTCGTAGCGGGCGAAGCGCACGCCCCGCGCGGTCAGTTCGTCCACCGCCCGGTCGACGTCCGGCACCGGGAAGTTCAGCACGGTGTGCCGGGCCGGCTCGTGGTCCGCCTTCGGATACACGAGCACCGGCCGGTCTCCGGCGATGTGCAGGGTCAGCAGGCCGCCCATCTTGTCGTCGCGCGACACCCGCAGGCCGAGGGTGTCGGCGTAGAACTGCTGGGCGCGTCCGATGTCGTCCACCGAGAACGAACTGAACGCCAAGGTGTCCGTGAACATGCTGGTCTCCGTTCCTGCGTGGCCGGCGGCATGACCGTCGCCGGATGGCTGCCGTCCCGGTCATGGTCCTCCGCCGACGGGGCGCTGTCCTGGGATGGACTCCGGCGCCGGCCGGAACTCATCGGTTCGGACCCGGGCCCCGTCGGCGCCGTACCGCTCAGGGCAGCCGGTCGGGCAGGCCGAACAGCGGGAAGAGCCGCGGCTGGAGGAAATGGGTGAGCCGGGTGATCCGGCCGCCGGAGGACTCCACCAGCTGGATCGAGAACGCGCGGTGGCCGCCGGCCGGGTCGGGCCGGAACTGCGCGAGGGCCGGGCCGCCGTTGGCGGCGACCGGCAGCAGCCGGGAACCCCGGCAACCGGCACCCGGCCCGGCCAGCCACCGGCCGATGTCGGCCGCCCCCCGCAGCCACACCGGATACGGCGGCATGGCGTGCACCGCGTCCTCGCGCAGCAGCGCCACCAGGGCGTCGATGTCGTACCGCTCGAAGACCTGGACGTAGCGGTCGAGCAGCTCCCGGTGCTCCCGGTCCAGCGCGGGGGCCGGCGCGCCCGCCTCCCGGTCGGCCAGCGCGGCCCGGGCCCGCTGCACCGCGCTGGTCACCGCCGCGACGGTGGTGTCGAGCAGTTCGGCGACCTCGCCGGCGCGCCAGCGCAGCACGTCCCGCAGGATCAGCACCGCGCGCTGCCGCGGCGGCAGGTGCTGCAACGCGGCGACGAAGGCCAGCCGGACCGACTCGCGGGTCACCGCCAGCTCGGCCGGGTCCTCGGGAAGGACGGCGGCGTCCGGCGCCGGCTCCAGCCACTCCCGGCCCGAGCCGGGCGTGCCGAGCGATGCCGCCACCGGGGCGCCCGGCTCGCCGAGGTCCATCGGCAGGGCTCGCCGGCCCTGGCCCCGCAGCAGGTCCAGGCAGACGTTGGTGGCGATCCGGTAGAGCCAGGTGCGCAGGCTGGACCGCCCGTCGAAGCGGTCGAGGCCGCGCCAGGCGCGCAGCATCGTCTCCTGCACCGCGTCCTCGGCGTCGAAGACTGAACCGAGCATCCGGTAGGCGTAGCCGGTCAGCTCGACGCGGAACCCCTCCAGGCCGGCGGGGTCGGCCGCCGGGCGCGCGCCGGGGGCGGCCCGGTTCGGGCCCGCGTCGGGTCCCGCCGTCGGTGCGGTCATCCGGCCACCGTAGGCGAGGCCCCCGACACCGGTGGCCGACGGCGCGCGCCGGCCGCCGCTCAGTCGGTGGCGACCGGCTCGGCCGGGACCGCGACGTGCAGCCGGACCTGGGGAACGAGCATGTCGTCGACGTCCAGCGCTCGCGCTGCGCCGTCCGGCTCCCAGCCGGTGGAGGTGAGGAACTTCCGGGTCGCCTCGTCGCCGTCGAACGCCCAGGCCACCGCCCGGTCGAAGCCGTCGGTGCGCCACAGGTCCACGGTGGCCGCGAGCAGCCGGCTGCCGTGCCCGCGCCGGCCCCAGCGGGGCTCGACCAGCAGGTCCGTCACCGCGGCCATGCCCTCGGCCAGCGCCTCGGCCGGCTCACCCGGGGCGAGCGCCTCGGCGTCCGCCGGGCCGGAGGCGGCGAACCCCACCAGATAGGATTGCTCGGCCTGTTCGACGGCGACCAGCACGCGGTGCGCGCCGGAGGGCGGCTCCTGCACCGCCGCGCTCCACCGCCGGGCGAGCCATGCCTCGTCCAGGTTGTCGAGCACGTGCCGGGGCAGGATCCGGCGATAGGCGACCCGCCAGGTCGCGAGCTGGATGCGTGCGATCTCGCCGGCGTCCTCGGGACGCGCCGGGCGGACGTACCCCATGGCCATGGTTCGGAAGCCTACGCAGGGCGGGAGTGACGATGGTGGCGCAGGGTGCCAGGCGGACGGCCGCGCAGGTCGCCGGGGTGGTCGCGCTCGCCGTCGCGGTGACGGCCTTCCTCTCCGTGGCGGCCGTCCGGCACGGCTTCTTCGACCTCAAGGTCTACTACGGCGCGCTCACCTTCTGGGTGCACGACCACGGCGAGATCTACGACTACCTCAAGCCCGGCACCCAGTACGGCTTCACCTACCCGCCGTTCGCCGCGCTGGTGATGCTCCCGATGGCGTACCTGCCGTGGCCGGCGGCGATCACCGTCAGCGTGGCCGCCAGCGTGGTGGTCAGCGCGGTGCTCATCTGGTGGCTGCTGGACCCGGTCTCCCGCCGGGCCGGCTGGTCCCGCTGGTTCACCCTGGCCGTCGCACTCTGCCTGGCCGCCGCGTACGAGCCGATGCGCGAGACGATCAACTTCGGCCAGGTCAACATGCTGCTGCTCTTCCTGGTCGGACTGGACCTGCTGCGGCTGCTGCCGGCCGGCAACCGGTGGGCCGGGGTGGGGATCGGGCTGGCCACCGCGATCAAGCTGACCCCGGGCGTCTTCATCGTCTACCTGCTGATCACCCAGCGCTGGCGGGCCGCGTTCACCTCGATGGCCGCCGCGGTGGTGGCGACCCTGCTCGCCGCCGGGCTCTTCCCGGACGCCTCGCGGGAGTTCTGGACCTCGTCGCTGTGGAACACCAGCCGGGTGGGGGAGCTGGCGTTCGTCTCCAACCAGTCGTTGCGCGGGGTGGTGGCCCGGCTGGACCCCGATCACCCGAGCACCCTGGCCTGGCTGCTGCTGGTCCTGGCCGCCCTCGGGATCTGGGCCTGGCGGTCCCGGGCGGCGGTGGCCGTCGGCGACGAGGCCACCGGGCTGGCGCTGACCGGCGCGCTGATGTGCCTGGTCAGCCCGGTCACCTGGGTGCATCACCTGGTCTGGCTGATCCCCGCGCTGATCCTGCTGGTCGACAACGCGATGGCCGCGCCCGCGCACGGTCCGCGGCGGCGCGCCCTGCTGGCCTTCGCGGTCATCGCGTACGGGCTGCTGATCAGCCGGATCGTCTGGGCCTGGGAGAAGGACTTCACCGGCCTGGACGGCTTCCTGGGCAGCAACACCTACGTCTGGATCAGCCTGGCGCTGCTGATGCTGCTGCCGATCCGGCGCTGGGCCGTCCCGGCCACCGCCGGTCCGGCCGCCGGGCGTCCGGAACCCGCCGGGTCAGCCGTCGAGCCGGCCGGCGTACCGCAGCTCGTCGAGCCGGACCGGGGGACGCCCACCGGCGAGCGGCACCGGGTAGGTGGACCGCTCCCCGTCGGCTGACAACCCGGCCCGCTCGTAGAAGCGGCGGGCCCGGGTGTTCTCGGCCAGCACCCAGAGCCGGTACTCCCGCCAGCCCCGGCCCGCCAGGCCGTCGCGGGCCGCGGCCAGCAGCGCCCGCGCGGTGCCGTCACCCCAGTGCGCCGGCTCCACGTACGTCGCCAGCACCTCGCCGTACGCCGGGTCCAGGTCGCCCCGGTCCTGGTCGTTGCGGTACGGCCCGAAGGTGACGAACCCGGCGGACACCCCGTCGACCTCGGCGAGCAGCGTGGTGAACGGGTGCTCCGGGTCGGCGGTGCCCAGGTCCCGACGCCGTTGCGCCCAGGCCACCGGGTTGAGTCGGCGCAACACCTCGTCGGGCATGATCCCGGCGTAGCCGGCCTGCCAGCCGTGGATGTGCACCCGGGCGATCGCCTCGGCGTCCTCGGGCTCTTCGCGGCGGATGGTGAGCATGTGTCCGTTCTATTCCTCGCCGGGCGTCCGGTCCAGCGTCCGCTCCGGCGTCGTACCGCTGGTTTAGGGTGCCCGACGATGGCCGCACCGGAAGCACTCTCCCTCGCCCAGGCCCGGCGGGTGGCGCTGGCCGCCCAGGGCTTCGCCGACCCGGCGCCCACCGGCGTGCCCACCCGGCGACACCTGCGCCGGGTGCTGGACCGGGTCGGGTTGATCCAGATGGACTCGGTCAACGTGCTGCAACGAGCGCACTACCTGCCGCTCTACAGCCGGCTCGGGCCCTACCCGACGACGCTGCTCGACACCGCCGCCTACCGCCGTCCCCGCGAGCTCTTCGAATACTGGGGCCACGAGGCGTCGCTGGTGCCGGTGGGGCTGCACGCGGCGCTGCGCTGGCGGATGGCCAAGGCCCACTCCGACGCCTGGGGCGGCATGCGGCGCATCGCCCAGGAGCAGCCCGAACTCGTCGCCTGGGTCCGCGACGAGGTGGCCGCCCGGGGGCCGCTGACCGCCGCCGAGATCGAGCACGACGCACCCCGGGAGACCGGCAACTGGGGGTGGAACTGGTCGGCGGTGAAGCGGGCCCTGGAGTTCCTCTTCTGGGCCGGTGAGGTGAGCGCCGCCGACCGGACGACCTCCTTCGCCCGCCGCTACGACCTGCCCGAGCGGGTGCTGCCGGCGGCTTCCCTGGCCGCGCCCACCCCCACCGACGCCGAGGCGTACCGCACGCTGGTGTCGATGGCCGCGCGGTCGCTCGGGGTGGCCGCCGAGCCGGAGCTGCGCGACTACTTCCGGCTCCCGCTGGCCGGTGCCCGCCAGGCGATCGCCGAGCTGGTCGAGGCCGGTGAGCTGCGGCCGGTGACGGTGCAGGGCTGGCGGCAGCCGGCCTGGCTGCACGCGAGCGCCCGGCTGCCCCGGTGGGTGCGCGGCAACACCCTGGTCAGCCCCTTCGACCCGCTGGTCTGGGAGCGGGCCCGCACCGAGCGGCTCTTCGACTTCAGCTACCGGATCGAGATCTACGTGCCCGCGCCGCAGCGGGTCTACGGCTACTACGTGCTGCCGTTCCTGCAGGGGGAGCGGTTCACCGCGCGGGTCGACCTCAAGGCCGACCGGCGGGCGGGCGTGCTGCTGGTGCCGGCCGCCTGGATCGAGCCGGGCGCCGATCCGGGGGAGACCGCCGTCGCGCTCGCGGCCGAGCTGTACCGGCTCGCCGGCTGGCTCGGTCTGGACGCGGTGGCCCCGCCGGTCGCCGGGGATCTCGCCGATCCGCTGGCCGCCGCGTTGAAGGGCGTGGCCGGTGTACCGTGAGCGCGTGACGAGCGTGGACGGTTCGGCGGGTCAGCCGGGTCAGCAGGTGCCCGACACCAGCGCGCCGCAGGCCGCACGGCCCGGCGCGGTGGCCGCCCCGCACCTCGGCGCCGCGCCTCACGGCGAGCCAATTGATGGCGAGGGTGCCGCGCACGGTGACGGCAACCCGCACGGGCACGCCGAAGGCGCCTGGCCACCCGGCGCCTACCAGCAGGTCGAGCCCGACCGGCTCACCCGGTTCGTGCTCCGGGTGCACGCGCGCTCCCCGCGCTGGGCGGCGCCGCTGGCCGCGCTCGGCTGCGTCGGCATCGGGATGGCGTACGCGCTGGTCAGCGACCCCACCCGCAGCGACCCGGACGCCGCCCCGAGCTGCCTGCTCAAGCTGACCACCGGCCTGGACTGCCCGGGCTGCGGCGGCACCCGCGCCCTCTGGTACGTCCTGCACGGCGATCTGCCCGCCGCCGCCCGGCACCACTTCGTCTTCGTGTTCGCACTGCCCTTCCTGGCGTACCTCTTCGTGGCGTGGGCCGGGAAGCAGGCCTTCGGCTGGCGCCTGCCCGAGCTGCGGATCAGCTCGCCGGTGATCGCCGGGTTCCTCGCCGTCTGGCTGGCCTTCTCGGTGGCGAGAAACCTGCCCTGGGCCCCGTTCACCGCGCTCTACGTCTGACCACCCCGCACCCGACGGCCCGCGCCGCCGCGCCGCCCCCCGCCGCGCGTCCCGACGGTCCGCCGCGCGGTGCCGTCTGCGAGATCTTGGACACTTGTCGTTCCCCCGGAACGGAAGGTGTCCAAGATTTGCAGCTCGCGGCCGGTGTCGAAGCCGGGAGGTCAACTTTCGCGCACCGGTGCGGGGCAACTACAGTCCCAGGAATGCCGGAGATGGTGCAGCCCCAGGTCAAGCTGATCGCATGGACCCAGTTCCAGGCCCCGGACGACGTGCCGTGGTCGACCGACGCCGACGGCGGTCAGGCCCTGGCGGAGTTCGCCGGCCGGGCCTGCTACCAGAGCTGGAAGAAGCCGAACCCGGCGACCGCCACCAACGCCGGCTACCTGGCGCACATCCTCGAGGTGGGCCACCTGAGCGTGCTGGAGCACGGCTCGGTGAGCTTCTACTTCACCGGGGTCTCCCGCTCCTTCACCCACGAGCTGATCCGGCACCGGCACTTCTCGTACTCCCAGCTGTCCCAGCGCTACGTCCCGGAGCGGGACGCGGCGATGGTCGAGCCCCGGGTGATCGCCGAGGACCCGGAGCTGCACAAGAAGTTCGTCGAGGCCGCCGAGGCGAGCGTCCGGGCGTACAGCGAGCTGCTGGAGGGGCTGGAGCAGCGCTTCGTCGACGAGCCCAACCCGACGCTGCGGCGCAAGCAGGCCCGGCAGGCGGCCCGCGCGGTGCTGCCCAACGCCACCGAGACCCGGATCGTGGTCACCGGCAACTACCGGGCCTGGCGGCACTTCATCGCCATGCGCGCCACCGAGCACGCCGACGTGGAGATCCGCGAGCTGGCGGTGGAGTGCCTGCGCCAGCTCCAGCAGGTCGCCCCGAACGTCTTCGCCGACTTCGTCATCGCCACCCTGCCCGACGGCACCGAGGTGGCGACCAGCCCGCACGCCGAGCTGTCCTGAGCCCTTCCCCACCGGCTCTCCGGTGGTCGTCCGCTAGGTTGTGAACATGACGCACGACCACCTTGCCGCCCCCGATCGGGGCGCGTCCCGCCCGTTCGGGCGACTGCTCACGGCCATGGTGACTCCGTTCACCGACGACGGCTCGCTGGACCTGGACGGCGCCGTACGGCTCGCCGCCCACCTCGTCGACGAGCAGGGCAACGACGCGCTGGTGCTGAACGGCACCACGGGTGAGTCGCCGACCACCACGGACGCGGAGAAGGAGACCCTGATTCGGGCGGTGGTGGAGGCGGTCGGCGACCGGGCCAGGATCGTCGCCGGGGTGGGCACCAACGACACCCGGCACACCATCGAGCTGGCCGCGTCGGCCGAGAAGGCGGGCGCGCACGGCCTGCTGGTGGTGACCCCGTACTACAACAAGCCGCCGCAGAGCGGGCTGTTGCGCCACTTCACCGCGGTCGCCGACGCCACCGGGCTGCCGATCATGCTCTACGACATCCCGCACCGGGCCGGGGTGGCGATCGCCACCGACACGCTGGTGCGCCTCGCCGAGCACGGCCGGATCGTCGCGGTCAAGGACGCCAAGGGCGACCTGACCGCCACCAGTTGGGTGCTCAGCCGCAGCGACCTCGCCTTCTACAGCGGGGAGGACGCGCTCACCCTGCCGACGCTGGCCGTCGGTGGGGTCGGCCTGGTGGGCACGTCGACGCACTTCATCGGCGCACCCGCCAAGCAGATGATCGAGGCGTACGACGCGGGGGACACGGCGACCGCGCTCGGCCTGCACCGGCGGCTGCTGCCGCTGTTCACCGGAATCTTCCGTACCCAGGGCGTGATCCTGGTGAAGGCCGGCCTCGCGGCCAAGGGCCTGCCGGCCGGCCCGGTGCGGCCGCCGCTGGCGGACGCCACCGCCGACGAACTCGCCCAGCTGCGCGCCGACTGCGCCGCGGCGGGCCTGGAACTGCCCGAATGATCGAACGACACGACGGACGCCGGGTAACGGCGTCGCAGATTGAGGTGGACGCGTGACCGAGGCGCACATCGAGGGTGAGCTGCCCCCGCCGCTGCCGGAGGGCGGCCTGCGGATCATCCCGCTCGGCGGGCTCGGCGCCATCGGTCGGAACATGACCGTCTTCGAGTACGACGGCAAGCTGCTCATCGTCGACTGCGGGGTGCTCTTCCCCGACGTCGAGCAGCCGGGCGTCGACCTGATCCTGCCGGACTTCGGCCCGATCCTGGACCGGCTGAACGACGTCCAGGCGATCGTGCTCACCCACGGTCACGAGGACCACATCGGCGCGGTGCCGTACCTGCTCGCCCACAAGCCGGACATTCCGCTGGTCGGTTCCCAGTTCACCCTGGCCCTGGTCGAGGCGAAGCTGGCCGAGCGGCGGATCCAGCCGTACACGCTGACCGTGCGGGAGGGCGGCCGGGAGCGGCTGGGCCCGTTCGAGTGCGAGTTCTTCGCGGTCAACCACTCGATCCCGGACGCCCTCGCCGTGGCCATCCGCACCCCGGCCGGGCTGGTGCTGCACACCGGCGACTTCAAGATGGACCAGCTCCCGCTGGACGGCCGGATCACCGACCTGGCCGGCTTCGCCCGGCTCGGCGCGGAGGGCGTCGACCTGCTGCTGTCGGACTCCACCAACGCGGAGATCCCCGGCTTCGTCACCCCCGAGCGCGAGATCGGGCCGGTGCTCGACTCGATCTTCGCCAAGGCGCGGGGGCGGATCATCGTCGCCTCGTTCGCCTCGCACGTGCACCGGGTGCAGCAGGTCTTCGACTCGGCGATCGAGCACGGCCGCAAGGTGGCGCTGATCGGCCGGTCGATGGTGCGCAACATGGGCATCGCCCGCGACCTCGGCCTGCTCAACATCCCGCCCGGCCTGGTGGTCGGGCTGGAGGAGGCCACCACGCTGCCGCCCGAGCAGATCCTGCTGATGTCCACCGGCTCCCAGGGCGAGCCGATGAGCGCGCTCGGCCGGATGGCCAGCGGCGACCACCGGCACATCACCATCGCCCCCGGCGACACGGTGGTGCTGGCCAGTTCGCTGGTGCCGGGCAACGAGACCTCCGTCTACCGGGTGATCAACCGGCTGGCCCGCGCCGGCGCGGTGGTCGTGCACAAGGACGTGGCCAAGGTGCACGTCTCCGGCCACGCCCCCGCCGGCGAGCTGCTCTACCTGCTCAACATGGTCCGCCCGAGCAACCTGATGCCGGTGCACGGCGAGTGGCGGCACCTGCGGGCGCACGCCCGCCTCGGCGTCGAGTCCGGCGTCGCCCCCGACCGGGTGGTGCTCTGCGAGGACGGCGACGTGGTCGACCTGGTCGAGGGCCGGGCCAGCCTGGTCGGGCACGTGAAGAGCCGCTACGTCTACGTCGACGGGCTCGCCGTCGGCGACGTCAGCGAGTCGCTGCTCACCGAGCGGCGGATCCTCGGCGACGGCGGCTTCATCGCCACCACCGTGGTGGTCGACTCGGTCACCGGCAAGGTGGTCGGCGGCCCCACCCTCTCGGCGAAGGGCTTCTCCGAGGACCCGGAGGCGTTCAACCCGGTCGTCCCGCTGGTCACCGAGGCGCTCAACCGGGCCGCGGCGGACGGCATCACCGACCCGCACCAGCTCCAGCAGATCGTCCGGCGCACCGTCGGACGCTGGGTCAACGACAAGTACCGGCGCCGCCCGATGATCGTCCCGACGGTCGTCGAGGTCTGACCCACCGGCTCCGCACGCCGGTCCACCGTCCGCGGTGGGCCGGCGTCGTCGTGTCCGGGTACGCCCCGGCGAGTGACCACCCGGACACGCTGCGCTGAAAGGTCCGGATCCGGGTCAACCGATCGGCCGTCGTCTCCGTACTCCCTTCCGGCAGGCGTACCCGCGCCGGCCGGGAGGAGCTTGGCGGATGGACCGCAGACGGATGACAGCCATCGGTGTCGTGGTGGCGGCGGCGGGATTGACGGCGGCGGTGACCCTGCCGTCGTTCGCCGGTGAGAACGCCGCCCCGCGAGCCGGTGGACCGGCCGGGGCGAACGCCACCGGCGGGGTGGCCCCCGAGGTGCTGGACGCGATGAGCCGCGACCTCTCGCTCAGCCGAGAGCAGGCGGTACGGCGGTTGGCGGCCGAGCGGCGGGCCACCGGCACCCTCGGCCGGCTGCGCGCCGAGCTGGGCGCGGCGTACGGCGGCAGCTGGCTCAGCGCCGACGGCGCCACGCTGACCGTGGCGGTCGCCGACCCGGCGCAGGCGGACCGGGTCCGCGCCGCCGGTGCGGTGCCGAAGGAGGTCGACCGGGGCGTGCGGGAGCTGGACGCGGTCAAGGGCCGGCTCGACTCGGCCGGTGGCCGGGCCACCCCGGACATCGCCGGCTGGTACGTCGACGTCGCCACCAACTCGGTGGTGGTGCTCGCCAAGCCGGGCGCGGAGGAGGCCGGACGCCGGTTCGCGGCGGCGACCGGCGCGCCGCCCGGGGCGGTACGGGTGACCGCCTCCACCGAGTCGCCCCGGCCGCTGTTCGACGTGCGGGGCGGTGACGCGTACTTCATCAACAACGCCGGCCGCTGCTCGGTCGGCTTCTCCGTGGTCGGCGGCTTCGTCACCGCCGGGCACTGCGGCCAGCCGGGGGACCGCACCACCGGCACGAACCGGGTCGCCCAGGGCACCTTCGCCGCGTCCTCGTTCCCCGGCGACGACTGGGCGTTCGTCCAGGTCAACAACCAGTGGACGCCGCAGGGCGTGGTGAACGACTTCAACGGCGGCACGGTGCCGGTCAACGGCTCCACCGAGGCCCCGGTCGGCGCCTCGATCTGCCGCTCCGGCTCCACCACCGGCACCCGCTGCGGGGTGGTCCAGGCCAAGAACGCCACCGTGAACTACCCGGAGGGCACGGTCACCGGGCTCACCCGGACCAACGTCTGCGCCGAGCCCGGGGACTCGGGCGGGGCGTGGCTCTCCGGCGACCAGGCGCAGGGCGTCACCTCCGGCGGGTCGGGCGACTGCACCGCCGGCGGCCTCACGTTCTTCCAGCCGGTCAACGAGATCCTCCAGCGCAACAACCTGACCCTGGTCACCGCGGAGAGCCGGGCGGCCCCCGCCGAGCCGCCCGCCGGCGGCAACGCCACCGCCCCGCCCGCGACCGCCGCCCCCACCGCCCCGCCGGCCGGTGACTCCTCGGTCTGCACCGGCGACGTCAGCCGCTCCGGCGCCATCGCCGCCGGCCGGTCCCAGGCGCAGCCCGACGGCCGCTGGTTCGTCGCCGACGGCGGCGCCCAGAGCGCCTGCCTGGACGCCCCCGACGGCGCCCAGCTGGTGCTGGAACTCCAGCGCTGGACCGGCACCGGCTTCCGGACCGTGGCCCGGGCCGCCACCGCCGACGGCGTGGCGAAGCTGGAGGCCGAGGGCTCGGCCGGCGCCTACCGCTACCGGGTCACCGCCCTGAGCGGCTCCGGCAGCTACACCCTCGCCTTCTCGGCGAGCTGACCCACCCCGGCCGCGGCCCCCGACCCCCACCGCCCGGTGGTCGGGGGCCGCTCCGCGCTCACCCGACCCCCCTGACCCATGGCCGCTCTTTCCGAGAAAGAGTGGCCATGGCGCGCGGAATGGCCACGCTTTCTCGGAAAGTGCGCGCTGGGGTGGGGGCTGTGCGGTCAGCGGAGGAGGGCGTTCAGTTCGCCGTAGGAGGTGGCGGGGGTGAGGGCGGTGTAGGTGCCGCCGGTCAGTGCCTCGGTGGCGGCCCGCCGGACCAGGCCGTACGCGGCCTCGGCCAGGGACGAGCCGAGGCTGACCCGGGCCACGCCCAGGTCGGCCAGGGTGGTCACGGTGGGTGCGCCCGGGCCGGCGAGCACGTTCACCGGCCCGTCCACCCCGGACACCAGCGCGCCGATGCTCGCCACGTCGACCACCCCCGGCACGAAGACGCCGTCCGCCCCGGCCGCCAGGAACGCCTCGGCCCGGCGCAGGGTCTCGGCGAGTCGCTGCGCCGGGTCGCCGACCGCCCGCAGGTAGGTGTCGATCCGGGCGTTGACGAAGAGCGCCACCCCGGCGGCCTCGGCGGCCTGGCGGGCGGCGGCGATCCGGGCGCACTGCTCCGTCGTGGGGCGCAGTCGGGTCGGGTCGTCCGGGTCGGCGTCCTCGATGTTGACTCCCACCGCGCCGGCGGCCAGCACCTCGGTGACGGTCCGGGCGACGCCGGCCGGGTCGGCGGCGTACCCGTCCTCGATGTCGGCGGTGACCGGCACCGTCACCGCCGCGGCGATCCGGGCCAGTGGCCTGAGCGCCCGGCCGCGGTCCAGCGCCCCGCCGTCGGCGACGCCGAGGGCCCAGGCGATGCCGGCGCTGGTGGTGGCCACCGCCGCGGCCCCGCACTCCTCGACCAGGCGGGCGCTGGCCACGTCCCACGCGTTGGGCAGGACGAGCGGTGTACCGGGCCGGTGCAGGGCGCGCAGCCGGGCGGCCCGCTGCTGTGGTGTCGTCATGCGGCAAGTCCACCAGCGCGGCGCGTCGGCGTCCGGCGGCTTTCGGACCCCACCCCCGCCGCTCAGGGCAGCGCGGCGACCGCGTCCGCGTACGCGACGCCGGTGGCGACCGCCGCGTCGACCAGGACGCCGAGCTGCGCCGGGGCCACCCCGTGCTCCAGGTCGGTGGTCACGTCGCCGGCCAGCACCAGCTCGCCCTCGCCCAGGTCGTGCACGTACGCCTTCGGCAGCAGCCGGTCGTGGTTCCAGGCGTTGCAGAACCCGTACGCCTCGGTCAGCCGGGCCACCGGGAGTCGCCGCGCCGCCACCACCCGGGCGTGCAGGATCTCGCCGCGCCGCCCGACCTGCCGGAACTGGATCACCGCCTCGTGCCAGCGTCCGACCACCACCGGACCGGCGTCCACGGCGTAGACGTCGCCCCGACGGTCCAGCACCGCGATGATCATCGACAGGCTCAGCGGGGCCAGCTCGTCGGCCGCCGGGGCGAACGGCGGGTCCGTCGCCGGGTCGTCGCCGGTCTCCTCGTCGGGCAGCGGCACCGGCGTGGCCAGCGGCCGCTCCGCCAGCCAGGAGGCGATCCGGCCGGACTGGTGCCCGGTGCCGTTGCGCGCGTCGAAGCTGCCGGCCAGCCCGGTGGCCAGGGTCAGCAGGTCGGTGCCGAGGGTCTCCACGTCCACCTCGGCCGCCGGCCGGCCGCCGTGCGCCGGGCGGTGCACCCGCCGCCCGGCCAGCCCCGCCTCGGCGGCGAGGGCGCAGACCAGCGCCCCGGCGGCGGCGAACTCCATCGCGGAGAGGTCGTCGTACGGGTGGTCCAGCCGGGGCAGCTGCTCGGCGAGGATGTCCAGCCCCCGGCCGGGGTGCCCGGCCAGCCCGCAGAAGCGCAAGTGTGCGGCGAGGTACGGGAAGGCCCCCCGCTCCCGCCGGTGCCGCCGGTACGCCCGCAGGTGCGCCTGCCCGGCCCGCTCCGCCTCGCCGGTGCGCAGCCACGGCAGCAGCGCCACGGCCAGCGCCCGCTCGGGCGAGTCGGTGCAGTCCACCGCGCCGTCGAGGACGGGACGCAAGGTGTCCAGCGCCGCCTGGTCGTCGCCCCACCCGGCGAGCAGCTCCGCCCGGCGGGCCGGCAGGCAGCCGGGGCAGCCGGCGGTCGGGTCGGGCTCGGCGGCGGCCCAGTCGTCGTACCGGCGGCGGGCGGTGGGCTCGTCGCCGAGGTGGTCGGCGAGCCGGCAGCGCAGCTGGGCGACGAGCCCGGTCCGCTCGCCGGCCCGCCGCGCCAGGTCGTCGAGGAGGGCCCGGCCCTGGTCCAGGCCGACCCGCGGGGTGCCGATCGCCGCCTCGACCGCGTGGCGCTGGTGCCGGCGCAGCAGCTCGGCGTCGCCGGGGCGTTCGGTCAGCAGGCCGGGGGACCGGTCGACGGCGGCCAGGCAGCGCCGCACCGGCTCGGCCAGGCGCCACCGCTCCCCGTGCAGCAGGTACGCCTCGACCAGCGCGAACCGGGCATCCAGCCCGGAGTGCGCGTCGCCCAGCGCGTCGGCCCGGGCGGCGATCCGGTCCAACTCGGCGAAGCGGGCCTCGCCGTCGGGCATGTCCCGGGCGTCGGCCAGCGTCGCGACCAGCTCCGGGACGCGGCCGGTCAGTCCGCGCCCGACGGGCTCGCCCCGGCCGGTCACCGGGTCGTCCCGCCGGGAAGCTGGGCGACGGCGGCGGCCAGCTGGCAGCCGGTGGAGATGCCGCAGTCGAGGAGCTGGTCGAGCTGGTGCGGGGTCACCCCCCGTTCCAGGTCGGTGATCACCTCACCGCAGACCCGGGCCACCCCCTCGTCGTCGACGTGCACGAACGCCTTGGGCCAGAGCCGGTCGTGGTTCCAGGAGTTGCAGAAGGCGTAGAGCGTCGGGACGTACTCGATGCCGAAGGCCGGGGCGGCCATGGTGCGGACCTGGAGCAGCTCGCCGGCCTCGCCGGGGCGCAGGAACCAGATGAGGTTGTCGTCCCAGCGGCCGACCAGGTCGCCGTCGGCGTCGGCGGAGAAGGCGTACCCGCGGTTGCCGAGCACCGCGGCGATCAGTTCGCCGGTCAACGGCCGCAGGGCCTGCGGGTGCCCGGCCAGGGGGTCGTCCGGACCGTCCTCGAAAGCAGGCGACGCCATCGGGCATCCCTTCCTGAGGCAAATAACACGTCTGTGGGCGTGGTCCGTGCTGCGACGCGCGGACACGACCCGGAAAGCGGCGATCTCCCGGGTCACGCCGTTACGGTGACTGTATGGCGGGCCGTACCTCTCAGGCGAGCCGGCGACGCGGCGCGTCGCCGCGCGGTACCACGAACAGCCGTGCCCGCCAGCCGGCGAAGAAGGCCACCCGGGCGACCGCCCGGCGGCGAACGGCGGCCCGGCCCGGCCCGGCGGTCTACCTCGGACGCGCGGTCGGTGCACTGTGGATGGGACTGGCGCACGGCGTGGGCTGGGCGGTCCGCGCCGCCGGCCGGCAGGCCGCCTCCGCCCGCGACCTCGACCCGGAACACCGCCGCGACGGCGCCGGGCTGCTGCTGTTCGGCCTGGCCATCCTGAGCGGGGTGGGGATCTGGTTCTCCGGCGCCGGCCCGCTCGGCGCCCGGCTGGCCGACACCGTCCGGCTCTTCCTCGGCGCGATCGCGATCGTGGTGCCGGTGCTGCTGATGATCGGCGCCTGGCGGCTCATGCGCACGCCCGCCGACCCGGAACACCGGGGCCGTGGCCTGGTGGGCTGGGGTTCGATGCTGGTGGCCACGGCGGCGATGCTGCACATCGGACAGGACCCGGTCGACCCGGTGCAGCGGGACTACGCCGGCGGGCTGATCGGCGCCGGGGTCGGCGACCTGCTGGAGGCGGCGGTCACCGCCTGGGTGGCGGTGCCGCTGCTCATCCTGCTGCTCGTCTTCGGTCTGCTGGTGGTCACCGCGACCCCGATCAACAAGATCCCCGAGCGGCTCGGCCTGCTCGCCGGCACGCTGGTCGCGCCGCCGCCCGACCCGGAGGCGGAGGAGGACCCGGCCGCGAAGCCGGCCCGCCGCCGGCCGGCGAAGCGGACCGCGCCGCCGCCGCTGGACCCGGACGACCTGGACGACGAGGACGCGGTCAACCTCCAGGACACCCTGGTGCTGCCGCGCAAGCCGCCGGCGAAGGTGCCCGCCAGCCGGAAGCCGGTCGAGCCGCCAGAGCACTCGCCCGCGCCCACCCGCGCCGAGCAGCTCGCGCTCACCGGGCTGGCCGGCGACTACACGCTGCCGCCGGCGAACATGCTCAGCGGCGGCGCCGCGCCGAAGACCCGCAGCAAGGCCAACGACGAGGTGATCGCGGCGCTGACCGGCGTCTTCGAGCAGTTCGACGTGGACGCCGCGGTCACCGGCTTCACCCGGGGCCCGACGGTCACCCGCTACGAGGTGGAACTCGGGCACGGGGTCAAGGTCGAGCGGATCACCCAGCTCTCCCGCAACATCGCGTACGCGGTGAAGTCGCCGGACGTGCGGATCCTCAGCCCGATCCCGGGCAAGAGCGCGGTCGGCGTGGAGATCCCGAACACCGACCCGGAGAACGTCGCACTCGGCGACGTGCTGCGCTCGCGGGCCGCCACCAGCGACCACCACCCGATGGTGGTCGGGCTGGGCAAGGACATCGAGGGCGGTTACGTCGTCGCCAACCTGGCCAAGATGCCGCACATTCTCGTGGCAGGCGCGACCGGAGCCGGTAAGGCTCTGGCCCTGGACACGCCGATTGCCACGCCCGCCGGTTGGTCCACCATGGGTGACCTGCGCGTGGGTGATCAGGTGTTCGACGAACAGGGGCGCCCGTGCGACGTGGTCGCGGCGACCCCTGTCATGCACGGTCGCCCGTGTTACGAGGTCGAGTTCTCCGACGGCACGGTCATCGTGGCCGATGCCAGCCACGAGTGGCGGACGACGACCCGGGCCGGGCGCACCCAGCGCAGGCATCGGTGGAAGGACGGTTCCTACTGGGCGGAAGCTGACCACGAGCTGATCTCTCGTCGGACTCGTGAGGTGCTGGACGAGCCTGATCGGCCCGTATCCACCAGCGAGGTGGTGACGGATCTCGGCGAGCAGTTCCGAAACGTCCTCTACCAGGTGCTCCGGGAGGTACCGAAGGAGCAGGCGCTCGGCCGGATGCCCTACCACCGTGGCGGCCGCCGGATCACCCGATGGGTGCCGACCTACTCCCGCCACCGCGTGTATGAGGCGCTGTCCCAGCGGATCCTCGCCCCCGGCCGGTCCGGCGGCAGGAAAGCTCACGACGAGAGGACGGTGACAACCCGGGAGATCGCGGAGAGCCTTCGCGTCGGCCCCAAGGGCCAGTGGGCGAACCACGCGGTTGACGTGGCTCGGCCGCTTTTCTGCCCGGAGCAGGAGTTGCCCATCGCGCCTTACACCCTGGGCTGCTGGTTGGGGGACGGGACGACAGGCACCGCCGGTTTCACCTGTGCCGACGACGAGATCCTGGATCAGATCCGGCTGGATGGTTACGAGGTCATCAGACAACCCAGCGGCCGGATCCACTACACGATCTCCAACCGCCAGGAACGCAAGCTCCGCGTCCTGGAAGCTCTGAGGCTGGTGTCGCAGGGCATGAGCGGGCCGGCCGCAGCCCGACGGGTCGGGGTGTCTGTCACTGCTGTGTACCTGGCCCGCAAGGGGGGGATGCCACAGGGCGACCTGCCGGCCGACCCGGTACGGATCCTGAATCGGGCGCCGTACCGCACGATGCGCGCCCTGTTCCGACAAATCGGCGAGAAGCACATTCCGCCGGCCTACCTGCGGGCGTCCGAGAGCCAGCGACGGGCGCTGCTGGCCGGATTGTTGGACACCGACGGCACCGTGTCGAAGCGCGGCGGGGTCGAACTCGCACTCACCTGCGAACGGCTCGCCCACGACGCCCTCGATCTCGTCCTCGGCCTGGGCTACCAGGCGACCATAACCACGAAGGCGGTCAAGGGCGGACGCCTCGAGACCTCGACCTGTTACCGGATCCACTTCACGCCACAGGACAAGGTATTCCGACTTACCAGGAAGCTGGTCCGTCAGGTGACGGAGTGCCGTCCCAGCACCTCACGGCGCTACATCGTGGATGTGCGACCGGTGCCGTCGGTCCCGGTGCGGTGCATCGAGGTGGACAGCCCGAGCCGTCTCTTCCTGGCCGGTCGCACCCTCGTCCCGACTCACAACTCCAGCCTGCTCAACTCGCTGCTGGTGTCGATCCTGACCCGGGCCACCCCGGACGAGGTACGGCTGTTGCTGGTCGACCCGAAGCGGGTCGAGCTGACCGGCTACGAGGGCATCCCGCACCTGGTCACGCCGATCGTGACCAACGCGAAGAAGGCGGCCGACTCGCTGGACTGGGTCGTCCGCGAGATGGACATGCGCTACGACGACCTCGCCGCCAACGGGGTCCGGCACATCGACGACTTCAACCGCAAGGTGCGCAACGGCGAGATCAAGGCCCCGCCGGGCAGCGAGCGGGAGATGCGCCCGTACCCGTACCTGCTGGTGATCGTCGACGAGTTGGCCGACCTGATGATGGTCGCCCCGCGCGACGTGGAGGACTCGGTCGTCCGGATCACCCAGCTGGCCCGCGCGGCCGGCATCCACCTGGTGCTGGCCACCCAGCGCCCCTCGGTCGACGTGGTCACCGGTCTGATCAAGGCGAACGTGCCGTCCCGGCTGGCGTTCGCCACCTCCTCGCTGGCCGACTCGCGGGTCATCCTCGACCAGCCGGGCGCGGAGAAGCTGCTCGGCCGGGGCGACGGGCTCTTCCTGCCGATGGGCGCCTCCAAGCCGGTGCGCATTCAGGGCGCCTGGGTGACCGAGCGCGAGATCGCCGACGTGGTGAAGTTCTGCAAGGACCAGCGCGAGCCGGAGTTCCGCCCGGACGTGCTGGCCCCCGCGCAGGACAGCAAGAAGAAGATCGACGAGGACATCGGCGACGACCTGGGCCTGCTGGTGCAGGCGGTCGAGCTGGTGGTCACCTCGCAGTTCGGCTCGACCTCGATGCTCCAGCGCAAGCTGCGGGTCGGCTTCGCCAAGGCGGGCCGGCTGATGGACCTGATGGAGACCCGGGGCGTGGTCGGCCCGTCCGAGGGTTCGAAGGCCCGCGACGTGCTGGTCAAGCCGGACGAGCTGGATGAGGTCCTGGTCGGCCTGCGCGGCGCCGAGGACTGACCCCCCGCCTCAGGCTGATCGACTCCGTTCCGGCGAGGTGGCGGTGTTTTCCGGCCCGGGACACCGCCACGTCGGCGTCACCACGGCGGGCACACGGCCCGGGACGCGAGGAGGCCCGCCGGTGGGCCGGCGGGCCTCGTCGGGGAATCCGTGAGGTCAGTTGTTGATGATCGCGGCGACGAGGGCGACACCGATGATGGCGCCCACGACGCTGGCGGCGGCGGCGTACCAGCCGAGTGGCTTGTCGCCGAGCACCGCGCCGACGATGCCGAGCACCAGGCCGGCGATACCGAAGATCACCGGCGCCACGAAGATGGCGACGACGGCGAAGACGAAGGCCAGGATCGTGCAGATCCGGGCGGCGTTGCTGCGCGGGCGGGCGGTCGCGTGCATGTCGGCCATGACGTCCTCCGTGGTGAGAGCCTCTTGGGTGTCCGGCCGCTGTCTACCCACTCCGGCCTCGGACTACTCATCAGGGCCGATACCGCTCGTCCCGGCGCCCCTTCGGGGGTTCAGTGGTAGAGCTTGAGTCCCACCACGCCGGCGACCACCAGCAGCAGGCAGACGATCCGGGCGAGGCTGGCCGACTCGCCGAGCGCCGCCATCCCGTACGCGGCGGTGCCGACCGCGCCGATGCCGACCCAGATCGCGTAGCCGGTGCCGACCGGGATCTCGCGCAGCGCGTACGCCAGCCCGAGCATGCTGAGCACCAGGGTGACCAGGAAGACGACGGAGGGGAGGGGGCGGCTGAAGCCGGCGCTGCGGTCGAGCGACACCGCCCACGCGGTCTCCAGCAGGCCGGAGAGCACCAGCACGATCCAGGCCACGGGTCATCACCTCGCGAAGCGGGCCCGGACCCTCGCGGCCCGGGACGAGTCGGTCTGCCTGTCGCGGGGCGTCTTGGCCTGACCGGGTACGCCCACCACTCGTCCGGGACGGCCGGGGCCGCCACCGCCGACGCTAACACCGCCCGGGGCGGGCGGGTGGTGATCTCGCGCACCACCGGTTGAGCTGAACCTGACTTCAGGTTGCAGGATGGCGAGCATGACGCTGATCTTCACCGACCGGGAGGTCGCCGCCGCCCTGGACGCTTCGGCGACCGTCGCGGCGATGCGGGACGCGCTGCTGGCCGCCCACGCCGGCCGGCTCGTCGCCCCGCCCCGGGCGGCCGCCCCGCTGGCCGGCGGGCGGATGGTGCTCACCGCCGGCCACCTCACCGGCGAGTGGTACGGCTTCCGGTCGTACGACACCTTCGGGTTGCCGGAGTCCGAGCAGCTGGTCGTGCTGCACGACGGGCGTACCGGGGCGGTGCGGGCGGTGGCGGTCGGCGAGGAGCTGGGCTCCCGGCGTACCGGGGGATTGGGCGGGGTCGCGGTGGACGCGCTGGCGCGGCCGGACGCGGCCACCCTCGGGGTGATCGGCTCCGGCCGGCAGGCCTGGACCCAGGTCTGGGCCGCCGCGGCGGTACGCCCGCTGCGCGAGGTGACCGTGCACAGCCGCTCGGCCGCCCGCCGGGAGGCGTTCGCGGCCCGGGTCCGCGCCGAGCTGAGGGTGCCGGCCCGCGCGGTCGACTCGGCCCGGTCGGCGGTACGGGACCGGGACGTGGTGGTGCTCGCCACCACCAGCACCACGCCGGTGCTGGACGCCACCGACCTCGCCCCGGGCACCCACGTCAACGCCGTCGGCTTCAAGCAGGCCGACCGGCACGAGTTCGGCTGCGACCTGCTGGACCGCGCCGATCTGCTGGTCACCGACTCGCCGGCCCAGGCGGACGCCTACTCCCCGCCGATGCTCGCCGCCGTCGAGCCGTACGCGGGCCGGCTGCGCGACCTGGGCGCGGTGCTGGCCGGCGCGGTCCCCGGCCGGACCGGCGCGGACCAGGTCTCCCTCTTCTGCTCCACCGGCCTGGCCGGCACGGAGGTCTTCCTCCTCGACCGGGTGGTGCGGGTGGGCGCGGCGGCGGTCTGACCGGTCGCGGATGTGAGCCGGCCGATGCGGCGGCCCGCCGTTGCCGGCCCCCGCCCCGCCGCCCGGTACCCTCGGATGGTGTCTGCCACCTCCCCTGCCTCCGACGGCCGCCGCGTCGCCCTGCTGACCCTGGGCTGTGCCCGCAACGAGGTCGACTCGGAGGAGCTGGCCGCCCGGCTGCACGCCGACGGCTGGCAGGTCACCACCGACGGCGAGGGCGCCGACGTGGTGGTCGTCAACACCTGCGGCTTCGTGGAGAAGGCGAAGCAGGACTCCATCCAGACCCTGCTCGCCGCCGCCGACACCGGCGCCAAGGTGGTCGCGGCCGGCTGCATGGCCGAGCGGTACGGGCGTGAGCTGGCCGACAGCCTCCCCGAGGCGCAGGCGGTGCTCAGCTTCGACGACTACCCGGAGATCTCCGCCCGGCTGAACGCGGTCGTCGCCGGCGAGGCGGTCGCCGCGCACACCCCGCGCGACCGGCGCGAGCTGCTGCCGCTCACCCCGGTCTCCCGCCGGGACAGCGCGGTCTCGCTGCCCGGGCACGGGACCCCCGCCCGGGGTGTCACCGAGACCGACGAGCACACCCCGGCCCACCTGCGCCAGGTGCTGCGCCGCCGGCTCGACACCGGCCCGGTCGCCTCGCTGAAGCTGGCCAGCGGCTGCGACCGGCGCTGCGCGTTCTGCGCCATCCCCGCCTTCCGCGGCGCCTTCGTCTCGCGTACGCCGGACGAGCTGCTGGCCGAGGCGGAGTGGCTGGCCAAGACCGGCGTCCGTGAGCTGGTGCTGGTCAGCGAGAACTCCACCTCGTACGGCAAGGACCTGGGCGACCCCCGGGCGCTGGAGAAGCTGCTGCCGCAGCTGGCCGCCATCGACGGCATCGTCCGGGTGCGGGCGAGCTACCTCCAGCCCGCCGAGACCCGGCCCGGTCTGGTCGAGGCGATCGCCACCACGCCCGGCGTGGCGCCCTACTTCGACCTGTCCTTCCAGCACTCCAGCGAGCCGGTGCTGCGCCGGATGCGCCGTTTCGGCTCCACCGACCGGTTCCTGGAGCTGCTGGCGGGGGCCCGTGCCCTGGCGCCGGAGGCCGGCGCGCGGAGCAACTTCATCGTCGGCTTCCCCGGCGAGACCCGCGCCGACGTCGACGAGCTGGTCCGGTTCCTGACCGAGGCGCGCCTCGACGCGATCGGCATGTTCGACTACAGCGACGAGGACGGCACCGAGGCCGCCGGCCTGCCCGGCAAGGTCTCCGCCGCCACCGTCAAGCGCCGCTACGACAAGCTCAGCGCGCTCGCCGACGAGCTCTGCTCGCAGCGGGCCGAGGAGCGGCTCGGGTCGACCGTCGAGGTGCTGGTCGACTCGGTCGACGGCGGCGTGGTCGAGGGGCGGGCGGCCCACCAGGCTCCCGAGGTCGACGGCTCGACCACGCTGGTCGCGCCGGTCGGCGGGGTCGACCTGGCCGCGCTGCGCCCCGGCGACCTGGTCCGGGCGACGGTCACCGCGACCGAGGGTGTCGACCTGATCGCCGTGCCGGATGAGATGATCTCGGCGGCGCCCGGCGCGGAACGGTGACGGCGGGTCCGGAGGAAGCGGGGGAGCCACGTGGTGCGGTGCCTGGTACGCCCCGGCGGCCCGAACGGGGTGCGGCCGTGACCGGGGCGACGGAGTCGGCGCCGGTGGTCGCCCGGGTGCCGGTGCTCAACGCGGCCAACGCGCTGACCGCCCTGCGGCTGGTGCTGGTGCCGGTCTTCGCGGCGTCGGTGATCGTCTCCGGGACGACCCACGCCGGCTGGCAGATGGCCGCCTGTCTGATCTTCGTGGTCGCCTCCGCGACCGACCTGGTCGACGGCTGGATCGCCCGCCGGTTCAAGCTCGTCACCTCGGTCGGCAAGGTCGCCGACCCGATCGCCGACAAGGCGCTCACCGGCGCCGCCCTGGTGCTGCTCTCCTGGTACGACCGGCTGCCCTGGTGGGTGACGGCGGTGATCCTGGTGCGGGAGTGGGGCGTCACCGCGCTGCGCTTCTGGGTGATCCGGCGCGGCGTGATCGCGGCCAGCCGGGGCGGCAAGATCAAGACGGCGCTGCAGATCCTCGCGATCACCTGGTACCTCTGGCCGCTGCCGGCCGACCTCGCCACCGTCGGCCCGTGGATCATGGCCGCCGCCGTGGTGGTCACCGTGGTCACCGGCTTCGACTACGTCGCCCAGGCGCTGCGCCTGCGCCGCCCCGCCCGCTGAGGAGCACCCCTGCCGACCTCGTGGTCGCCGGGGCGGGGTCCGGCGGGTCGCCGCAACAGCGTGACCAGCGCCTCCGGGCGGAGGACGAGTAGGCGCCGGCCGGCGGGGAAGGGAAGCGGGACATGGGGACGGATGCGAACAACGAGCGGCCCGCCGGGAGTCCGGCGGCGGCCGTGGTGCACAGCCTGCACGAGCGGCACGAGACGCTGGCCACCGTCGAGTCCCTGACCGGTGGGCTGCTCTCCGCCTCGATCGTGGAGATCGCCGGGGTCAGCGGGGTCTACCGGGGCGGCCTGGTCACGTACGCCACCGAGCTGAAGTCGGAGCTGGCCGGCGTACCGGCGGAGCTGCTGGCGGAGCGCGGGCCGGTCGACCCGGACGTGGCGCGGGCGCTCGCCGAGGGCGGGCGGCGGCGCTGCGGGGCGGACTGGGGGCTGGCCACCACCGGCGTGGCCGGGCCGGAGCCGCAGGACGGCAAGCCGGTCGGGCTGGTCTACGTAGCGGCGGCCGGGCCGGCCGGCACGGTCGTCCGCCAGCTGGACCTTGACGGTGGCCGGGACCACATCCGCGCCGCCGCGGTGATCGCGGCGCTGCGGCTGCTGGTCGAGCGGATCCAGGCCGCCGACGACCCGGCCGGGGCGGCCGTGGACGACGATGCCGCCGCCGCGGCGGCCGGCCGGCGGTGACCGGAGATCGGATTTGCCGGGCGGGGTGGGATGTCGGCGGGGCGGGCAACGGGTACGGTTGCGGGAAGGCTCCGGCGCGCGACGCCGGCGACGGCGCGGGTGACCGTGTGCGGCGCGGGCGGATGCCCGGGCGAGAGGGATTCCCGTCAGGGGGAGGTGCGATGGTCCTGCTACGCCGCGTGATCGGCGACGCTCTGCGGGCGCGCCGGCAGGGTCAGCACCGCACCCTGCGTGAGGTCTCGACCGCCGCCAACGTCAGCCTCGGCTACCTGTCCGAGATCGAACGCGGCCAGAAGGAGCCCTCCAGCGAGCTGCTGGCCGCGATCTGCGACGCCCTCGGCGCCCGGCTCTCCGAGCTGCTGCGCGAGGTCAGCGACACGGTGGCCCTCGCCGAGCAGCTGCCGGGCGTGCTGGTGCCGATGCAGGACGAGCCCGCCGAGCCGACGCCGGCCCAGGTGGCCGTGCGCAAGGCCACCAACCGGGGCGTCCGCCAGGTCACCTCGGACGGCAAGGTGGCCGTCTCGGTCCGCCAGGACTCGCCGCTGAAGGCCACCCTGCGCAGCACCCGGGTCCGTCCCGCCGAGCGGGACGTGGTCTGCGCCGCCTGACCTCCCGCCCGCCGCGACGCATGGCCGGGTTCGCCCCCGCCGCGTAGGGTTGATCGCAGGCCGTACGGCGTACCCCCGCGGTGCGGATGCCCGACTGGCGTCCGGCTGCCACGATGGGAGCACACCGCGTGGCCGGTCGGCCGGTCCGGCTCCGGTCGAGGCGCAGCGACGCTACTGAGGGGATACCGCGGAGATGGCGAACCCGTTCGTCAAGGGCTGGCACTACCTGATGGCGCTCTTCGGTGCCAAGATCGACGAGCACGCCGATCCGAAGGTGCAGATCCAGCAGGCCATCGAGGAGGCGCAGCGCCAGCACCAGGCGCTGGTCCAGCAGGCGGCCGCGGTGATCGGCAACCAGCGCCAGCTGGAGATGAAGCTCTCCCGGCAGATGTCCGAGGTCGAACGGCTCCAGGCCAACGCCCGGCAGGCGCTGGTCCTCGCCGACCAGGCCCGCGCCCGGGGCGACGAGACCGAGGCCGGCCGCTACGAGCAGTCCGCCCAGGTGCTGGCCACCCAGCTGGTCTCCGCCGAGCAGGCCACCGAGGACCTGAAGACCCTGCACGACCAGGCGCTCGGCGCCGCCGCCCAGGCCCGCCGCGCGGTCGAGAACAACTCGATGATCCTCCAGCAGAAGCTCGCCGAGCGCACCAAGCTGCTCAGCCAGCTGGAGCAGGCCAAGATGCAGGAGAGCGTGGCCCGCTCGCTGGAGTCGATGTCCGCGGTCACCGCCCCCGGCAACACCCCCTCGCTGGACGAGGTGCGCGACCGCATCGAGCGCCGCTACGCCAACGCGATGGGCCGCGCCGAGCTGGCCGGCAACTCCGTCGAGGGGCGGATGCTGGAGATCCAGAAGTCGACGCTGGACAGCGCCGGTTCGTCCCGGCTGGAGCAGATCCGCGCCAGCATGGCCGGTGACCAGCTCGGCAAGCAGGAACGACCGGGCGTGCAGCAGCAGACCCAGCCGGCCGCCCAGCCGGCCGCCCCGGCGGCCGACCCGGCCGCCGCCGCCCGGCTCGACGAGATCCGGGCGAACATGACCCGCGACCGCGGCACGGGGGACACCACCGCCGCCGGCTGAGCGGACGGCACGAGGAGGTACGGGTGGCGGACGAGCGAGCACGACACTTCCGTCGGCTGCGCCGGTTGCGGCGTTCGGCCCGACGGTGGAGCGTCCTGGCCGGTGGGCTCGGCGGCGCGGCGGCGGTGCTGACCCCGTACGCGGGGCTCGGGCTGCCCGATGCGGCCTGGGCCGGCGCCGCGGGCAGCGCGGTGGCGCTGGCCGCCTGGCGCTGGGTCGACCTGCGGGCCCTCGCCGCCCAGCCGGCGCCGCCCGCCCTCGACCCGGCCGAGGCCGCCGCCCGCTCGCGGGCCCGGCTGGTCGCCG
The DNA here is from genome assembly GCF_029893845.1 of Micromonospora sp. A200. Classification (NCBI taxonomy): domain Bacteria; kingdom Bacillati; phylum Actinomycetota; class Actinomycetes; order Micromonosporales; family Micromonosporaceae; genus Micromonospora; species Micromonospora sp. A200. Next base: position 291,828 of record NZ_JARXXY010000002.1, on the reverse strand, counting down.
CCGTGGAGCGCCTTCCGGTCGGCCCGGGGGTGCTGGCCGAGGTGCGCCGGGTCCGGTCCCGGTTGGCGCTGCGCGGCACCACCGCCGCGCAGGCGTGGGCCCGGCTGGATCGGGCGGCGCTCACCCTCGCCGGGATGGCGCCCCGGCTGACCGGGCTGGCCGAGCCGGCGGTGCTGGAGGCCGCCGCGGCCGACCGCTCGCTGCGGGACCTGGCCGGCCGGGCGGCCAGCGTGGAACGCGCCCTCAAGCTGGCCCCGGCCGAAGCTCGACCCCGCCTCGCCGAGGCGCACCGGACGCTGATCGGCCAGCTCGACAGCGGGGTGGCCGCGTACGAGGGGCTGGTGGCGGCGGCGGCCGGCTACGTCGCCGAGGACGCCCGCCCCAGCACCGAGCATCCGGCGGCCTCCCGGCTGACCGAGGCGACCGACCTGCTGCACGGCGTGGCGTCGGCCCTGGCCGAGCTGCGTGCCGTCGGCGAGCCACTGCGCGCCCCCACCCGCTGACCGGCCCGCCCGGGCAGACCGCTGCCCGAGCGCCTCAGTCCGGCGTGGTCACCGGCATCGGGCCGGTGAACGGCGAGCTGCCCACCACGTTGAACGAGCGGATCCGGTAGTGGTACGTCACGCCCCGGGCCAGCCCGGTGTTGGTGAAGCACCGGCCGGTGACGGTGAAGGTGGCCACCTCCTTGGTGAAGGACGGGTCGAGCGCCCGCTGCACGGTGAAGCCCGCGCCCGGCCCGTTCGGCGTACCGGCCGCCCAGTTCAGCACCACCGTGGCCGTGTCCGGCGCGGGGGTGCTCGGGGTGGCGGTCACCCCGGTCGGCACCGTCGGAGCCGGCGGGGTGGTCACCGTGGCCACCGTCGACCACGGCGACGCCGCGCCGAGGTACGTGGTGCGCACCCGGTAGTAGTACGTGGTGTCCGGGGCGACGGCCGGGTCGAGGTGGTTGTCCGCCACGCCGACCGCGGTGGTGGCCGGCCCGCTGGTGAAGGTGGGGTTGGTCGCCCGCTGCACGTCGATCCCGGTGGCGAAGGAGCGGTTCGTCCAGCGCAGCGCGATCCGCAGCGGCGCGGCCGGCGGGACGGCGGCGGCGATCCCGGTCGGCGCGCTGAGCCGTACCGACGCGGGGACGCCGTTGGACCAGGCGGAGCAGCTCACCGCGTTCTCCGCGCGGATCCGGTAGTGGTAGGTGACGCCGGGGGTGACCGTCGCGTCGGTGTACCGGGTGGCGGTGGCTGCCACGGTGATCGTGGTCAGCCCCTCGGTGAAGGCCGGGTCGGTGGCCCGCTGGAGCAGGTGGCTGCTGGCCGGCGGGCGGCTGCCGTTGCCGGTCCAGGCCAGGGCGATCGCCGGCAGCGCCGTCGCCGAGCCGGGCAGCGGCGTCGCGGTGAGCCCGCTCGGCCCGCGGGGGGAGACCCGCAGCACCAGCGGCCGGCTCATCCCCAGGTCGCGGTGGCCGGCGGCGCCGCTGGACCAGCGGTACTCCCAGCCCAGGTTGACCAGCTGGTTGACCACCGTCGCCGGGCGCCCGTCGAGCGGGCTGACCGGGGTGGAGCCGACCCGGGCGCCGGCCGGGCGGGTCGGGTGGAGCAGCCGGAGACTGTCGCCGATCTTGAACGGCAGCGGGGGCACCACCGGGCGCAGCGCCACCACCACGTCCTCGGCCGGGTTCACCCGGATGGTCTCCTTCCAGCCCAGCTCCCCGCCGTCCGGGGGCCGGACGGTGCCGTCCCAGCCGACCCGGTTGACCAGCTGCACGTCGCAGCCGCTGATCCGCACCACGTGGGTCTGCCGGCCGGTGCCGCTGATCCGCCACACCTGGGTGCCGTCGGCCGCCGCGCCCGGGGGCCCGTCCGGCTCGGCGGCGACCAGCACCTCGGTCGCCGGGTCGGCCGGGCCCAGTGGCAGGGACGCCGGGCCGAGCGGCCCCGCGTGCGGGTGGGCGACGCCGAGCCGTCCGGCCTGCCGGCCGTGCCCCGGCTCGAAGACCTGCCCGACCGTCTTCACCTGGATCGGCAGCGTCACCGGGGCGGTGGCGCCGGCCGGGGTGAAGCTGACCGTGGTGGCGTGCACCGGCACCAGCGTCCGCCCGGCGGTACGGGTGCCGAAGGCCGCGTCGTACTCCGGCTGCGGCACGATCGGCGGTCGCTGGCTGGCCGCGTACGCCCCGGGCAGCCGCTCGACCAGCCGGCCCAGGTCGTACGGCTCGGCCGGGGTGCCGGCCACCCGGAACTGGAGCAGGGTGCGGGTGTTCGGGCCGTACCCGGGGCGGGTGCCGGCGACACCGCCCTCGGCGCTGCGGTCCGGCGCGTCGCTGTGCTGGTCGTAGCGGGGGTCGAAGCAGGGCAGCGGAGCCGGGGCGTCGTTGTAGAGGATCAGCGTGCCGCCGGGCGGGACGGTGGAGAAGTCCACCACCACGTCGGCCCGTTCGCCGGGGGCGAGCAGCAGCGCGTGGGTGTCCACGTTGAGCACGGTCGGGTCGCGCCGGTCGTAGCGGTAGCCGACCGGCCGGTTCGGCACCACCACCGGCGCGGGGAGCAGGCCGCACTCGTTGCCGATCCGGATCATGCGGGGCCCGGCCGCCCGGGGGTCGGGCACGCCACCCTCCCGCCCGTCGGTGGGCCAGTCGGCGGGCCGTCCCGAGGCGCGCATCGCCTCCACCATCGGCACCTCGCCGGCCCCGGCGTCGGCCAGCGCGCCGTCCGGGTGCCACATGGCGGCGTTCGAGCGGGCCCGGTAGAGCGCCAGGTTGAGGCTGCGGTCGGCGCAGGCGTTGAGGATCCGGAACCGGTACGCCTTCGGCTGCACCTTCAGGTACGGGTACGCGGCCCCGTTGACCAGCGCGGTGTCCCCGTACGCCTCGGGCACCGCGCTCGGGTGCGGCAGGCCCGGCGCGCGGGGCGGCTCCTCCGGGGCGGCGACCGGGTCGTGGTGCGGGTTGTCCACCGGGCCGACCCAGAGCGGGTCGTCGCCGCCCGAACCGGGTACCCAGGGGCCGTAGTCCCACCGCCCAGTCGGGTTGCGCCCGGAGGCGACGTACGGGTTCTGCCGGGGCTGGTAGACGTGCGGGTGCCAGAGGTTGCCCCGGGCCCCCCACCGATCCCGGTCCCAGGTCGGGTCCTCGGCGGCGAGCTGGGCGTCGTCGGGGACGAACGTCTTGTCCTGGATCACCAGCGGGAACTGCTCGGCGGGCAGGACCCCGTCGGCCGCCAACCGCTCCTCGGCCGGGTCGGTGAGCAGGTAGGGGGCCAGTTGTCCGGAGTAGACGGTCAGCCGGGACAGCCCGAGGGTGTTGTCGTGCAGCCACATCAGCCGCCCGCTCTGCTCGTTCGGGAAGTAGAGCGTGGTGGCGCCCAGGCCGGGAGGCGGCATGTCCGGCACGTGGCTCAGCCCCGGCCCGTTCGGGTACGGGGTGATCTCGCCCGCCGGCGTCACCCACTGCCACGGGTTCCCGGCGCTGGTCCAGCCGGTCTGCGCGCCGGCCAGGTGCGGCACGGCCCGGTTCTGCGGGTACGGCGCCGGCCCGTCCAGCGGCCCGATGCCGGCACCGTCCAGGGTGGTGTCGACCGGAAGGAAGAGCTCGCCGGCCCGCCCGGTGGGCAGCTGGTTGATGAACTTGACCCGCACCGGCCGCCCCCGCCGCGCGATGATCATCGGCCCCAGGTGGTACGGCCGTTCCGGCGGGGCGACGGTGTTGTGCCCGTCGGGGTCGGTGCCGAGGTTGAGCTGCCGGTAGCCGCGCAGCCGGGTGGTGGGCAGGTCGCGGTGCAGCCGCTGGGTGTACTCGCAGAGCCCGATCTCGTAGTAGTCGCAGCCCGGGTAGCTGATGGTGTCCGGCACGGCCACCGGCAGGTGCGCGCCCAGCCCGTTGCGCCCGAGCGGGCCGGGCAGCGGCAGCGCGTCGACGAACTTGCGGATGCCGGTCCCCGGCACCACCCGGCCGTGCCCGTCGAGCGCCGGCAGCGGGCTGTGCGCGAAGTTCGGTACCGGCCCGAAGCAGCGTGGGACGGCGGCCGGGTCCAGGCTGGCCGGCGCCGGTCCGGCCGGCTCGCCGGTACGCGCCGCCGGCACCGTCGGTCCACCGAGGCGGTCGGTGCGGACCGCGCGGACCGGCCAGTTGGAGCGCAGTCTGCGGAACAGGGCCATGGCTCTCCCCGGGGCCTGGGGGCACGACGGCCGCCACCTCGACGTGGCGGGTGGTCGCGCCCGGCAGTGACGAGCGGTGAGCACTCAACCGCAGCATGCGACCTGAAAGGCCGGTTAGGAACTACCCAATCGTCCCAATCCGGTACGTGTCCCGTCGGACCGGCGTGTCGGGTCGGGCCGGGTCAGGGCTGTGTCGGGTCCGGGCTCTGTGCCGGGTCGGGTCCCGGCTGGCACCTCGGGCACCAGTAGGTGACCCGCTCGCCCAACTCCTCCTTGCGGATGGCGGTGCCGCAGCGCCGGCAGGGCTGCGCGCGCCGGCCGTAGACGTAGCTGGTCCGGCCCCGGTGCAGCGAGCCGGTGGTGCTCTGCGTCCAGCGGCCCCGGTTGGCCGCGAGCAGCCGCTGGGCCAGCGCCACCGTGCCGGCCAGGTCGGGCACCGCCCCGAGCGGGGTCCACGGCGAGACGCCGCGCAGGAAGAGCACCTCGCACTTGTAGAGGTTGCCCACCCCGGCGAGGTTGCGCTGGTCCAGCAGCGCCTCGCCGATGGTGGCCTCCGGGTGGGCGGCGAGCCGGCGGACCGCCTCGGCCGCATCCCAGTCCGGGCCGAGCAGGTCGGGGCCGAGGTGCCCCACCAGAGACTCCTCCTCGGCTGTCGGCAGCAGGGCCAGCTCGTGCAGGTGGTAGCCGACGGCCACCGCGCTCGGGGCGCGCAGCACCACCCGGATCAGGTGCGCGGGCCGCGCCCCCCAGCGTTCCCCCGGCGCGTACGCCCGCCAGGCGCCGTCCATCCGCAGGTGCGAGTGCAGCGTCCAGTGCCGGACGTCCGACCGTTCCTCGGGCGCGGCCAGGCGCAGCAGCAGGTGCTTGCCGCGGCTGGCGGACTCGCGCACCGTCCACCCGGTGAGGTCGGTGGTGGCCAGCTGCGGCACCCGGAAGTCGCTTCCGGTCAGGGCAGCGCCGGCCAGCGCCCGGTGCAGGACGCGGGCGGTGTTCCAGACGGTGTCGCCTTCGGGCACCCGACCATCCTCCCTCGCCCGAGCCGAATTCGCATGTGTCGCTATTTGTACGGTGCTTCCCCTTCATGTCTTGACAACGCACTATCAGGAGGTTCTGAGGAGAATGCCATGGGCTGTCCCCCATCTCGTACCCTGTCTTCCCTGCTCGCGGGCGTGCTGACCGCCACCGCCGCCGCGAGCCTCGCCCCCGCCGCCGCGCTCGCCGCGCCCCGGACCGTTCCCACCGTCCCCGCCACCGCCGCCGGGCCGGGCACCGAGCGCTGGTCCGCCGACCTCGCCGTCGCCGGTGGCGACGACGTCAACGTCCGCTGGAGCGCCGGCCGGCTGCGGCTCGCCGACACCCGGCCGGCCGCCCGCACCCGGCCCGCCGCCGTCGGCGGGCCGGTCGCCGAGGGCGCCCTGCTGGCCGCGCCGCGCACCCTGGCCCGCCCGGCCACCCGAGTACGCGCCCAGGTCACCGCCGAGGTGGCGGGGGGCGGCGGGGTGCAGGCCCAGGTGCGGGGCTGGCGGGCCGCCGGCTGGACCGAGTGGCGGGAGGCCGCCGGCGCCGGCGCCGTCTTCGACCGGCCGGTCACCCAGGTCCAGACCCGGGTGCTGCTCACCGCCCGCGACCCCCGCGCCACCGCGTCGGTACGCGCCGTCGAGCTCACCGCCGACACCGTCGCCACCGTCTCGGCCGCCACCGCCGGCCGCGTCTACCGGGTCTTCGCCACCCGCGAGGGGTCGGTCGGCGGGCAGACCGCCAACGGCCGGATCATCCAGGCCCGGGACCACTTCGTGGCGCTGCCCAGCCGGCGCGCGCTCTCCCCGCTCAACACCGGCGACTACACGGTGCGGGTCTGCACCACCAGCGGCAGCCGCTGCGAGTACGCCCCGGTCTGGGACGTCGGGCCGTGGAACACCCGGGACGACTACTGGAACCCCAGCGCGGTCCGGGAGAACTGGAAGGACCTGCCACAGGGGCGGCCGGAGGCACAGGCGGCGTACCAGTCGGGCTACAACGGCGGGCGGGACCAGTTCGGGCGCACCGTGCGCAACCCGGCCGGCATCGACCTGGCCGACGGCACGTTCTGGGACGGGCTGCGGCTGACCGACAACGCCTGGGTCGACGTGGCGTACCTGTGGACCGGGACCGGACCCCGGGGCGTGGTCGGCGACGGGCCGCTCAACGTCCGTACCGGCCCCGGCACCGGGTACGGCCTGCGCGGGCTCGCCGCCAGGTACGCCAACGTGCCGATCCAGTGCTACGTCGTCGGGCAGACGGTGACCGGGCCGTACCGCACCACCAACCGGTGGAACCGGCTGGCCGGCGGCCAGTACGTCAGCCACGCGTACATCTCCGCCGTCTACGGCGGGACCGTGTCGCTCTGCTGACCCGGCTCGGGACCGGCGGGGCGCGGACGTCCCGCCGGTCCGCGCGCTCCACTTGCCCGGTGCGGGTCGCCCGGGCCGCCCGTGCGGGCCGCCCCGTCAGGGCCGCGCGGTCAAGGCTTTCGCGTCAGGGCCGCTCGTCGGGGCGGGGGGAGCGGACCATGTCCTGGTAGCGGGGGTGGCTGGCGCCGTAGACGGCGAAGTTCAGCCGGGCGTGGCTGAGGCTGAGGTCGCCGTTCGGGCCGCCGCGTACCTCGTCGGCGTCCCCGTCGGCCTGACCGTCGTCGGTCCAGAAGCAGACCGGGCAGGTGCCCCCGCCGGTCCGCGCGGCGCAGCAGGGACAGGCGACCGGTACCCATAGCTCACCCACGCCGAGCAGCATTCCACACCGGACGGCGCGGCGGCAGGGTCAGCGCTGCCCGCACACCGTGACCACGTCGCCCGGCGCCACCCCGAGCAGGTCCGCCGCCCGGCCGCCGTTCACCGCCACCGCCAGCAGGTTGGCGGAGTCCACGAAGAGCACCAGCGCCCCGGCCGGCGCGTCGGCGAAGGTCCGCCCGCGGACGGCGGCCCGCCCGGCCACGCGCGCGGTGGGAGGCACCGTGGCCAGCAGGTCTGCCCCGGCGGCGAGCTGGACGTTGCCGAAGTGGTCGACGGTCAGCACCTCGGCGGTGAATCCGTCGGCGTCCCGCCGCAGCACCGGTTCGGGCAGGCGGACCAGGGAGGCCGGGTCCACCGGCGGCCCCGCGTCGGCGGGCGGGGCGCCGAGGGCGAGCCGGGCCGCGACCGGGGCGAAGACGTCCCGGCCGTGGAAGGTGCCGGACACCTCCGGGGCCAGCCACTCCGGATTGGTCAGCTCGACGGCCGCGGTGAGCCCGCCCAGGGCCTCGGCGGCGGCCAGCAGCAGGCCGTTGTCCGGCCCGACCAGCAGCCCGCCCGGGGTGACCAGCGCGATCCCGCGCCGGGCGGTGCCGACACCCGGGTCGACCACGGCCACGTGCACCGCGTACGGCAGGGACGGCACCGTCTGCGCCAGCACCGCCGACCCGCGCCGTACGTCGCCCGCCGGCACCAGGTGGGTCACGTCGACGACCCGCACCGCCGGGGCGAGCCGGGCGATCACCCCGTGGCAGGCGGCCACGAAGCCGTCGGCGAGGCCGTAGTCGGTGGTCAGCGAGATCCAGGCGGTCGGGGCCATGGCAGCAGGCTAGTGCGGTGTCCACCAACGTTCGCCGGGTTTCCGGTTGGGCGTTGTGGATCCTCGCCGTGGGGCGAGCGACTCCCCACCGGGTGGTGGGGCGGCCTCCGCGGGCCAACTGGACCCGCACGCCGCCGGTGATGCCGCGGGCGGCGGGGGTCACGCCGGGACCGGCCAGCACCAGGGAGGTGGCGGCCGGCTCGACGGTGCGTGAGCACCTGCGGCAGCACAGGCGCTGCGCCGGTGGTGGTTCCGCCACCCGGGGTGCGGGTGGCGATGCTGGCGGCCGCGACGAGGTCGCGGTGCCCGGAGAATGTGCAGTGTGGGCAGAACAAGGTCCGCCCATGAGGCTTGGGCACCCGCTTTCGGCAGGCGGGGCAGGTGGAGGAGGTGCCGCGTTCGTCGACCAGGTGGAGGGTAATCCCGGCCAGGGTGGCCTTGTCGGTGAGGACTTGAAGGAGCCGGCCGACCTGCCACTGCCGCAAACGCAGGTTGTGCCGCCGCCCCGCAGGCAGGTCGAGCACGCCGCGGGGGTCACCGACGTGCAGCACGCCCACCCGCTTCCGGATAGCCCAGGAGATAACCGTACGGGCAGCTTCATGCTGGGCCTGGCGGACCCGCCGCCGATGCCGGCCCTCCACCCGCCGCGCCCGCCGACGGTACTGCCGCCACCGCCGCGACCCCCGCTGGCCCGGCTTCGGCGCCCGCCCGGCCACGGCCCGGCGGCGGGCTTTCGTGTCGGCCAGGTGCATGCGATGCTCGGCGCGGATCGCCCGCCCGGACACCAGAAGCCCATCCCCGTCAGGGCCGGCCACCGCGTACGGGTGGATGATCCCCAGATCCACGCCCGCCACCCTGCCGGGATCCGGTTCCTCACCGGGCCGGTAGGTCGTCACCGGAACCTCGGCGGTCACCTCCAGGAACAGCCGGCCGGCCTCGCACAGCAGAGTGATCGACCGGACCTGCTCGGCCGGATACGGCACCTCCCGCGCCAGACGCACCCACAACGGCGCTGTGCCTCTGGCGGTGGGAATCCGCACCCGACGACCGTCGAGGGTGAACGTGCCGTGATACCAGCGCACCGGCATCAACCCACGTCGGCCACGCGGGAACCGCGCCGACAGATCCCCGTCCTTGCGGCGTTTCGCCGCCGCGAACCACGCATCCGAGAACCGGCGCAACACTGATCGCGCACCCGCCGAGTCCAACTCGCCGAACGTGCCCGGCCCCGACGCCGCCAACTCCCGACACAACTCCTGATAACCGACCAGAGCCGCGTCATGGCGGCGGTGGCGCCACGCGTTGACCTCCAACACACACGCCCACACATCCGCAGCCGACCGCAGCACTCCAAAACACCGCCGCCGCTGCGCCGACGTCAACCGCAACCCCACCCGCGCCGACCGATACACCACGCGAGGCGCTGACGGATCCCGACGACGAGGCACGAACCGAAGCCAACACCACCCCTACGACACTTCTCATGAACCACCAACCCGGCAAACGTCAGTGCACACCGCATCAGCCGGTGCGGGGGTGGCGCTGACCGGAGAACGCCGGTCGGCCGACCGGCCGGTGCCGCCCGGTCACCGCGTTCGGCAGACTGCCGGGGTGACGAATCGCGCTCGTGTCCTCCCGGCCGCCGTGACGATCCTGCTCGCCCTCGGGCTTGCCGCTTGCGGCAGCGACCCCGAGCCCGGTGACCCGGCCTGGGCCAACGGTTCGCCGAAGGCCGTCGCCACCAGCGAGGCGCCGCCGCCCGAGGACCCGGCCGCCCCGACGCACGGCAAGGCGCCCCGTACCCCGTCGGAGAGCCCGTCCACTCCGGCGTTCCGGATGCCGACGAAGGCCGCCGGCACCCCGGGTGCCCGGAAGGTCGTCGACGCCTTCAAGGCGGCCGGCCTGAAGGTGACCAACCTGCGCAACCGGACGATCGACTGTGGACCGAACGGCGCCGGCATCGGCTGCGCCGAGCTGCTGACCACCGACGCCGTGAAGGTGTACGTCTTCCCCACCGAGGCGAACGCGACCAACCAGATGGACGTCTGGGGTGCGGACGCCTTCCGCAAGGGTGCGGTGGTGCTCAGCTATCTGGACACGAAGACCGGGGCGGCGGAGCGCCAGCGCTACAACGATGTCCTCACCAAGCTGGGCTGACCGCCGCGCCGGGGTGCCGTCCCCGGGCTGGACGCCCGGTGCCGGCGGGGTCCGCGCCCTGCTCCTGGCGATCGGTCCGCGTCGGACGCCGGTGAGCGGTTCGAGGCTGCGGCGGCGGGCCTGCTCCTGGCGGTCGGTCCGAACCGGACGCCGGTGGGCGGTTCGAGCCTGCACCGGCAGCGACCTGCTCTTGGCCGTCGGTCCGCCCCGGATGCCGGTCACCGGTCTCGGTCACGGACACCGATTCGAGCGTGCGCCGGCGGCGGACCTTCCCGTGAGCGTGATACCTCAGAGGTATCGATATGCCCCTGAGGTATCACGGTCGCCGTGCCGACCGCCGCCGGCCCCGGAGCGGTCAAGGAGCCGCGGTGACGGGGTCGCCCAGCGTGTCGGCCGGTGGCGCGGGCGGGCATGCCAGCGCGGTGCGGCCCACCCGTCGCACCGCGGTGGCATGGAAAGGCAGCGGTGTCAGCGCCGCGCCCGTCGCACTGCAGGTGCACCGAAAAGCAGCGGTGTCAGCGCCGCGCCCGTCGCACCGGGGTGGCAGGGCGGAACAGCCCCGGGGTCAGCCGCGCAGCCGCAGCCCGCGCGGGGTGGCGCGGAAGCCGGCGGCGGTCAGCGCGTCGCGCAGCGGCGAGGACCGCACCGCCTCGCCGTCGGCCCGCTCCACCGACATCGCCCCCAGTGCGCCGGAGTGCACCGCGTCGGCGAGCGCCTTGCCGGCCGCGGCCAGTGCTTCGGCGTCGTCGGTGAACGACAGGATCGTCCGGCCGCCCCGCTCCACGTAGAGCACCAGGTCCCCGTCCACCAGCACCACCAGCGCACCGGCCTTGCGCCCGGCCCGGTGCCCGGTCGCCGGGGTGGCTCCGTCCCCCGAATCCACCACCCGTTCCGGCCAGGGCAGCGCCGCCCCGTACGGGTTGGCGGGGTCGGTGGCGGCGAGCACCACGGCCGGCCCGCCCCGGCCCCGCGCCCCGTCGACCGGGTCGGCCAGGGCCCGGATCCGGTCCACCGCCCCGGGCACGGCGAACTGGGCCGCGCCCAGCCCCTCCACGAAGTAGCCGCGCCGGGCCGCGCCGCGCTCCTCGAGGGCGGAGAGCACCGGGTAGACCGCGGCGAAGCCGCCGACCACCTGCTCGGCCATCACCGCACCCCGGGTCACCACCCCGTGCCGTTCGAGCAGCAGGTCGGCCAGCGCGGCGGAGCGTCGGGTCGGGTCGGTGTCGCGCTCCGGCAGCCGGGACCAGCGTCCGGCCACGGTCGGTGGGCCACCCCGGGTGGGCAGCGCGACCCGGCCCGGGCGGCGGTAGCGGGTGCGCGGCGCGGACGGCCGGGACCGGTGCGCCCCGCCGCCGCCGAGCACGGCCCGCAGTGGGGCGAGGGTGTCGTTGGTGAGGTGACCGGCCCAGACCAGGTCCCAGATCACGGCGGTCAGCACCGCGTCGTCGGTGGCGCCGACCCGGTCGGACAGGGAGCGGAAGAAGAGCGCCTGCCCCTCGGCGAGGGCGTCGAGGACCGCCTCGTGCAGCGGGGTGAGGGTCAGCGCCTCGTCCGGCGGCGGTAGCAGCAGCGGCGCGGTGTCCGCGTACGCGAGGGTGACCCATCCGTCCCCGCCGGAGATCGCCCCGGCGCCGGCCCAGACCACCTCGCCGCTGGCGCAGAGCTCGTCGAGCTGGGCGGGAGAGTAGTCGGCGACCCGGGCGGGCAGCACCAGCCGTTCCAGCGCGGACGCCGGCACCGCCGCCCCCTGCACCTGTTCGATGGTGGCGGCCAGCGCCTCCACGCCCCGCGCCGACGAGCCGACCTGCTGCCAGCGGGGCAGGAACGCCGCGAGGGCCCGGGGCGGCACCGGCTCGATCTCCCGGCGCAGCGCGGCCAGGCTGCGCCGGCGCAGCAGCCGCAGCACCTCGGCGTCGCACCACTGGGTGCCGACGGTGTCCGGGGCGAACTCCCCGGAGACCACCCGCCCGGTGGCGGCGAGCCGGCGCAGCGCCTGCTCCACCACGAACACCCCGAGCCCGAAGCGGGCGGCGCAGGTCGTCGCCGCGAACGGCCCGTGGGTGCGGGCGTACCGGGCGACCAGGTCGCCGAGCGGGTCGGCCACCGGCGCCAGGTACGCCTCGGCCACTCCGACCGGCAGCGCCACGCCGAGCGCGTCGCGGAGCCGGGCGGCGTCCTCGACGACCACCCAGCGTTCCTCGCCGGCGACCCGGACCCGCAGCACCCGGCGGGCGGCCTCCAGCTCGGTCAGCCAGGGCAGCGGCGCGCCCCGCTCGGCCAGCTCCGCCTCGGCGAGGTCGCCCACCACCCGGAGCAGCTCGACGACGTCCTCCGCGTCGCGGGGGCGGCGCTGCTCGGTGAGCCAGCGCAACTGCCGTTCGGTCTCGGCGAGCACCGCCGGGTCCAGCAGCTCGCGCAGGTCGACCCGGCCGAGCAGCTCGCCGAGCAGGGCCGAGTCGAGCGCCAGCGCGGCGGCTCGGCGCTCGGCGAGTGGGGCGTCCCCCTCGTAGAGGAAGGCGCCGACGTAGCCGAAGAGCAGTGAGCGGGCGAACGGTGACGGGCGGTCGGTCTCCACCTCGACCAGGCGCACCTTGCGGGCGGTCAGGTCGCGCATCAGCTCCGCCAGGGCGGGCTGGTCGAAGACGTCCTGGAGGCATTCCCGGGCGGCCTCCAGGGTGACCGGGAAGTCGGCGTACTCGCGGGCGACGTCGAGCAGTTGCGCGGCGCGCTGCCGCTGCTGCCAGAGCGGCTGGCGGCGGCGCGGGTCGCGGCGGGGCAGCAGCAGCGACCGGGCGGCGCACTCGCGGAACCGGGACGCGAAGAGCGCGGAGGTGCCGACGGACTCCTCGACCAGCTGGGCGATCTCGTCGGGCTCGAAGACCACCACGTCGGCGCCGGGCGGCTCCTCGGCGGTGTCGGGCAGCCGCACCACGATGCCGTCGTCTGCGGGCATGACCTGGGCGTCCATCCCGTACCGCTCGGCGAGCCGGCGCCCGATGGCCAGCGCCCAGGGCCCGTTGACCCGGGCGCCGAGCACGCTGTGCACGGCGAGCCGCCAGTCGCCCAGCTCGTCGCGGAACCGTTCGACCACCACCGTGCGGTCGTCCGGCAGCGAGCGGGTCGCGGCCTTCTGCTCGCGCAGGTAGGCCATCAGGTTGCCGGCGGCCCAGTCGTCCAGCCCGCCGGCGCGCAGCGCGGCGACCGCGGTCTCGTCGCTCTGCCGCAGCAGGGCCCGCACCCGGGCGCCGATGGCCCGACCCAGCTCCACCGGCCGGCCGAGCTGGTCGCCCTTCCAGAACGGCATCCGGGCGGCCTGGCCGGGGGCGGGGGAGACCAGCACCCGGTCGGGGGTGATCTCCTCGATCCGCCAGGAGGAGGAGCCGAGCAGGAAGACGTCGCCGACCCGCGACTCGTAGACCATCTCCTCGTCCAGCTCGCCGACCCGCGCGGCGCGTTCCGCGCCGGCCAGGAAGACCCCGAACAGCCCTCGATCGGGAATGGTGCCGCCGCTGGTGACGGCCAGCCGCTGGGCCCCGGGCCGGCCGGTGAGCACGTCGGCGGCGCGGTCCCAGACCAGCCGGGGGCGCAGCTCGGCGAAGGCGGTGGACGGGTAGCGCCCGGAGAGCATGTCGAGCACGGCGTGCAGCGCGGAGTCGGGCAGCTCGGCGAAGGGGGCGGCCCGGCGGACCAGCACCGCCAGGTCGCCGACCCGCCACGGCTCCAGGGCCACCATCGCGACGACCTGCTGGGCCAGCACGTCCAGCGGGTTGCGCGGGTAGTGCAGCTCCTCGATGGCGCCCTCGGCCATCCGCTCGGCGACCACCGTGCAGGAGAGCAGGTCGCCCCGGTGCTTGGGGAAGACCACGCCCCGGGAGACCGCGCCGACCTGGTGCCCGGCCCGGCCGACCCGTTGCAGGCCGGCCGCGACGCTGGGCGGCGCCTCGATCTGCACCACCAGGTCGACCGCGCCCATGTCGATGCCGAGCTCCAGGCTGGAGGTGGCCACCACGGCGGGGAGCTGACCGGACTTGAGCGCCTCCTCGATGTGCTTGCGCTCCTCGCGCGACACGCTGCCGTGGTGGGCGCGGGCGATCACCGGCGGCGCGCCGACCGCCGCGCCCGACTGGGCCATCACCTCGGCCGGCGGCCGGTTGGCCCGCAGCGGCCCGACCGGCCCGCCCCAGGCCTCGGACCCCGTTTCCGGCGCGCCCTCCGGGGCGCTCGCGGCCGCCAGTTCGTCGGCGGCGAGCTCGTTGAGTCGGGCGCAGAGCCGCTCGGCGCTGCGCCGGGAGTTGGTGAACACGATGGTCGACCGGTGCGCCCGGATCAGCGAGAAGACCCGTTCCTCGACGGCCGGCCAGATCGACGCCCGGCGCGGCCCCGGTCCGCCCAGGTCGTCCTCCGGCGGCTCCTGCTCGTCGAGGCGGGTCATGTCCTCCACCGGGACCTGGACGCTCACCTCGATGGTCTTGGCGCTGGCCGGCTGCACCACGTCGACCGGGCGGGCGCCGCCGAGGAACCGGGCGCACGCGTCGATCGGCCGGACGGTGGCGGAGAGGCCGATCCGCTGGGCGGGGGTCTCCAACAGCTCGTCGAGGCGTTCCAGGGAGAGCGCCAGGTGCGCGCCGCGTTTGGTGCCGGCGACCGCGTGCACCTCGTCGACGATGACCGTCTCGACGCCGCGCAGCGAATCCCGAGCGGCGGAGGTGAGCAGCAGGAACAACGACTCCGGCGTGGTGATGAGGATGTCCGGCGGGGTGCGGGCGAAGGCCCGCCGCTCGTCGGCGGGAGTGTCGCCGGTGCGCATCCCGACGGTGATCTCCGGGGGTGCGATGCCGAGTCGGGTGGCCGCCTGGCGGATGCCGGCGAGCGGGGCGCGCAGGTTGCGCTCGACGTCGACCGCGAGCGCCTTGAGCGGGCTGACGTAGAGCACCCGGCAGCGCTGCCGCGCCTCGGCGGGCGGCGGCTCCTTGGCCAGCCGGTCGAGCGACCAGAGGAAGGCGGCGAGCGTCTTGCCGGAACCGGTCGGCGCGACCACCAGCGCGTTGCGCCCGGCGGCCACCGACCGCCAGGCACCGGTCTGCGCCGGGGTGGGCGCGGCGAAGGCGGCCGTGAACCACTCCCGGGTCGCCGCGCCGAAGCCGGTCATCACCCGCGCGCCGTCGGTCCCGCCCACCTGCTCTGTCACGCCTTCCATCCTGCCCGGTCGGTGTGACATCCGGCCGGGCGCGGACGCGGTCTGTCCGGCTGCGACTGCTTACGGGCCGGATGAGCGGCTTGACGTATTACGTCTTAACTAACTGCTTGCTTGTGACGCGCAACATAAAGTAACTTCACTCGCAACGCAGCGTCGGGTGAAGGGGATCGGATGACCGTCGAGGAGCCCGGCTTCGCGCCCGCCACCGACGTGCTCATCCGGAAGGTCGACAGTCACCTCGCCGCCGTCCGGGGCAGTCTGCGCGGCCCCGAGCTGGAGCTCGCCGAGCGGCTCGCCCGTTCGCTGCGCGAACTGGTCGTCTCCACGGCCCAGGCCAGCGCCGCCGACCGGGGTCAGGTGCGGGCCGCCGTGCACTACTTCGTGCTGCGCCGGGAGAGCCGGGGCAACCTGCTCTCGGTCCGTTCGCTCGCCGCCGCCCAGCGCGTGGTCAACAAGGTCGTCGTCCAGCTCGGCCGCCCCGACCTGCTGGTGGAGACCCGGCGGGACCGGCCGCCCCGGGAGGCCGCCGTGCCGGCCGGCGACGTCGCGCTGCGCTGACCGGCCGGGCGGGTCAGCCGCGCGGCTGAGTCGTTCACGACATCAGCTCGACAGCAGCACCGGGGGCAGCTGCCGCCCTGGCCCGGAGCGCGGCCACGGCGGGCGATTTCCGCAAAACGCCCCGTCGACCGGCGATCTGGCGTCTGATCGGTGCAGACCGGGACATTCCTCCCGGCGCGCGCCGCCAGCTCGACCGGGGGAGGACGCGTGCTCGTACTGCTGCTCCTCCACCTGGCGGCGGCCCTCGCCGCGCCGCTGCTGGTCCGGCGGTGGGGTCCGCGCGCCTGCTACCCGCTCGCGCTGGCGCCGGCCGCCGCGTTCGGCTGGGCGCTGACCCGTACGCCGACGGTCCGCGACGGCGGCGCGGTCGTCGAGACGTATCACTGGATCGACCAGCTCGACGTCGACGTGGCGCTGCGGCTGACCACGCTGTCCTGGCTGATGACCCTGCTGGTCGGCGGCGTCGGCGCGCTGGTGCTGGTCTACTGCGGCCGGTACTTCGCCCCCGACTCCGCCGGCCTGGTCCGGTTCGTCGCGGTGCTGGTCGCCTTCGCCGGCGCGATGCTCGGCCTGGTCCTCGCCGACGACCTGCTGCTGCTGTACGTCTTCTGGGAGCTGACCACGGTCTTCTCCTACCTGCTCATCGGCCACAGCACCGAGCGGCGGGCCAGCCGCTGGGCAGCGGCCCAGGCGCTGACCGTCACCACCCTGGGCGGCCTGGCCATGCTGGTCGGCTTCCTGATCCTCGGCGAGCACGCGGGTAGCTACCGCTGGTCGGAGATCGCCGGCGCGCCGTTGCCCGGCGGCGCCGCGCTGGTCGTGGCGGTACTGCTGATCCTGACCGGTGCGCTCGCCAAGTCGGCGATCGTGCCGTTCAACGCCTGGCTGCCGGTGGCGATGGCCGCGCCCACGCCGGTCAGCGCGTACCTGCACGCGGCGGCCATGGTCAAGGCGGGGATCTACCTGATCGGAATGCTCGCCCCGGTGCTGGCCGGCGTCGGGCCCTGGCGACCGGTGGTGCTCACCCTCGGCCTGGTCACGATGATCGCCGGCGGCTGGGCGGCGCTGCGGCAGTGCGACCTGAAGCTGCTGCTGGCGTACGGCACGGTCAGCCAGCTCGGACTGCTGGCGGTGGTGCTCGGCGCCGGCAGCCCGGACGCCGCGCTCGCCGGGGTGGTGATGCTGCTGGCGCACGCCCTGTTCAAGGCGGCGCTCTTCCTTGTCGTCGGCATCATCGACCACGAGGTCGGCACCCGTGACCTGCTGGAGCTGTCCGGGCTGGGGCGACGGGCGCCGGTGCTCGCCGCGGTGGCCGCGCTCGCCGCCGCCTCCATGGCCGGGGTGCCGCCGCTGATCGGCTTCGTCGGCAAGGAGGCGGTCTTCACCGCGCTCGCCGAGCGGCCGGTCGTCCTCGCCGGCCTGGTCGTCGGCGCCACCCTCACCGTCGCGTACAGCATCCGGTTCCTCTGGGGCGCCTTCGCCACCCGGCCGGACGTCGAGCCGACCGAGCCCGACCCGGTGCCCGTACCGATGCTGGTGCCGCCGGCCCTGCTCGCCGTGGGCGGGCTCGTCGCCGGTCCCGCCGTCGCCGCGCTGGAGGGGCCGCTGCGCCCGTACGCGGAGCTGTTCGGCGCACCGCACGAGCACCTGGCGCTCTGGCACGGCCTGACCCCCGCGCTCGGCCTGTCGGCGGTGGCGCTGGCCGGCGGCTACGTGCTGCACGCGGTGCGCGGCCCGCTCGCGCCCGCGCTGGCCCGGCTGCGCGCGCCGGTCGGCGGCAACCAGGGGTACGAGTGGGTCACCCACCGCTTCGACCGGCTCGCCATCGAGGTCACCGGCGCCACCCAGCGCGGTTCCCTGCCGCAGTACCTGGGCGCGATGCTGCTCGCCCTGGTGCTGGTGCCCGGCGCGACGCTGCTGTCCGCCCGCCCCTGGCGCGAGCGGATCGCGCTCTGGGACAGCCCGTTGCAACTGGTGGTCACCCTCGTCGTCGCGGTCGCGGCGCTGCTGGCGGTCCGCGCCCGCCGGCGGCTGACCGCGATGCTGCTGGTGGGGGTGACCGGCTACGGCACCGCGATGCTCTTCGTGCTCTACGGCGCGCCCGACCTGGCGCTGACCCAGTTCCTGGTGGAGACGGCGACCATCGCCGTCTTCGTGCTGGTGCTGCGCCGGTTGCCGGAACGCTTCTCCGCCCGGCCGCTGCGCCGCAGCCGGTGGGCACGGCGGCTGGTCGGCGTCGGCGTCGGGGTGGTCCTCGCCGGCTTCGCCCTGGCCGCCGCCGGTTCCCGGACCGCCGCGCCGAT
The DNA here is from genome assembly GCF_029893845.1 of Micromonospora sp. A200. Taxonomy (NCBI): domain Bacteria; kingdom Bacillati; phylum Actinomycetota; class Actinomycetes; order Micromonosporales; family Micromonosporaceae; genus Micromonospora; species Micromonospora sp. A200. Next base: position 273,882 of record NZ_JARXXY010000002.1, on the reverse strand, counting down.
CTCGCTGGCCTTCCCCGATCTCGCGGTGGTCGAGGGGTACGGCCGCAACGTGGTCAACGTGACCCTGGTGGACATCCGGGCCTGGGACACCATGGGTGAGCTCGCGGTGCTGGTGGTGGCCGCGACCGGGGTGGCCAGCCTGATCTTCGAGCGGTCCCGCACCGGCCCTCGACCGCGCCGGGGCGAACCGTCGCGGGCGCCGCAGCGTGACACCGGGCCGGTCTGGCTCAGCGGTGGCCCGACCCTGCACGAGCGGCGCCGCTCGATCGTCTTCGAGGTGGTCACCCGGCTGATCTTCCACACCATGGTGCTCTTCTCGTTCTTCCTGCTCTTCTCCGGCCACAACGCCCCCGGCGGCGGCTTCGCCGGCGGCCTGGTGGCGAGCCTCGCGCTGACCCTGCGTTACCTCGCCGGCGGCCGGTACGAGCTGGCCGAGGGCGCCCCGGTCGGCGCGGGCACGGTGCTCGGCGCCGGGCTGGCGATCGCCGTCGGTGGCGGCGCGGTGTCCCTGCTGACCACCGGCGACGTGCTGGAGAGCACCAAGGTGAACCTGCCGCTGCCCTGGCTGGGCGAGCCGTACCTGGTCACCTCGCTCTTCTTCGACGTCGGGGTCTACCTGGTCGTGGTCGGGCTGGTGCTGGACATCCTGCGCAGCCTCGGCGCCGAGGTGGACCGGCACCTCGAGGCCGCCGGCAGGTCCGAGCGGGGGCTCGTCGTCGAGCGGGAGGGGGAGTCGGGGTGAGACAGGGCGGCGCGGGGCCGACCCTGGTGCTGGTGCTCGCCGTCGGCGTGCTCGCGGCCACCGGGGTGACCCTGCTGCTGGAGCGCAGCCTGACCCGGATCCTGCTCGGCGTCATCCTGCTCGGCAACGGGGTGAACCTGCTCATCCTGCTCGGCGGCCGGTCCGGCGCGGCGCCGGTGGTCGGCACCGCCGAGGTGGCGGAGTTCAGCGACCCGCTGGTCCAGGCCATGGTGCTCACCGCCATCGTGATCACCTTCGGGCTGACCGCGTTCCTCGCGGCGGTCGCCTACCGCAGCTGGTATCTCGGCGGCGACGACGAGGTGCAGGACGACCTGGAGGACCGCCAGATCGTGCAGCTCGCCGAGCGCAACGAGGTGCTCGACGCCGACCTCGGCGGGGAGGGGCCGAACGACGACCCGGAGCAGGTGGACCCGGAGCCCGCCCGACGCCGGCTGCGCCGACGGGGTGGGCGGCAGTGAACCGACTCCTGCCGCTGCCGGTGGTGGTGCCGCTGCTCGGCGCCGCGCTGACCCTGATCCTGGCCAACCTGCCCCGGGTGCAGCGCACGGTCAGCGTGGTCGCGCTCACCGGCAACCTGGTCGTGGCGGTGGCGCTGCTGGTGCAGGCGTACCGGCACGGGCCGGTGGTGACGCAGGTGGGCGGGTGGCCGGCGCCGGTGGGCATCGTGCTGGTCGCCGACCAGTTGGCCGCGCTGATGCTGGTGGTCTCCTCCGCGGTCACCCTCTGCGTGCTGATCTACTCCATCGGCCAGGGCCGGAGCGAGACCAGCGAATCCGCGCCGGTGAGCATCTACCACCCCACCTACCTGGTGCTGACCGCCGGCATCACCAACGCCTTCCTCGCCGGGGACCTGTTCAACCTCTTCGTCGGCTTCGAGATGCTGCTGGCGGCCAGCTTCGTGCTGATCACCCTCGGCGGCACCGAGGTCCGGATCCGCACCGGCTCGATCTACGTCGTGGTCGGCATCCTCTCCTCGATGATCTTCCTGGTCGCGGTCAGCCTGGTGTACGCCGCCACCGGCACCCTCAACCTGGCCCAGCTCGCCACCCGCCTCGACGCGCTGCCGGACGGCGTACGGCTGGGGTTGCAGCTGATGCTGCTGCTCGCCTTCGGCATCAAGGCGGCGGTCTTTCCCGTCTCCGCCTGGCTGCCGGACAGCTACCCCACCGCGCCGGCCCCGGTGACCGCGGTCTTCGCCGGCCTGCTCACCAAGGTCGGCGTCTACGCGATCATCCGGACCGAGACGCTGCTCTTCCCCGGCGGGCAGGTCGCCGGCCTGCTCATGGTGGTGGCCGGGCTGACCATGGTGGTCGGCGTGCTCGGCGCGGTGGCGCAGTCGGACATGAAGCGGCTCTTCTCGTTCACGCTGGTCAGCCACATCGGCTACATGATCTACGGGGTGGCGCTGAGCACCGCCGCCGCGCTCTCCGGCGCGATCTTCTACGTGGTGCACCACATCACCATCCAGACCACGCTCTTCCTCGTCGCCGGGCTGGTCGAGGAGCGCGCCGGCAGCACCGACCTGCGCCGGATCGGCGGCCTGGCCCGGATCGCCCCGCTGCTGGCGGTCCTCTTCTTCGTCCCGGCGATAAACCTCGCCGGCATCCCGCCCTTCTCCGGCTTCCTCGGCAAGGTCGGCCTGCTCCAGGCCGGCGTGGCGGTCGGCGGGCCGCTGCCCTGGGTGCTGGTCGCCGCCGGCACGGCGACCAGCCTGCTCACCCTCTACACCGCCTCGCGGGTGTGGAACATCGCGTTCTGGCGGGCGCCCCGGCTGGCCACCGACGAACCGGTGGTCCGGCTGCCGCAGCTGATGGTGGGCGCCACCGCCGCCCTGGTGGTGCTGGGCCTGACGTTCACGCTCGCCGCCGGTCCGCTGTTCCGCGTCACCGCCGACGCCGCAGCCGACCTGCGGCTGCGCACCCCGTACGTGCGGGCCGTGCTGCCCGACGGTGCCCCGTGACCGCCCCGGACACCCCCGGATCGCCGCCCACGAGGCGCGCCGGCCGCCGCCGCCGCGACCAGGCCATCGCCCTGGGCTGGCTGATCGCGGTCTGGAACCTGCTCTGGGGCGAGATCTCCTGGGGCAACCTGCTCGGCGGGGCGCTGGTCGGCGTCGCGGTGCTGCTGTTCTTCCCGCTGCCGCCGGTCTCCTTCGGCGGCCGGCTGCGGCCCCGGGCGCTGCTGGTGCTGCTGACGACGTTCGTCGCCGAGTTGGTCGACGCCAGCGTGCACGTCGCCGCGATCGCCGTCCGCCCCGGCTACCGGCCGCGCGGGGCGATCATCGGAGTACGCCTGCGGGTGCGCACCGACCTCAACCTGGCGCTCACCGCCGAGCTGCTCTCGCTGGTCCCCGGCACCCTGATCCTCGAGATCGACCGGGACGCGGGCGTCCTCTACGTGCACGTCCTGGACGTCCGGCGTCCGGAGGACCTGTCCGACAGCCGGGACCGGGTCCTCGCCGTCGAGGCACGCGTCGTCCGGGCGATCGGCTCCGACGCCGAGGTGCGCCTGCTCGCCACCGATCCCGTCGACCGGAGGTCCACATGACCGTCGTCCTCACCGTCGTCCTGACCGTGCTGCTCTCGGTCACCGCGCTGCTGGCGCTGGCCCGGATCTACCGGGGCCCGTCGCTGCTGGACCGGGTGATCGCCGCCGACCTGCTGCTCGCGATCATGCTCGGCGCGGTCGGGGCGGAGGCCGCGATCAACCGGCACGCCACCACGCTGCCGGTGCTGGTGGTGCTCTCGCTGCTCGGGTTCGTCGGCTCGGTGGCCCTGGTCCGCTTCGCCGTCCGGGAGGAGGCGTGACCCGCCCGGCCCGGCTGCCCGCCGTCCCGGCCCGGCCGGCGCGCGGCGGCGTCGCGAACGAAGGGGCTGCCCGGTGAGCGCGGGTACGGTCGCCGACTGGCTGGGAGCGGTCGCCCTGGTGGCGGGGGCGCTGCTCAGCCTCGCCGCCGGGATCGGGGTGCTGCGCTTCCCGGACGTGCTGGACCGGATGCACGCCGCCACCAAGCCGCAGGTGCTCGGGGCGCTGCTCCTGCTGCTCGGGCTGGCGCTGCGGCTGCGCAGCCCCGCCGACCTCGGCATGATCGCGCTGGTCGCCGTCTTCCAACTGGCCACCGCGCCGGTGGCCGCGCAGATGATCGGGCGGGCCGCGTACCGTTCGGGGCGGGTGGACCGGACCCTGCTGGACCGGGATGAACTCGCCGAGCACCGGAAATAGGGGATGAGCGGCAGCTTTGTCCCCACCTTCAGCGGGCTTTCAGCGACCGCGGATAGAATTGCCGCATGATCGACTCCTCTGCCCAGGAGGGCAGCAGTAGCCAGCCGGGTCGTGCCCGGCATCCCATCGCCCCGACGTCCCCGGGAGCCCTGAGCGACCCGTGTTGATCGTCGTCGGTCTCGTACTCATCATCGTTCTCACCGCCGCCACCGGCTACTTCGTGGCCCAGGAGTTCGGCTACGTCGCGGTGGACCGCGGCCGGCTCAAGCAACAGGCCGAGGAGGGCGACCAGGCGGCCGCCCGGGCCCTGGAGGTCACCGGCCGACTTTCGTTCATGCTCTCCGGCGCCCAGCTCGGCATCACCGTGACCGCCCTGCTGGTCGGTTACGTCGCCGAGCCGTACCTGGGTGCCGGGCTGGCCGAACTGCTCGGCGGCGCCGGTGTCTCCACCGCGGTCAGCCTCCCGCTGTCGGTGGTGCTGGCCCTGCTCATCGCCACCGTGGTGCAGATGGTCCTCGGTGAACTCGCCCCGAAGAACCTGGCCATCGCCCGCGCCGAGCCGCTGGCCCGGGCGCTGAGCCGCTCCACCCTGATGTACCTGAAGGTCGCCGGCCCGCTGATCACGCTCTTCGACCGGGCGGCGGTGCGGCTGCTGCGCCGGGTCGGCATCGAGCCGATCGAGGAACTGCCCAGCGGCGCCACCCCGGAGGACCTGGAACAGATCATCGCCGAGTCCCGGGAGGAGGGGCACCTCGACGCCGAGATGTCCGACCTGCTCGACCGGGGCCTCGACTTCCGGGAGCTGACCGCCGGGGAGGCCATGGTGCCCCGGGTCGACGTGCACACCGTACGGGCGCACGAGCCGGTCAGCCGGGTCGTCGAGCTGCTCGACACCGGCCACTCCCGCTTCCCGGTGCGTGGCGCCGAGGGCGTGGACGACCTGGTCGGCGTGGTCGGCATCGCCGACGTGCTCGGCGTACCCCCGGCGCGGCGCGCCACCACCCCGGTCAGCGCGGTGGCCGTACCCCCGTTGCTGGTGCCCGAGACACTGCCGCTGCCGACGGTGCTGGACCGGCTGCGGTCCGGGCACCGGCAGCTGGCCTGCGTGGTCGACGAGTACGGCGGCTTCGCCGGGGTGATCACGCTGGAGGACATCGCCGAGGAACTGGTCGGCCCGATCCGCGACGAGGACGACCCGCCGGAGCGCGCCCCCGCCCGGCAGGCCGACGGCTCCTGGGTGGTGCCGGCCCGCTGGCGGATCGACGAGGTCGCCGACAGCACCGGCATCGCGCTGCCCGAGGCCCCCGAGTACGACACCCTCTCCGGGCTGGTCATGCGCGAGCTGGGCCGGGTGCCCGAGGTGGGTGACCGGCTGGAGATCAGCCTGCCCGCCGACGGCGAGGCGCCACCCGAGCGCGCCCTGGTCGAGGTGCTCGTCGTGGACCGGCACGTGGCCGACTCGGTGCGGCTGCGGATCGCCGGCGAGGCCCCCGGCGGGGAGGTGGCGGCATGAGCCCCGCAGTCGCACTGCTGGTCTCGACGCTGCTGCTGGCGCTCAACGGCTTCTTCGTGGCCGCCGAGTTCGCCCTGCTGGCGAGCAAGCGCTACCGCCTGGAACAGGCGGCCGCCGGTGGCGGTCGGGCGGCCCGGGCGGCCCTGGACGGCGTCCGCGAGCTGTCGCTGATGCTGGCCGGCGCGCAGCTCGGCATCACGCTGTGCACCCTGGGGCTCGGCGCGCTGGCCGAGCCGGCGATCGAACACCTGCTCAGCCCGCTGCTGCACACGGTGGGGCTGCCCGACGCGGCCAGCCACGCCGTCGCGCTGGTCTTCGCGCTGGCGCTGGTGACCTTCCTGCACCTGGTCGTCGGGGAGATGGCCCCGAAGTCGTGGGCGATCACCGATGCCGAGCGGTCGGCGCTGCTGCTGGCGCTGCCGTTCCGGGCCTTCGCCCGGGTGGCCCGGCCGGTGCTGTCGGCGCTCAACGCGCTGGCCAACGTGGTGCTGCGGCTGTTCGGGGTGCAGCAGCAGGACCAGCTCGCCCAGGTGCACGGCCCGGACGAGCTGCGCATCCTGCTGGAGCAGTCCCGCGAGCACGGGCTGCTCGGCGCCGAGCAGCACCACCTGTTGACCAGCATGCTGGAGTTGCAGGGCACCACCGTCCGCGACGTGATGGAGCCCTTCGACGAGATCGTCACGGTCCGCCGCGACGACACCGCGGACCGGATCGAGCAGGTCAGCCGGGACAGCGGCCGGTCCCGGCTCGCGGTGCTGGACCCGGGCGGCGAGGTCTGCGGCCTGGTCCACGTGCGGGAGGCGGTGCGGGCGGTCACCACCGGCCGGCCGGCGACGGCGGGCGAGCTGATGACCCGGGCGTTCACCCTGCCGGCGACCTCCTCGGTCACCGAGGCCGTGGCCGCGATGCGCGCCGACCAGGCCCAGCTCGCGCTGGTCCGCAACGGTGGCGGCCCGACCCGTCCGATCGGTTTCGTGGCCCTCGAAGACCTGCTGGAGGAGGTCATCGGCGAGTTCGACGACGAGACCGACCCGGTCCCGCGCGGCCGACGCCTGCGCTGACGCCCCACCCCACCCACCCACCTCCCGCCCGGCCGCCGGCTCCCCGTGACCCGGCGGCCGGCCTCGTCCCCACCCCCTTCCACCCCCCCAAGATCCGCGCACCTTCAGAGAAAGCGTGGCCATCGGGCGGGAAATAGCCACTCTTTCCCCGAAAGTGCAGGTACGCGGCGGACTGCCGCTCGGGGCGCTCGGGAAGGGCGCGGCGGATCGCCGCAGGGGCAGGGAGTGTCGGGACGGGGGGTGGGAAAGCCGCGGGCGAGGGGAGGGGAGCGCGGGCGTGCGGCTGACCGGGGTGGCGCGGGAGTCCGGGTGGACCGGGCTCTCGGTGAGCACCACGCTGACCAATCCGAGCACCCGGCCGGGGCTGCGGTTGCCGGGGCGGGTGACGCTCGCCGCCGGGCCGGACGACGTGCCGATCCGGCACGTACGGCTGGGCCTGGTCGCCACCGCGGAATCGGACGATCCGCGCAGTCCACCGCGACTGGTGCAGTACCACCAGGTGCCCATCGGCGGCCGGTTCGTGGTGCCGGCCGGGCGACGCCGGGCGATCGACTTCGCCCTGCCGCTGCCCTGGGAGACCCCGGTGACGATCTTCGGCGGGGTGCCCCTGATGAGCATGCGCACCGGGCTACGGACCGAGGTGTCGGTCGACCCCGACCTGGACCAGGGGGCGATGGTGCCGGTCTTCGTCCATCCGCTCCCCACCCAGCAGCACATCCTCGCCGCACTGGACACGCTCGGCTTCCTGGTCCGGCAGGCCGGCCTGTCGCACGGCCGGCTGCCCGGCGTCGAGCAGGCGTTGCCGGTGCACCAGCGACTCGGCTACTGGGTGGGACCGCTCTACGCGGGCCCGATCACCGAGCTGGAGGTGATCTTCGTGGCGAACTCGGCCGGCCTGGAGGTGGTCCTCTGGCTGGACCGCCGGCTGTCGCTGACCGGGATCAGCCACCAGAGCATCAGCCGCTTCCGAACCTGGCACACCGGGGCCGACCAGCGGGACTGGGTGGCCGTCGTGGACGGCTGGCTGCGCGCGGCGATCAACCGGCACGCGGCGGCCGCCTCGCACGCCGACTGGTCCGCCAAGATCACCGAGTCCGCCCACGTCAGCCGCCATCCCGACGAACCGGTCGCGCCCGGCTACGGCCTCGGCGGCACCGCCGGAGGCGGGGGCATCGGCGGCGGTGGTGGCGACGGCACCTGATCGCCCTGCGCCGGCGCCCGACCGAGGTGGGGGCGACGGCAGTCGATCGCCAGACCCCGGCGGGGCGACGGCACCCGGGGCGCCGCCCGGCCGGGGTCAGACCGAGGCGGTGGCGAGCTTGAGGCTGAAGCCGAGGAAGAGCACCCCGACGCCGGTGGTCGCGCTCGCGGCCAGCCGCCGGCGGCGCCGGAACTGGGCGGCCAGGAAGGTGCCCATGAAGATCAACGCGGTCAGGTAGAGCGCGCTGGTGACCTGGGCGATCAGCCCGAGCAGCAGGAACGACAGCGCAGGCCAGGCGTACCCGGGGTCGACGAACTGGATGAAGAACGAGATGAAGAAGAGGATCGCCTTCGGGTTGAGCAGGCTGATCACCAACGCCTTGCGGAACGGGCTGCGCATCGCCGCCGGCTCCGCGGCGTCGATCAGCCGCGGCGCCGCCGGGTCGTTGCGGTCGCGCCAGCGCCGCCAGGCCCCGCGCAGCATCGTCAGCCCGACATACCCGAGGTACGCCGCACCCGCGTACTTGATCACAAGGAAGAGCGGCGGGTACGCCTTGAGCAGCGACGCCACCCCGGCGGCGGAGAGGAACATCAGCACCCCGTCGCCGACGAACACCCCACCCGCCGCCCGGTAGCCGGCGCCCACCCCCCGCTTGGCGGCGGTGGAGAGCACGAAGAGCGAGTTCGGCCCGGGCAGCAGAATGATCGCCACGGTCCCCAGCACGTACGTCCAGATGTCGGTGATGCCCAGCACGCCCGCCATCATCACGCCACGGGTGCCGTACGGCGAAGCCTTTCCCGGAGCCTGGCCTGTGCGTTCGGCCACTCGTCGACGGTCATCGCGTACTGCACGGTGTCCCGCCAGGAGCCGTCCGGGCGCTGCCGGTGCATCCGCAGCACGCCCTCCCGGGTGGCGCCGAGGCGCTCGATCGCCGCCTGGGAGCGGGTGTTGCGGATGTCGGTGTGCCACGCCACCCGGACCGCGCCGAGCTCGTCGAAGGCACGGCTGAGCAGCAGCAGCTTGGCCTCGGTGTTGATCCCGCTGCGCCACCAGGGCCGGCCGAGCCAGGTGTGGCCGATGGCGACCGCCCGCCGCTCGGGGTCGATGTCGTAGTACGAGGTGGTGCCGACCACCGCGCCCGTCCGCGCGCAGCGCTGCACCCAGGGCACCCGTTCGCCCCGGTGCCCGGCCGCCAGCGCGCCCGCGACGATCTCCCTCATGGTGGCCGGGTCGGTGGGCAGCGGGTGGGTCAGGTGCGCCCAGACCTCCGGTTCGGCGGTGGCGGTGAAGAGCTCGTCGGCGTGGGCCAGGTCCAGCGGCTCCAGCAGCACGTGCTCGCCCCGCAGGGTTGCCGCCTCCCGCCACGGCGACCCGGCGGTCCGCAGTCCCGCCGGCACCGGGGCGGTGACGCCCGCGTCCGGTTCCGGCAGCCCGGCGGTCAGCCGCAGCGGCACCACCCCGGCCCAGTACGGCAGGTCGAGGTCGGCAGGGTCGTCGCGGACCCCACCGGTGCGGGACCGCAGTGACACCTCGCGCAGCGGCAGCGCCAGCACGGCCGTCTCGGCCAGCTCCCGGCGGCTCGGCGGGCGGCTGTCCGCGCTGCGACCGGCGGCGACCTTTTCCACCAGGGCGGTCAGCATCCGGGACTTCTCGGCGTCGTCGGTGACCAGGTGGGCGGTGCCGTGCGCGACCACCGACCGGTAGTTGGCGCTGTGGTGGAACTGTGAGCGGGCGTAGACCAGCCCGTCGAGCAGGGTGACGGTGACGCAGATCCGCAGCCCGCCGTCACCGCGGGCGGCGAGCAGCGGGCGGCTGCCGGTGGAGCCGTGCAGGTAGAGGGTGTCGCCGATGCGCACGTGCAGGGTGGGCAGCAGCCGGGGCTCGCCGTCGACGGTGAACCCGAGCACGCAGTGGTACGCCTCGTCGAGCACCGCGTGCACGGCGGCCGGGTCGTAGCTCATCCGGTCGCGGGAGCGGCTGGCCGTGGTGCGCGGGGTCGGGGCGTACATGCGACATCCCACCTTTGTTCTAGTACAATCTGCTAACTGTGGCAGTACGTTATCAGATCAGTGGCAGCACGTCGGCCGCCATTTCGGCGAGCGTGGAAACCGGCATCCGGGCCGACGCGCTGGCCCCGGGCAGTCCGCTGCCCGCCGTCCGGGCGCTCGCCACCGAGCTGGGGGTCAGCCCGGCCACCGTCGCCCGGGCCTATCAGGAGCTGCGCCAGCGGGGCCTGGTCGTCACCGCCGGCCGGCACGGCACCCGGGTGCGCCCCCGACCCCCGGTCGCCGGCCGCCGCGCCGCGCTGCACCCGCCGCCCGCCCCCGGCACCCGCGACCTCTCCCAGGGGTACCCCGATCCTCGGCTGCTGCCCCCGCTCGGTCCGCACCTGGCCGCGCTCGCCGCCGAGATCGGCCCACCCGTCGGGTACGCCTCGACCGCCCTGCTCCCCGCGTTCGCCGAGGCGGCCCGGGGCCGGCTCGCCGCCGACGGTGTGCCGGCCGAGGAGATCACCGTGACCGGGGGCGCGCTGGACGGCATCGAGCGGCTGCTCGCCGCGCACCTGCGGCCCGGTGACGCGGTGGCGGTGGAGGACCCGGGCTGGGCCAACCTGCTCGACCTGGTCGCCGCGCTCGGGCTGCGGCCGATCGGCGTACCGGTGGACGACGACGGGCCCACCGAGGCCGGCGTCCGCGACGCCGTGGCCCTCGGCGCCCGGGCGCTGGTGGTGACCAGCCGCGCGCAGAACCCGACCGGCGCCGCGGTCTCCGCCGAGCGGGCCGGGGCCCTGCGGGAACTGCTCGCCGGCCGCCCCGACCTGCTGCTGATCGAGGACGATCATGCCGCCGAGCTGGCCCGGGTGCCGCTGCACCCGCTCGCCGGGGCGACCCCGGCGTGGGCCTTCGTCCGGTCGGTGAGCAAGCCGTTCGGGCCCGACCTGCGGCTGGCCGTGCTGGCCGGCGACGAGGCCACCGTGTCCCGGGTCGCCGGCCGCGCCCGGGTCGGCGCCGGCTGGGTCTCCACCGTGCTGCAACGGCTGGTGCTCTCGCTCTGGCGCGACCCGGCCACCGCGGAGCTGGTCCGCCGCTCCGGCGAGGAGTACGAGCGGCGGCGCACCGGGCTGCTGGCGGCGCTCGCCGCCCGGGGCCTGGCCGGGCGCGGTCGCAGCGGCATCAACATCTGGCTGCCGGTGCCGGACGAGACCAGTGTGGTCACCGCGCTGCGCGACGCCGGGTGGTCGGTGGCGCCCGGTGCGCTCTACCGGATCGGTGCCGAGCCCGGGATCCGGATCACCGTCAGCGCGCTCGACGACGCCGACCTCGTGCCGGTCGCCGACGCGGTCGCGCGGGCGCTCCGCCCGGCCCCGCCGGGTCGGTTCACCGCGTGACCCGGCTGGTCCTCGACGCGCATGGTCGACGTTCCGGAGGGTAAGCGCGCGGCCGGGAGGTGACCGGTCATGGCTGCACCCAGGTCGAGGACGGGGCTCTGGATCGCCATCGCGATCGCGGTGATCTTGGTCGTGATCGTGATCGCGATAGCCATGGGCGGCGGTGGCGACGGTGGCGGGGGTTACTGACGCGCGCCGGCGCGGCCGCGCCACACCCGGCGCCGCCGACGAATCCGGTATATAAAGTTCGCCATGGCCGAGACCGACGCGCCCGGTGCGCAGAAGTTCATCCCGCCGCAGGCCGACACCCTCGACGAGCTGCGCGCCGCGGCCGCCGGTTGCCGGGGCTGCGAGCTGTACCGCGACGCTTCGCAGACGGTCTTCGGCCGGGGTGACGAGAGCGCCCGGGTGGTCCTGGTCGGCGAGCAGCCCGGCGACATGGAAGATCAAAAAGGACTGCCCTTCGTCGGCCCGGCCGGCCGGCTGTTGCGGCGGGCGGTCGACGACGCCGGAATCGACCCCAAGCACATCTATTTGACGAATGCCGTAAAGCACTTCAGGTTCGAGCTGCGCGGGAAGCGGCGCATCCACCAGACCCCGGACCGGGTACACATCACCGCCTGCCGGCCGTGGCTGGTCGCGGAGTTCTCCCGGTTGCGTCCGGATCTGGTCGTGGTGCTCGGCGCGACCGCCGCCAAGGCCCTGCTCGGCCCGGCGTTCCGGGTGACCAAGCAGCGCGGCGAGCTGCTGCCCTGGCCGGCCGCCGCGCAACGCCCGGAGGACTTCGTCCGGGTCCCGGTGGACAGCGCCGGGAAGGTGGCCGACGCGCCGGCCGCGCAGCTGCTGGCCACCATCCACCCGTCCGCCGTGCTGCGCGCCGACGACCAGGACGCCGCGTACGCGGGGCTGGTGCAGGACCTGACGGTCGGCGCCCGCGCGCTGGCCTAGCGCCCCGGGTGAGCCGCTGGCAACGCCTGCCACCGCCCCCTGGGCAGCGCGGGTGAGCGGTGCCACACTGGCCGCCATGGAGCAGCATCTGTACGAACCGGTCCACGAGGAGTTCCGCGACCTGTGCCGGGAGTTCCTGGCCCGCGAGGCGGTGCCGCACCACTCCCAGTGGGAGGCCGACGGCATCGTCGACCGCGAGGTGTGGCGCAAGGCCGGCGCGGCCGGGCTGCTCGGCATGGACGTCGACACCGACCACGGCGGCGGCGGGCAGCGCGACTTCCGGTTCAACGCGGTGCTGGACGAGGAGATCGTCGCGTCGGGCTGCTCGGGGCTCGGCTTCGGCCTGCACAACGACGTGGTGGCGCCGTACCTGACCGAGCTGACCACCGACGAGCAGCGCAAGCGCTGGCTGCCCGGGTTCTGCTCCGGTGACCTGGTCACCGCGATCGCGATGAGCGAGCCGGGTGCGGGCAGCGACCTGGCGGGGATCCGCACCAGCGCGGTCCGCGACGGCGACGGGTGGGTGCTCAACGGGCAGAAGACGTTCATCACCAACGGCGAGATGGCCGATCTGGTGATCGTGGTGGTGCGTACCGCGCCGGACCAGGGCGCGCACGGGGTCAGCCTGGTCGCGGTGGAGACCGGTACCCCCGGCTTCACCCGGGGCCGGCGGCTGGCGAAGGTGGGCCTGAAGGCCAACGACACCGCCGAACTCTTCTTCGACGACTGCCGGGTGCCGGCGGAGAACCTGATCGGCACCGAGAACCACGGCTTCTACCACCTGATGGCCAACCTGCCCCGGGAGCGGCTCAGCATCGCCGTCGCGGCGGTGGCGGCGGCGGAGAAGCTGCTCGCGGTGACCCTGGACTACGCCCGCTCGCGGGAGGCGTTCGGCCGGCCGATCGGCAGGTTCCAGCACAACCGGTTCCTGCTGGCGGAGCTGGACACCGAGGTCACCATCGCACGCACCTTCGTCAACCACTGCGTGGCCGAGTTCAACGCCGGCCGGCTCTCGGTCACCGACGCCGCGAAGGCCAAGTGGTGGACCACCGAGCTGCAGAACAAGGTCGCCGACCGCTGCGTACAGCTGCACGGCGGCTACGGGTTCATGCTGGAGTACCCGGTGGCGAAGGCCTGGCTGGACGGGCGGGTGCAGACCATCTACGGCGGCACCACCGAGATCATGAAGGAGATCATCGGGCGCGGGCTCGGCCTCTAGCGAAACCGGGTCCCCCGGGGCGGGGCCGGTTTGCAAGGATGGGGCCGCGTCTGACCCCTTACCGAGGAGGCCGCATGGCCACCGACCTGACCGCGCCGGCCCGTACCCGGCCGGACGTCGCGCCGATCCAGCGACGGACCCTGCGCCTGCTGTTCAGCACCCAGATCATCGGCGGGATCGGCGTCACCATCGGCATCTCGGTGGGGGCGCTGCTCGCCGCCCGGGTCGCCGGGACCGCCGTCGCCGGCCTGGCGCAGAGCGCCGCCGTGGTCGGCGGGGCGCTGCTCGCCGTCCCGGTCACCCGGATCATGAACGGGCACGGCCGGCGACCCGGGCTGGCCGTCGCCTACCTGTCCGGCGCCGTCGGCGCCGTGCTGGTGGTGCTCGCCACGGTCACCCGCTCCGTACCGCTGCTCTTCCTCGGCATGCTGCTCTTCGGCGGCGGCACCGCGGCGAACCTCCAGGCCCGCTACGCCGCGGTGGACCTCGCCGAGCCGGCCCGCCGGGGCCGCCAGCTGTCGCTGATCGTCTGGGCCACCACCATCGGCGCGGTGGCCGCGCCGAACTTCGCCGCGCTCGCCGACCGCACCACCAGTGGGTGGGGACTGCCACCGCTGGCCGGTCCGTTCGCGTTCAGCGCCGCCGCGTTCGTGCTCGCCGCCGTCGTACTCCTGGTGCTGCTGCGGCCCGACCCGCTGCTCACCGCGCGCCGGCTGGCGGCGGCCGACACCCCGGTCGCGGCCGCCGTCGCGGACGTCACCCCGCCGGCCGAGGCCGTCGCCGCGCCGGCGCGGACCGCCCGGCGCGGTGCGGGGATGCGCGCGGCCTGGCAGGTGGTACGCGGCCGCCCGGCGGCCCGGCTCGGCATCGCGGCGGTGGCGGTCGGCCACGTGGTGATGGTCGCGGTGATGTCGATGACGCCGGTACGCCTCGGCGAGTCGCACGGCGACGCCGACGTGCTGCGGGTGGTCGGCATCGTGCTGAGCCTGCACATCGCCGGCATGTACGCGCTCAGCCCGCTGGTGGGCTGGCTCACCGACCGGGTGGGACGGCGCGCGGTCGTCCTCGGCGGCGTCGGGCTGCTGCTGGCCGCGTGCGCGGTCGCCGGCACCGCCGGGCACCACACGCCCCGGCTCTCGATCGGCCTGGCCCTGCTCGGGCTGGGCTGGTCCGGCACCATGGTGGCCGGCTCCACCCTGCTGTCGGAGTCGGTGCCGGCGGCGATCCGGCCGAGCGTGCAGGGTCTCTCCGACCTGACGATGGGGCTGGCCGGCGCCGGCGCCGCCGCCCTGAGCGGGTTTGTCATGCGGGCGGCGGGTTATCCGGTGCTGACCCTGCTGGCGGCGATCGCGGTGGTGCCCCTGGTGGCGCTAGCGTTGCGCCCGGTGCCGGTGGCGGCACCGGACGAGGAGGACTGATCACGTGCGGCTGACCGACTTCTGGGCCCGGCTGGACGAGGCCTTCGGGCCGGGCTACGCGGCCAGCATCGCCCGCGACCAGGTGTTGTCCCAGCTGGGCGGGCGGACCATCGAGCAGGCGCTCGCCTCGGGTGAGCAGACCCACGTGGTGTGGCGGGCCGTCGTCGCCGCCTACCCCGACCGGGTGCCCGCCCGGCTACGCTGAGCGGCGTTTTCGTCGCTCCCGCGTGTCGCTTGCCGACTCGTACACCTGTTCGGCTATTGTCCACAGCGGGGTGCTCGTCCACAGCTCACGGCCCGTCGGCTGGTTTTCTGTCGGACCCAGCGCCTAGCGTGTCCCGCGTGACGCGAAGCTCAGGAAAGACGCCGGCGAAGGCAGGGGTGGCAAACATGGCCGCAGGGCCCGATCGGGAGAAGGCACTCGACCTTGCTCTCGCTCAGATCGACAAGCAGTTCGGCAAGGGTTCGGTGATGCGGCTGGGGGAGCGGCCGGTCATCCAGACCTCGGTGATCCCCACCGGCTCGATCGCGCTCGACGTGGCGCTCGGCGTGGGCGGTCTGCCCCGCGGCCGGGTCGTCGAGATCTACGGTCCCGAGTCCAGCGGTAAGACCACGGTCGCCCTGCACGCGGTGGCCAACGCCCAGCGGGCCGGCGGCATCGCCGCCTTCATCGACGCCGAGCACGCGCTCGACCCGGACTACGCGAAGGCCCTCGGCGTCGACACCGACGCCCTGCTGGTCTCCCAGCCGGACACCGGCGAGCAGGCGCTGGAGATCACCGACATGCTGGTCCGCTCCGGCGCGATCGACATCGTCGTGATCGACTCGGTGGCCGCCCTGGTGCCGCGCGCCGAGATCGAGGGCGAGATGGGCGACAGCCACGTGGGCCTCCAGGCCCGGCTGATGAGCCAGGCGCTGCGGAAGATCACCGGTGTGCTCAACAACACCGGCACCACGGCGATCTTCATCAACCAGCTCCGCGAGAAGATCGGCGTGATGTTCGGCAGCCCGGAGACCACCACCGGTGGTCGGGCGCTGAAGTTCTACGCCTCGGTCCGACTCGACGTGCGCCGCATCGAGAGCCTGAAGGACGGCACCGACGTGGTCGGTAACCGCACCCGGGTCAAGGTCGTGAAGAACAAGGTCGCCGCGCCGTTCAAGCAGGCCGAGTTCGACATCATGTACGGCAAGGGCATCTCCCGCGAGGGCTCGCTGATCGACGTCGGCGTGGAGCAGGCGATCATCCGCAAGTCCGGCGCCTGGTACACCTACGACGGTGACCAGCTCGGCCAGGGCAAGGAGAAGGCCCGGGAGTTCCTCAAGGAGAACCCGGACGTGGCCGCCGAGATCGAGAAGAAGATCCTGGAGAAGCTCGGCGTCGGAGTCGGCGCGGGCGACGCCGCCGGCGGCCCCGAGCTGCCGCCGGTCGACTTCTGATCGGCCGCCGGCTAAGTGGCAGGACGACGCGCCCGCACGGGGCGGGGCTGGGATGCCAGCCCGCCCCGGGCGGGTGACGGCACCACCCCACGGCCCCGTCGGGGTCGTCGTGGCCGGTCCGACGAGACCGAGCCGGAGGCGACCCCGGCCCCACCGCGCGACGAGGCCGAGGTGGCGCGGGAGATCTGCCTGCGGCAGCTCTCGGTGCGCCCGCGTACCCGGGCCGAGCTGGCCGGTGCGCTGGCCAAGCGGGGCATCTCCGACGAGGTGTCGGCCGACGTGCTCGACCGGTACGACGAGGTCGGCATCATCGACGACGCCGCCTTCGCCCGCGCCTGGGTCTCCAGCCGGCACACCGGCCGGGGCCTGGCCCGCCGGGCGCTGGCCAACGAGCTGCGCCAGCGCGGCGTGGACGGCGACGTGGCCAGCGAGGCGCTCGGCGAGCTGGACGAGGAGACCGAGGCGGAGACCGCCCGCGCCCTGGTGGACCGGAAACTGCGCACCGCCCGGGGCGAACCGGACGCGGTGTTCCGCCGGCTGGTCGGGATGCTCGCCCGCAAGGGCTACCCGCCGGGCGCGGCGATCCGCGCGGTGAAGGACGCGCTGGCCGCGCAGAGCGCCGAGGCGGCCGAGTTCGCCGAGCAGATCGACGCCGACGCCCTGGCCGAGGCCGAGGGCGAACTGGATCGGGACGCCCGCGCCGCCGACTGACCCGCCACCCGCTGACCCGATCCGTCCGTGAGACGCCCGGTGCTGACCATGCCGGTGGCGTCCGGGCGGGGAGGATGATCCGGTGTTGAAGGCGTGTCTCAACGGTGGCCGGGGCCACGACGAGCATCCTGGCGTGCCGGTCACCGCGGCCGAGCTGGCCGCCGACGCGCACCGCTGCGCCGCCCTCGGCGTGGCCGCCGTGCACGTCCACCCCCGCGACGCCTCCGGCGTGGAGTCGATGGCGCCGGCGGTGATCGCCGACGCGGTGACCGCCGTCCGGGCCGCCCGGCCCGGGCTCCCCGTCGGGGTGAGCACCGGGGCGTGGATCGAGCCCGACCCGGCCGCCCGGGTCGCCGCCGTACGGGCCTGGACGATGCTGCCCGACTTCGCGTCGGTCAACGCGCACGAGGAGGGGGCGGAGGCCGTCGCCGCCGCGCTGCACGAGCGGGGCGTGCTGGTCGAGGCCGGCCTCTGGACCCCGCAGGCCGTCCGCGCCCATCAGGCGTGGCGGGTGCCGGTCGGGCGGATTCTCGTCGAGTGCACCCCGGACGACCCGAGCCGGGCACTGGCCGACGCCGACGCCATGCTCGCGCTGCTCGCCCCGGGTGGCCCGCCGGTGCTGCTGCACGGCGAGGGTGCCGCCGCCTGGTCGCTGCTCGCCGAGGCGGTACGCCGGGGCCTGGACACCCGGATCGGCCTTGAGGACACCCTCGGCCTCCCCGACGGCGCTCCCGCCCCCGACAACGCCGCCCTGGTCGCCGCCGCCCGCGTCCTCGGCGCTTGCTGAACTCCGCGCCCTCGGCGCCCGCTGACCCGCGCCCTCGACCCCTCCAGATCCCGCGCTCCCGGTGGCCCCCGGCGGGGCCGTGAGCAGGTCCGGAAGGGGACGCGCACCCCGGCTCGCCGGGTCGTTTGTCCGCTGCTGTCCGTCATGCCATCAGCAGCCGGTGACGGGTCAACTTCGCTCCGTTCGGGGGGTTTGATCATGACTCCTTGACCGAACGGCCCTCGGCGACCTAGCCTCGCCCTACAGGCTCACATTGCCCGACCAGCGCAGGCTAAGCGCACAACATAGATCGCGTAACAGAACAGCATCACTTTGGCCAGCTCCACCGGCCTTTGACGGTCGCTCCGGACAGCCGGTCCGGAGCCGATCCGACAACTGCACCCGGCGGTCGACGATGCCCTGCGGGGCACCGCCGACGGAGAGCTGTACCCGCGGCCAGCCGCTCGGTCGGGCGTCCAGGGCCGTGGAGGCGCGTGCCCGCCGGCACGAACCTCCACGGTGTCGACGTTCAGGGGAGGCGGCCATGACGGGGCGGCACAGGGACCACGGGTCCCCAGGGGGTGTCGGTGGTCGGGGGTCCGCCGGTGGCGTAGGGCGGTCCGACCTCGCGCGCGACAGTGCCGGGGCGCCGAGATGAGCGGCGTCGAGGTGGTGCTGCTCGTCGCCGTGCTGCTGCTGGCGCTGGTCGTCGTGGGCGCGGTGCTCTTCGGCGTCCGCACGCTCCGCGGCTTCCGCGCGGCCCCGGCCCCGGAGGACCCGGCCTTCATCGCCGAGAAGGACCGCCAGGAGCAGTCGCTGGCGGCGTTGCGCAGCGCCGCCGACGAGGCGAACAGCACCATCGACGTGGCGAAGTCCGCTGCGGCCGCCGCCCGGACCGAGGCGGCCGCCGCGAAGGCGGAGGCGAAGTCGGCCCGGGCCGAGGCCCACCGGGTGCTCGACGACGCCCGCGCCGAGGCGGACACCATCCTGGAGCGGGCCCACCGGCAGGCCGAGGCCGACGCCGAGCAGTTGCGGACCGCCGCCCGGCGCAGCGGCGAGCGGGAGGTGGCCGTTCTCGCCGCCACCACCCGCGAGCAGGCCGCCGAGGTGGAACGCCGGGCCGCCCGGATGGACGAGCGGGAGCGGCTGCACACCGAGGAGGTCGAGCGCCTGGCCGAGCGGGAACGGCAGCTCACCGCAGCCAGCGCCGAACTGGCGCGGCGGGAGGCCGGGCTGGTGGAGCGGGAGACCGAGCTGGCCGCCGCCGAGGAGCAGCGCCGCCGCGAGTTGGAACGGGTCGCCGGGCTGACCGCCGACGCCGCGCGGGCGGAGCTGATCGAGGCGATCGAGACCCAGGCCAAGCGGGAGGCCGCGCTGCTGGTGCGGGACATCGAGTCCGACGCCCGCAACACCGCCGAGCAGCGCGCCCGGCACATCGTGGTGGACGCCATCCAGCGGGTGGCCAGCGAGCAGACCGCGGAGAGCGTGGTCAGCGTCCTGCACCTGCCCGGCGACGAGATGAAGGGGCGGATCATCGGCCGGGAGGGGCGCAACATCCGCGCCTTCGAGTCGGTCACCGGGGTCAACCTGATCATCGACGACACCCCCGAGGCGGTGCTGCTGTCCTGCTTCGACCCGGTACGCCGGGAGGTCGGCCGGCTCACCCTGGAGAAGCTGGTCCTCGACGGCCGGATCCACCCGCACCGGATCGAGGAGGTGCACGACCTGGCCCGCCAGGAGGTCGAGGAGCTCTGCCACCGGGCCGCCGAGGACGCCCTGGTCGAGGTCGGCATCACCGAGATCCACCCGGAGCTGGTCACCCTGCTCGGCCGGCTGCGCTACCGGACGTCGTACGGGCAGAACGTGCTCAAGCACCTGGTGGAGACCGCGCACATCGCCGGGATCATGGCCGCCGAGCTGCGGTTGGACATCCCCACCATCAAGCGGTGCGCGTTCCTGCACGACATCGGCAAGGCGCTCACCCACGAGGTGGAGGGCTCGCACGCCATCATCGGCGCCGACCTGGCCCGCAAGTACGGCGAGATTGAGGACGTGGTGCACGCCATCGAGGCGCACCACAACGAGGTGCCGCCGCAGACCATCGAGGCGGTGCTCACCCAAGCCTCCGACGCCTGCTCCGGCGGGCGACCGGGCGCCCGGCGGGAGAGCCTGGAGGCGTACGTCAAGCGGCTGGAGCGGATCGAGGAGATCGCGGCCGGCAAGCTCGGCGTGGAGAAGGTCTTCGCCATGCAGGCGGGCCGGGAGGTCCGGGTGATGGTCAAGCCGGAGGACGTCGACGACATCGGCGCGGCGGTCCTGGCGCGGGACGTGGCCAAGCAGATCGAGGAGGAGCTGACCTACCCGGGTCAGATCCGGGTGACCGTGGTCCGCGAGTCCCGGGTCACCGAGATCGCCCGCTGAGTCGGGGCGGCCCGCGCAGCTCGCGGGCCGAGTGGATTACCCGAAGGGCCGCCCCGAATCGTTCGGGGCGGCCCTGATGGTCGGTGCGGCGCGGCTCAAGCGCCTCCGCCGGCGCCGCCTCCGCCGCCCTCGGCCTGCGAGATGAGCGCCGCGGGCGGCGGGTTCTGGGCCGGGGTGTTGGCGGTCTTGCGGCCCTGCGAGAGCCGGCGCTGGAGGTACTGCGCCAGCTTCGACAGCGAGTAGTTGACCACGATGAAGAGCACGGCGATCACGACGTAGACCTGGATCGGGTTGCCCAGCACGCCGATGATCTGCTTGCCGATGTTGAGCGTCTCCTCGTAGCTGATGATGAAGCCCAGCGAGGTGTCCTTGAGCACGACGACCAGCTGGCTGATCAGCGCCGGCAGCATGATCCGGAACGACTGCGGCAGCAGGATCATGCGGGTGACCTGGAGCGGGGAGAGGCCGATCGCGGCGGCGGCCTCCGCCTGCCCACCAGGCAGCCCCTCCATGCCGGAGCGGAGGATCTCCGCGATGACCACCGAGTTGTAGATGGTCAGGCCGATCACCAGGTACCAGAGCGTGTCGAACGAGGCGCCGAACTCGGGGAAGCCGCGAGCCACGAAGAAGATCGTGATGACCACGGGCAGGCCGCGGAACACCTCGACGCAGACCCGGGTGACCGCCGACAGCAGCAGGCTCAGCCCGCGCAGCAGGTACGCCACCGGCGTCGCCAGCCCGGTGAAGCGGCGCCGGGTCAGACTCTTGAGCTGGATGCGCAGCACGGCCAGCAGGGTCCCGATCACCAGCGACGCGACGATGGCCAGCGCCGCCGCGATCAGGGTGTTCTTGAAGCCGAGGCCGATCCGCTCCCAGACCAGGGAGAAGTTCTCGTTGGAGGGGTCGACCAGCGGCCCCCACAGCTCCATCGAGAACTGGCCCTTCTCGTCCAGCGGCCGGTAGACCAGGAAGTACGCCCCGACGAGCAGGGCCACCCCGGCGATCACGCTGCTGATCAGGGTGATCCGCTGCTGGCGGGGGCCGGGGACGTCGTAGAGGACGCTGGTCTGCTGACTCATCGGGCCACCGCCTGTCGCTTCTCGATCCGGTCCAGCAGGGCGCCGAGCGGCACGGTCATGATCAGGTAGCCGATCGAGATGCCGATGGCGACCGGGATGAAGGCGTAGCCCTCGGCGCCGGTGAGCTGGTCGGCCGTGGCCGACAGATCGCCGACGACCCCGAAGAAGCCGGCCAGCGCCGAGTTCTTGATCATCGCGATGATGACCGAGCCGAGCGGCACGATCGAGGCCTTCCAGGACTGCGGCAGCACCACGTAGCGCAGGTTCTGGCCGAAGGTCAGGCCGAGCGAGCGGGCCGCCTCGGCCTGACCGGCGGGCACCGCGTTCACCCCGGACCGCAGCGCCTCGCAGACGAAGGCCGCGGTGTAGAGCACCAGGGCGATCAGGGCGAAGCGGAAGTACGGCAGGTCGGTGTCGAGCCGGCTGAACACCCCATCCAGCCCGGGGATGCGCAGGAAGTCGGCGTTGGAGCCGAGCGCCGGCAGGCCGAAGGCGGCGAAGAACATCACCACGGTCAGCGGCATGTTCCGGAAGACGTTCACATACCCGGTGCCGACCGCGCGCAGCGGCGGCACCGGGGAGATGCGGAGTACCGCCACGACGGCGCCCAGGATCAGGGCGCCGATCGCGGCGAGTACGCAGATCTGGAGGGTGAGCCAGAAACCACCCGCAAAGACGTCGAACTTGTCGATGAGCACGTTCACGGGTCGGTGTTCCTCCCCACCCTCTGCGATCGAAGGATCAGATCAGTAGCGGTTGACGGTCGGGGCGCTGCCCAGCTCCGCGCCGAACTTGCCGGCGGTGTCGTCCCAGGCCTTCTTCCAGCTGCCGTCGGCGAACGCCTTCTCCAGCGTGTCGTTGATGAAGGTACGGAACGCGGCGTCCTCCTTCTTCACCCCGATGCCGTACGGCTCCTTGGTGAAGTTGTCGCCGGCGAGCTTGAAGGAACCCTCGTTCTTGGCGATGTAGCCGAGCAGGATCACGTTGTCCGTGGTGACGGCGTCGACCTGGCCGCCGTTGAGGGCGTCCCGGCACTTGTCGTAGGTGTCGAAGAGCACCAGCTGGGTGGCGACGTCCTTGACGTACTGCTTGATCGTCTCGGCCGGGGTCGAGCCGGTGACCGAGCAGACCTTCTTGGTGCCGTCCTTGAAGGAGTCCGGGCCGGTGATCGTGGTGTCGTCCTTCTTGACCAGGATGTTCTGGCCGGCCTCGTAGTACGGGCCCGCGAAGGCGATGCGCTCCTTGCGCTTGTCGTTGATCGTGTACGTCGCCGCGACGAGGTCGACGGTGCCGTTGACGATGACGTCCTCACGGACCTTCGACGGCGTCTCGACGTACTCGATCTTGTCCTCGGGGATGCCGAGTTCCTTGACGATGATCTTGGCGACCTCGACGTCGAAGCCCTCCGGCTTGCCCGACAGGCCCTTCTGACCGAAGCCCGGCTGGTCGAACTTGGTGCCGATCTTGATCTTCTGCGCCTTGTTGAGCTTCTCCATGGTGCTGCCGGCGGCGAACGACTTGCTGCCGGCGCCGGTGCCCTCGTCGGAATCGCCGCCGCAGGCGGCCATCCCGAGCGCCAGCGTGGCGGCCGCCGCGAGCGCGGCTACGCGCTTGATACGCATACTCATCTCCTTCTTGGACGGAGCCCGCCGGAGGACGGCGTGCTCCACGTACGGACGCCTAGTGCGTGAGGATCTTGGAGAGGAAGTCCCTGGCCCGCTCGCTGCGGGGGTTCGCGAAGAACTCGGCCGGCGGGGCGTCCTCGACGAGCTGGCCGTCGGCCATGAAGATGACCCGGTTCGCGGCGTGCCGGGCGAAGCCCATCTCGTGGGTCACCACGACCATGGTCATGCCGTCGCGGGCCAGCGAGGTCATCACGTCCAGCACCTCGCCCACCATCTCCGGGTCGAGCGCGCTGGTCGGCTCGTCGAAGAGCATCGCCTTGGGCTGCATGGCCAGCGCGCGGGCGATCGCGGCGCGCTGCTGCTGGCCGCCGGAGAGCTGAGCGGGGTACTTGTCGGCCTGGTTGGCGATGCCGACCCGGTTCAGCAGGGCCAGGCCGCGCTCGCGGGCGACGGCCGACTTCTCCTTGCGCACCTTGATCGGGCCGATGGTGACGTTCTCCAGGATCGTCTTGTGCGCGAAGAGGTTGAACGACTGGAAGACCATGCCGACCTCGCTGCGCAGCTTCGCCAGCGCCCGACCCTCGGCGGGCAGCGGCTGCCCGTCGAAGGTGATGGTGCCGGAGTTGATCGGCTCCAGCCGGTTGATCGTCCGGCAGAGCGTCGACTTGCCGGAGCCGGACGGGCCGATCACCACGACCACTTCGCCCCTGCCGACGGAGAGCGACACGTCGTCCAACACGTGCAGCGGGCCGAAGTACTTGTTGACCCCGTCCAGCACGATGAGCGGTTCGCCCGTCGTCACGTCGTACACCGTCCCTGTCGTCTGTCCCGGAAGCGGGGTCGGTCGACCCCCGGTTGGGCAACTGTAGGCGGGGTGAAGTGGCGGAACGCAACCTGGTTGGTCACGGAGCGGTAACACCACTGCCGGCCGTGCCCAGGAGTCCGAATTCCGCCCCGTCGCGGGGAGTCCGAGTGGCGGTGGCGGCGCTCCGCCGAGATCATGTGGGGATGACCGACCGGGTCCGCCTGACCGATTACGCCCG
This sequence comes from Micromonospora sp. A200, assembly GCF_029893845.1. Taxonomy (NCBI): domain Bacteria; kingdom Bacillati; phylum Actinomycetota; class Actinomycetes; order Micromonosporales; family Micromonosporaceae; genus Micromonospora; species Micromonospora sp. A200. The sequence continues at coordinate 250,067 of NZ_JARXXY010000002.1, read as the reverse complement.
TGGCGGCGGCTGCGCCTGCAAGATCCCGCCCGGCGAGCTGGAGGCGATGGTGGCCGGGTTGGGCCCGGCCGCCGGCACCGCCGACCTGCTGGTCGGGCTGGACCACGGCGACGACGCCGCGGTGGTCCGCCTGGACGAGCGGACCGGGCTGGTCAGCACCGCCGACTTCTTCACCCCGGTGGTCGACGACCCGTACGACTGGGGCCGGATCGCCGCCGCCAACGCGCTCTCCGACGTGTACGCCATGGGCGGCACCCCGCTGGTCGCGTTGAACCTGCTCTGCTGGCCGCGTGAGGTGCTCCCGCTGGAGCTGGCCCGCGAGGTGCTGCGCGGCGGGCAGGACGTGGCCCGGGAGGCCGGCTGCCACCTCGCCGGCGGGCACAGCGTCGACGACGACGGCCCCAAGTACGGCCTGGCCGTCACCGGCGTGGTCCGCCCCGAGGAGCTGATCACCCTGGACGCCGGCCGGGCCGGCCTGCCGCTGTCGCTGACCAAGCCGCTCGGCGTCGGGGTGCTCAACACCCGGCACAAGCGGACCGGCGAGCGGTTCGCCGAGGCGGTCGCCTCGATGATCGCGCTCAACTCCGACGCCGCCCGCGCGGCGGTGGCGGCCGGCATTCGCTGCGGCACCGACGTCACCGGCTTCGGCCTGCTCGGGCACGCCGCGAAGCTGGCCCGGGCCAGCCGCCTCACGGTCGCGATCGACACCGCCCGGGTGCCGTACCTGCCGGGCGCGCGGGAGGCCGTCCGGGACGGGTACGTCAGCGGCGGAACCCGGCGCAACCTGGACTGGGTGACCTCGTGGACCGACTTCGGGTCCACCGCCGAGGCGGACCGGCTGCTGCTCGCCGACGCGCAGACCTCCGGCGGGCTGCTGGTCGCCGGCGAGGTCCCCGGTGGCACCGTGGTCGGCGAGCTGCTGCCCGCCGGCAAGCACCGCCTCGTCCTCCGCTGACGCCGCCCGCCGGTCCCCCGAAGATGCTCCGCTGACGCCGCCCGCCGGTCCGCCCGGGGATGCTCCGCTGACGCCGCCCGCCGCCCCCCGAGGAGGAGCCGCGGCGGCGCGAACCCGACAGGAGCCGGCCGGCCCCGGTTGCCCGGATCGGGCACCATACCCGATAAACTGTCACCTTCCCGCTACTCGGTGCAACGGCGCCCGAGGAAATTTTGCCCGTAATGGTCACAGACCGGTAACTTGCCCCCGGCTGAGGTCAAATGCACCCCACCATCGTCAGTAAGGCCCGATCCGGAGGCCGGTGGGACGAACGCAGCGAGGAGGCGGCATGACCGAGCTGTGGAACTGGAGAATCGACGGGGCGGCACCCGTGGAGGTGTACCCCGCGCTGGCCGAGGCGCTCGGTCGGGTGGTGATGCCCCTCGCCGTCGCCGACCCGGCCCGGCTGCCCACGTACGCGGTGATCTGCGACGTGTGGGAGGCGCCGGGGGAGTTCGGCACGGTGGTGGACTGCTACGGGGTGCCCGAGCGGCTGAACGAGCGCACCAGCATCGCCGCGCTGGCCCGGCTGCTGGACCGCAACTGCCTGCTGACCGACGACACCCTCGACGCCGGCCGGCACCTGCTGGTCGCGCCGGACGGCACGATCCGCCCGGTGCACTTCGACGTGACCGAGACCGACGACGGCGAGGTGCTCAGCAACCAGCGGCTCTGCACGCTGGCCCATCCCGGCTGCCGGGGCTGGTCCCGGTGCCACCGCTCGCGCTGGGCGCCCGACTCGGTCAATCCGGCCCTCGCCGCGGCCTGACCTCGCCGCGGCTGCCGCCCCCCGCCGGGGGCCGGCCCCCGCTCAGCCGGCCCCGACTGACCCGGCCCGGGCTCAGCCGGCCCCCGCTCAGCCGGCCCGCGCCGGGCGGCCCCTGCTCAGCCGGCCCGCGCCGGGCGGCCCCTGCTCAGCCGGCCCGTGCCGGGCGGGAGCCGCGGACCTGCAACTGGTCGAGCAGGGTCGCCGTGGCGGCGGCCACCGCGCGTACCGCCGCGTCGAACGCCTCGGCGTTGTGCGCGGCCGGGGCGCGGAAGCCGGAGATCTTACGGACGTACTGCAACGCCGCCGCCTCGATGTCGGCCGGCGTCACCTCCGGCACGTACGGCTCACGCAGGGTCTTGATGCTTCGGCACATGGCTCCTCCTCGTTCGGGTCCACCCGGTCGGCCCGGATACGCTGTGCACGTCATGACTACCGCAGCCGCCAGCAGCCCGCGCACCTACCAGGTGCGCACCTACGGCTGCCAGATGAACGTGCACGACTCCGAGCGCATTTCCGGCCTGCTGGAGCAGGCCGGCTACGTGCGCGCCGCCGAGGTCGACGACAACCCGGACGTGGTGGTGTTCAACACCTGCGCCGTCCGGGAGAACGCCGACAATCGGCTCTACGGCAACCTGGGTCATCTGCGCCCCGTGAAGGACAAGCACCCCGGCATGCAGATCGCTGTCGGCGGCTGCCTGGCCCAGAAGGACCGCGGCGACATCGTCCGCAAGGCGCCCTGGGTCGACGTCGTCTTCGGCACGCACAACATCGGCTCGCTGCCGGTGCTGCTGGAGCGGGCCCGGCACAACACCGCCGCCGAGGTGGAGATCCTCGAATCCCTCGACGTCTTCCCCTCCACGCTGCCCACCCGGCGCGAGTCGACGTACGCCGGCTGGGTGTCGATCTCGGTGGGCTGCAACAACACCTGCACGTTCTGCATCGTGCCCTCCCTGCGCGGCAAGGAGAAGGACCGCCGCCCCGGCGACATCCTCTCCGAGGTGCGCGCCCTGGTCGACGAGGGCGTGCTGGAGGTGACTCTGCTCGGGCAGAACGTCAACTCCTACGGCGTGGAGTTCGGCGACCGGTACGCGTTCGGCAAGCTGCTGCGCGCCTGCGGTGACATCGACGGGCTGGAGCGGGTCCGGTTCACCAGCCCGCACCCGAAGGACTTCACCGACGACGTGATCGCCGCGATGGCCGAGACGCCGAACGTCTGCCACTCGCTGCACATGCCGTTGCAGTCCGGCTCCGACGATGTGCTGCGCGCGATGCGCCGCTCGTACCGGTCCGAGAAGTACCTGGGGATCATCGAGAAGGTCCGGGCGGCGATGCCGGACGCGGCGATCACCACCGACATCATCGTCGGCTTCCCCGGCGAGACCGAGGCCGACTTCCAGCGCACCCTGGACGTGGTCCGCGAGGCCCGGTTCTCCTCGGCGTTCACCTTCCAGTACTCCAAGCGCCCCGGCACGCCCGCGGCCACCATGGACGGCCAGCTGCCCAAGCAGGTCGTGCAGGAGCGCTACGAGCGGCTGATCGCCTGCGTGGAGGAGATCACCTGGGCGGAGAACAAGCGCCTGGTGGGGGAGACCGTCGAGGTGCTGGTCGCCGTCGGCGAGGGGCGCAAGGACGAGCGCACCGGCCGGCTGTCCGGCCGCGCCCGCGACGGGCGGCTGGTCCACTTCGACGCCGGCTCGTACGCCGGGCAGATCCGTCCCGGCGACATCGTGCACACCGCCGTGACGTACGCGGCCCCGCACCACCTCAACGCCGACGGCGAGCCGCTGTCGCACCGGTGTACCCGGGCCGGCGACGCCGCCGAGGCGGGCCGCTCCCCGCGTACCCCCGGGGTGCTGCTCGGGCTGCCCACGGTCGGCGCGCCGGCCGCGGCGCCCGCGCCGGCGACCGGCTGCGCCGCGCACTGACGCCACCGCCGACGGCCGGGACCTCCACGGAGGCCCCGGCCGTCGGCGTGTCGGGGGCGGTCAGCAGGCGGTGCCGTTGAGCTTCACCGTGCCCGGCGGGGACGCCGCGCCGTTGGCGGTGAAGCCGATCGTCACGGACGCCCCGGCCGCGAGGGACCGCGACCAGTCCGGTGCGGCGGCGGTGACCGTCGTGCCGGACTGGGTGACGGTGGCGTTCCAGCCGCTGGCCAGGCTCACGGACGGCCAGGTCCAGGTCACCGACCACGGGTTCACCGCGGCGGTGCCGGTGTTCTTCACCGTCAGCTCGCCCTGGAAGCCGCCCTGCCAGGCGTTGACCTGCTGGTAGCTGGCGGTGCAGCCGCCGGTCGGCGCGGTGGTCGGCGTCGGGCCCGGGGTGGTCGGCGTCGGCGACGGGCCACCGCCGCCCACCGGCGGGATCAGGTACGGCTGGAGGATGGCCTGCTTGGTGGTGTTGATGTTCGTCCAGTCGTCCAGCGCGATGCCGCCGGTGTCACCGGAGTTCGGGTTCCAGGACCAGTAGGTGAAGGACATTCCGTTGACCCCGGTGCCGGCGTAGGCCATCAGGTTCTCCAGCCAGACCTTGTCCTTCGGGTCCACGAGGGTGCTGCCGAACTCGCCCATCATGATCGGCGCGATGTTCTGCTTGTGCAGGTAACCCCAGTACTTGTCCCAGATCGCCGGCAGGTTCGCCGGGTAGTCGGGGGCGTCGAACCAGGTCTGGCGGTAGACCGAGGTGGCGTACTCGTGCGGTGAGTAGACCAGCCGGTTCGCCACGTTCAGCCGGACCGGGAAGTCCTTGGCCTTGGTGAGGTTGCCGCCCCACCAGCCGCAGTCCTCGTCGTTGCTGGTGTCGCCGTCCCAGACGTTCGACAGCCCGCCGCTGGGGCAGCTCACCCCCTCCACGAAGATCAGCCAGTTCGGCTGCACCCCGAGGATCGCGTTGCCGGCCCGCTCGGCCGCCAGCCGCCAGTCCCGGGCGGTGTCCCCGCAGCCCCAGCAGGCGCCGGTGGCGGCCGGGTTGGTGCCCTCGGCGTGCGGCTCGTTGTGCAGGTCCGCGCCGATCACGGTCGGGTTGCCCGCGTACCGCTGGGCGAGCATCTTCCAGTCGTTGATCCAGGTCGCCTCGGAGACCGTGGAGGTGTACCAGAGCGGCGACTGCCCGGCCGCGGTCGGCCGGTGCCGGTCCAGGATGACCCGCATCCCCTTGCCGCCGGCGTAGTCGATCACCTTGTCGAGGATCTGCAACGGGGAGAGCCCGACCAGGTCGGGGTTGACGAAGTCGTTGATCCCGCTGGCGGTCGCCCCCGGCTTCAGCGCGTCGTTGGAGTAGGGGATGCGCAGCGTGTTGTAGCCGAGGCTGGCCATCTTGTCGAGCTGACCGCGCCACGGGTTGCTCGACCAGAGCCCGTGGAACGTCTTGTTGTCCGTCTCCATGCCGAACCAGTTGATGCCGGTGAGCCGGACCGTGGCGCCGGTGCTGTCGACGATCTTGTTGCCGCTGGTGTGCAGGTAGCCGGTGCCGGTGCCGCCGACGGCGGCGGCCGCCGAGGTGGTGCTGACGGCGGCGGCGACGAGGACGCCGGCCGCGGCGGTGGCGAGCGCGGTGAGCGCGCCGCCGAGGGCGGTGGTTCGGTGCATGCGAGCTCCATTTCGGATGCCCCGCCACGCCATGGTCAGGCTGCGCGAGGGGCGGAGGGCCAGGTGGGTGGCCGCGCTCTTCCGCGGGTACGCGGGCAGTGCGCGGCGGACGGCGTCCCGCGGACGCCTCCACTCGCTACGGACACCGGCGACTCCCCACGGCGGTGTCCACCGTCGATGCCCTCGCGCCGGGGCCTGACCTGGCTCTGCCGCCCATTCTGATCAGCACACCTCGATGCCGTCAACCGCCCCCACCAGGACCACGCTTTCCCACCCGCACCCCCGGCCCACCCCCGACCCACCCCGGGCGCACTTTCCCGGAAAGCGGGCCTATCCGTCGCGGAATGAGCCCGCTTTCTCGGTATGTGCGTGGATCTGGGGGTGTGGGGTGGGGGCGGATGCGCGGGAGCCCCGGTCCCGTCGAGGGACCGGGGCTCCCGGAACGCTACGGCGTCAGCCGGCCTGCTCGGCGAGCTGGAGGAACTGCCGCTTGGAGGCGAGCGCCTGCTCGGCCTCCTTGATCCGGCGGGCGTCCCCGGCGGCCTGCGCCCGGGCCAGCCGCTCCTCGGCCTCGGCCACCTGCGCCCGCATCTGGGCGAGCAGCGGGTTGTCCTCCTTGGTCGTCCGCCGCCAGGCCGAGTCCATGACCTCGCGGACCTTGTCGTCCACGGCCCGCAGCCGCCGCTCCAGCCCGGCGGCGGCCTCCCGCGGCACCCGACCGGCCTCGTGCCACTGCGCCTGGATCTCCCGCAGCTTGGCCTGCGCGCCCTTCGGGTCGGCGTCGACGTCCAGCGCCTCGGCCTCGGCGATCAGGGCCTGCTTGCGCTCCAGGTTGGCCCGCTGCTCGTTGTCGCGGGCCGAGAAGACCTCGCTACGCCGGCTGAAGAAGGCGTCCTGGGCGGCCCGGAACCGTTCCCAGAGCTTCTGCTCGGCCTCCTTGGAGGCGCGCGGCGCGGCCTTCCACTGGTTCATCAGCTCCTTGAGCTGGTTGGCGGTGGCCGCCCAGTCGGTGGAGTCCTTCAGCTTCTCCGCCTCGGCGACCAGCTCCTCCTTGACCGTCTGCGCCTGCTTGCGCTGCTGGTCGAGGGAGGCGAAGTGGGCGCCCCGGCGGCGGGTGAACCCGTCCCGGGCGGCGGCGAACCGCTTCCACAGCTCACCGTCGGCCTTCTTGTCGACCCCGCGGATGGTCTTCCACTCGTCGAGGATCTCCTTGAGCCGGTCACCGGCGGTCTTCCAGCCGGTCGACTCGGCGGCCAGCTTCTCCGCCTCCTCGACCAAGGCGGTCTTGCGGGCGAGCGCCTCGCCGCGGGCGGCGTCCCGGGCGGCCTTGGCCTCACCGGCCTTCTCCTCGGCGACGCCGGCGAGCTTGTCCAGCCGTGTGGCCAGGGCGTCGATGTCGCCGACCACGTGCGCCTCGGCCAGCGAGGCGCGGATCCGGCGGATCGTGGTCAGGGAGTGGCCGGCGTCCGCCGCACCCGAGTTGAGCCGGGCCTCGGTCAGGTCCACCTCGGTCACCAGGTCGGCGAAGCGCCGGGCGAAGTGGGCCAGCCCCTCCTCGGGGGCACCCGCCTGCCAGGATCCGACCACCCGCTCGCCCTCGGCGGTCTTGACGTACACGGTGCCGTCCGCGTCCACCCGTCCGAAGGCAGTCCAGTCGCTCATGTGCCCATCCTCGTTCTCCCGGCGTCTACGGGACGGACCCCGCGAACGCCGCCACGGCGCAGCCAAGTTACTCCCGGCATTGTCACAGGTCCGCCCCCGTGAGTGTGAAGCGCCTGTCGTCGACCGTGACCATACGGTGTCCTACCGCTGCAATGACCGGATCGGCCCGGGGACGCACCGGCGCGTCCGGCTACCGTGAACCCGTGCCTCTGGTCGCCGCCGCCGTCTGCCCCCACCCGCCCCTGATCGTGCCCGAGCTGGCCGGCGCCGCCGTCGCTGAGCTGGACGACCTCCGCGCCGCCTGTGACGACGCCGTCACCGGGCTGCTCACCGCCGCGCCGGACGTGCTCCTGCTGGTCGGCGCCGGGCCACGGACCGCCACCTTCGACGCGGCGGACTTCGGCTCGCTGCGGGCGTACGGGCTGGACCGGCGCGTCCCGCTCGGGAAGACCAACTGCGCCGGCGGCGAGCGGCTGCCGCTGAGCCTGACGATCGGCGCCTGGCTGATCGGCCGGTCGGGAACCCCGCTGCCCCGGCTGGCCCGGTCGGTGGCGACCGACCTGTCGCCGGCGGACTGCGCCGAGCTGGGGGCGGCACTCGCCGGCGAGCCCGATCGCCGGGTCGCGCTGCTGGTGCTGGGGGACGGGTCGGCGTGCCGGGGCCGGCAGGCGCCCGGCTACGACGACCCGCGCGCCGAGGCGTACGACGACGGGGTCGCCCGGGCCCTGGCCGACGCGGACGCCGACGCCCTGCTCGGCCTGGACCCGGTGCTGTCGGCGCAGCTGCGGGTGGCCGGACGGGCGCCCTGGCAGGTGCTGGCCGGCGCGGTCCGCGCGGCCGGCGGCGACTGGCGGGGCGCGCTGCGCCACTACTCGGCGCCCTACGGCGTTGCCTACGTCGTGGCGTCCTGGGAGCCGGCGTGACCGGCACGGTCGTGGCGGTGGTCGGTCCGACCGCCGCCGGCAAGTCCGCGCTGAGCATCGCCCTGGCGCACGCCCTCGACGGTGAGGTGGTCAACGCCGACTCGATGCAGCTCTACCGGGGCATGGACATCGGCACGGCCAAGCTGACCCCGGCCGAGCGGGAGGGCGTGCCGCACCACCTGCTGGACATCTGGGACGTCACCGAGCCGGCAAGCGTCGCGGAGTACCAGCGGCTGGCCCGCGCGGCGGTCGACGACATCCTGGCCCGGGGCCGGGTGCCGCTGCTGGTCGGCGGCTCCGGGCTGTACGTGCGGGCGGTGCTGGAGCAGTTCGAGTTCCCCGGCACCGACCCGGCGGTGCGGCAGCGGCTGGAGGCGGAGCTGGCGGCGGTGGGGCCGGCCCCGCTGCACGCCCGGCTGGCGGAGGCCGACCCGGCCGCCGCGGCCGGCATCCTGCCCGGCAACGGCCGGCGGATCGTCCGGGCCCTCGAAGTGATCGAGCTGACCGGGGCGCCGTTCACCGCCTCGCTGCCCGAACCGACTCCGTACTACCCGTCGGTGCAGCTCGGCGTCGACCTGGACACCGCGCTGCTGGACGAGCGGATCGCGCTGCGGGTGGACCGGATGTGGGCCGACGGGCTGGTCGCGGAGACCCGTGAGCTGGTCGGCCACGGCCTGCCCGAGGGGCGCACGGCCAGCCGCGCCCTCGGCTACCAGCAGGTGCTGCGCTTCCTGGCCGGGGAGCTGACCGAGACGGAGGCGCACGACGAGACGATCCGGGCCACCCGGCGCTTCGTCCGCCGGCAGCGTTCCTGGTTCCGCCGCGACCCGCGCATCCACTGGCTCGACTCGGCCTCGCCGGCGGTTGTCGACACTGCGCTGCGGATGGTCGACGACCATCGGGGATGATGGGGGCGTGGAGTTCACCAAGGGCCACGGCACCGGCAACGACTTCGTCATCCTGCCCGATCCGGACGGGGCGCTCGACCTGACGCCCGCGCTGGTCGCCGCGATCTGCGACCGGCGGCGCGGCGTCGGCGGCGACGGCGTGCTGCGGGTGGTGCGGGCGGCGAAGCATCCGGAGGGCGCCGCCCTGGCGGCCGAGGCCGAGTGGTTCATGGACTACTGGAACTCCGACGGGTCGTTCGCGGAGATGTGCGGCAACGGCGCCCGGGTGTTCGTCCGCTACCTGCTGGAGACCGGGCTGGCCACCCCCGCCGGCGCGGCGCTGCCGGTGGCCACCCGGGCCGGCGTCGTGCGCGCGCGCATCGAGGCCGACGCCATCGCCGTCGAGATGCGCCGCCCCCGGGTGTACGACGCCTCGACGGCCACCCTGGGCGGGCTGACCCTGCCCGGCGCGGCGGTGGACGTCGGCAACCCGCACCTGGTCTGTGCGCTGCCGGCCGGGCTGGAGCTGGCCACCCTCGACCTGACCCACGCGCCCGACTACGACGCCGGGGTCTTCCCGGCCGGGGTGAACGTCGAGTTCATCACCTCGGGAGAGCCGGTCGCCGGCACCGACGGGCACGTGCTGATGCGGGTCTACGAGCGGGGCTCCGCCGAGACGCTCTCCTGCGGCACCGGCGCCTGCGCGGTGGCCGCGGTGGCCCTGCGCGACGCCGCCCGGGACACCGGCACGGTCGCGGTGGACGTCCCCGGCGGTCGCCTGACGGTCACCGTCACCCACGACTCCTGCTGGCTGGCCGGCCCGGCCGTCCTGGTGGCCACCGGCACCATCACCCCCGCCACCCTGCTCCCCTGAGCCGTCGGCCCGTCGACGCACACTTCTTGATCAACGCCGCGGGCCCCCGGGCGCTGCGGCGATCATGAGGTTGACTGGTCGTTTGTTCTATTTCCGGGCGGCCGACTTCATGATCAACGCGTAGGGCGTAGGTCTGGGTGCGGTTGTTGTCGCTTCAGCGACAACAACCGCACCCGGAAGGCGGGCGTCAGGGGGTCGCGCTGGCGTTGGCGGCGATCTCGGGGAGGTCGGCCGGGCCGGAGTCGGCGGCCGGTCGCGGCGCGGTGGCCGGGTTCTGGGCGGCGGCGCGGACGGCGGCGGCGACCGCCGGGGCGACCCGGGAGTCGAAGACGCTGGGCACGATCACCGTCGGGTTGATCTTTTCCTCGCCGACCACGTCCGCGATGGCCCGGGCCGCGGCGAGCGCCATCTCCTCGGTGAACTCCTCGGCGTGCGCGTCGAGCATGCCCCGGAAGACGCCCGGGAAGGCGAGCACGTTGTTGATCTGGTTCGGCTGGTCCGACCGGCCGGTGGCGACGACCGCGGCGTGCTTGCGCGCCTCCCGCGGGTCGACCTCCGGGTCCGGGTTGGCCAGCGCGAAGACGATCGCGTCCTTCGCCATCGTGGCGATGTCGTCGCCGGTGAGGAGGTTGGGCGCGCTCACCCCGATGAAGACGTCCGCGCCGCGGACCGCCCCGGGCAGGTCGCCGGCGTAGTTCTCCTTGTTGGTGTTCTCCGCCAGCCACTGCCAGGCCGGGTTGAGCCCGGTCAGGCCGCGGTGCAGGGCGCCCTGCCGGTCGTACGCGATGATGTCGCCCACGCCCTGGCGCAGCAGCAGCTTCATGATCGCGGTGCCGGCCGCGCCGGCTCCGGAGACGACCACCCGGACGTCCGGGAGCTGCTTGCCCACCACGCGCAGCGCGTTGGTCAGCGCGGCCAGCACGCAGATCGCGGTGCCGTGCTGGTCGTCGTGGAAGACCGGGATGTCCAGCGCCTCGCGCAGCCGGGCCTCGATCTCGAAGCAGCGCGGCGCGGCGATGTCCTCCAGGTTGATCCCGCCGTACGCGGGGGCGATCGCCTTGACGATCTGCACGATCTCGTCGGTGTCCTGGGTGTCCAGCACCACCGGCCAGGCGTCCACCCCGCCGAAGCGCTTGAACAGCGCCGCCTTGCCCTCCATCACCGGCAGCGAGGCGGCCGGCCCGAGGTTGCCCAGACCGAGCACGGCCGAGCCGTCGCTGACCACCGCGACGGTGTTGCGCTTGATGGTCAGCCGGCGGGCGTCCGCCGGGTTCTCGGCGATCGCCATGCAGACCCGGGCCACCCCCGGGGTGTACGCGCGGGACAGCTCGTCGCGGGTGCGCAGCGCCACCTTCGGGCTGACCTCGATCTTGCCGCCGAGGTGCAGCAGGAACGTCCGGTCGGAGACCTTGCGCACGTCCACGCCGTCCAGCGCGGTCAGCGCGTCGACCACCTGGTCGGCGTGGCTGGCGTCGGCGGTGTCGCAGGTGAGGTCGACGATGACGCTGGTCGGGTCGGAGTCGACCACGTCGAGGGCGGTGACGATCGCGCCGGCCTCACCGACCGCGGTGGTCAGCCGGCCGATCGAAGAGGCGTCCGCGGGCACCGCGATCCGGATCGTGATCGAGAATCCGGCACTCGGTAGTCGGGTGATTGCCACGGGGTCCCTCCGTCGACGCTGAGCGGCTCGCCAGGCATTTCTACCCGCCTGCCGAGGTCGCCCGGCATCCGCCCCCGACTTTTGCCACCTCAGGGGCGGGCATATAGCAGGTGCGTCCGGCGTTGCCACATGTCAGGATTACTTTCCTTAGCGGCAAAAAACGGACAGGAGACCGGTTTGCGGAACCAGGAGAGCTTCGTGCCCTTCGAGGACGAGGAGCTCGATGTCACCACCGGCGAGATGGAACTGTCGGAGCGTCAGTCGCTGCGGCGCGTCCCCGGCCTCAGCACCGAACTCACCGACATCACCGAGGTCGAGTACCGGCAGCTGCGCCTGGAGCGGGTGGTCCTGGTGGGCGTCTGGACCGAGGGCACGCAGAACGACGCGGAGAACTCGCTGACCGAGCTGGCGGCGCTGGCCGAGACGGCCGGCTCGCAGGTGCTCGAAGGGCTGATCCAGCGGCGCAACCGCCCGGACCCGGCGACGTACATCGGCCGGGGCAAGGTCGACGACCTGGGCGCGATGGTCCTCGCCACCGGCGCCGACACCGTCATCTGCGACGGTGAGCTGTCGCCGTCCCAGCTGCGCAACCTGGAGCAGCGCACCAAGGTCAAGGTCGTCGACCGGACCGCGCTGATCCTCGACATCTTCGCCCAGCATGCCAAGAGCAAGGAGGGCAAGGCGCAGGTCGAGCTGGCCCAGCTCGAATACCTGCTGCCGCGCCTGCGCGGTTGGGGTGAGACGCTGTCCCGGCAGACCGGTGGTTCCGGTCGCGGCGGCGGCGCCGGCGGCGGCGTGGGTCTGCGTGGTCCCGGTGAGACCAAGCTGGAGACCGACCGGCGGCGGATCCGCACCCGCATCTCCCGGCTGCGCCGCGAGATCAAGGGCATGAAGACGGTACGCCAGACCAAGCGCGCCCGGCGCTCCCGTAACGCCGTGCCCGCGGTCGCCATCGCCGGCTACACCAACGCCGGTAAGTCGAGCCTGCTCAACCGGCTGACCGGCGCGGGCGTGCTGGTCGAGAACGCGCTCTTCGCCACCCTCGACCCGACCACCCGCAAGGCGACCACCTCCGACGGCCGGCTCTACACCCTCTCCGACACGGTCGGCTTCGTCCGGCACCTGCCGCACCAGATCGTCGAGGCGTTCCGCTCGACCCTCGAGGAGGTCGCCGAGGCGGACCTGGTGGTGCACGTCGTCGACGGCGCCCACCCGGACCCGGAGGAGCAGGTCCGCGCGGTCCGCGAGGTGCTCTCCGAGGTCGGCGCCGACCGGCTGCCCGAGCTGCTGGTGGTCAACAAGACCGACGCGGCCGACGAGGACACCCTGCTGCGGCTCAAGCGGCTCTGGCCGGACGCGATCTTCGTCTCCGCGCACAGCGGGCGCGGTATCGACGGGCTGCGACAGGCCGTCGAGGAGCAGCTGCCCCGCCCGGCGGTCGAGGTCCGCGCGGTGCTCCCGTACGACCGGGGTGACCTGGTGGCCCGGGTGCACCGGCAGGGCGAGGTGCTGAGCACCTCCCACCTGCCCGAGGGCACCCTGCTGCACGTGCGCGTCGGTACGGCGCTCGCCGCCGAGCTGGCGCCGTACGCCACGGTGGAGGCGGTCGCCGGGGCGCGGTAGCGCTCCCGGCGTGACACGCCCGTTCACCGCGGCATGCGACACTGGCGCAATGCGCCGCGCTGTTTTCCCGGTCACGGTTGCCCTCGGTCTGCTGGGGGCCACCGTGGCGTCCACCGGTGTCGCCCTGGCGGCACCGGCGACCTCCGCTCCCGCCCCGAAGAAGCGCTGCACCGTCACCGACGAGCGGCTGGACGAGCTCTCCGGGCTGGTGGCGACGAAGACCGGCTACATCGTGGTCAACGACGGCTCGCTGCAGGCGAACCGGAAGCGGGTCTTCTACCTGGACACGAAGTGCCGGGTCACCAAGGAGGTCAGCTATACCGGCTCGGGTCCCTTCGACACGGAGGACCTGGCCGTCTCGCCGGACCGGAAGACGCTCTGGATCGCCGACATCGGGAACAACCCGGGCACGGACCGGCGCCCCCGGATCGCGGTGTGGAGCATGCCGATCGGCGGCGGCAAGCAGCCGGTGCTGCACCGGATGTCGTACCCGGACCAGAAGCAGCGCGACGCGGAGGCGCTGCTCATCGGCGCTGACGGCCTGCCGCTGGTGATCACCAAGGTGCCCAGCGGCAAGGCCGAGATCTACACCCCGACGGGGAAGCTGCCCAAGGGTGACACCGATCCGGTGCCGATGAAGAAGGTCGGTGAGATCAGCCTCCCGGAGACGACCACCGACAACCCGATGAACATCTTCGGTCGGGTGTCGATCACCGGGGCGGCCCGCTCGCCCGACGGCTCGAAGGTGGTGCTGCGCACCTACGCGGACGCCTTCGAGTACGACGTGACCGGCGACGACATGGTGGCGGCGCTGACCACCGGCAAGCCCCTGGTAACTCCACTGGACGACCCGTTCGGCGAGGCGATCTCCTACACCCAGGACGGGAAGACCTTCGTCACCGTCTCCGACGGCGGCACCCTCAACGACGGCGACCCGATCGACATCCTCGCGTACACCCCGTCGACGACGGGGGCCGAGGCGCTCGCCCGTGCCGATGGGCTCAAGAAGCCGGTGGCCGAGAAGTCCTGGTACGACTCGCTCAGCCTGGACCAGATCACGTACCTGATCGGCGCGATCGGCGTGCTCGGCGCGCTGCTGGTCGGCGCGGGCATCGTCGGCATCCTGCGGTCCCGGCGCCGGCCCGCCCCGGCCGACGACAGCCGGGACGGCGACGACCCGTTCTCCTCCGGGGCGATCGACCGGGGCCCCGACGAGGGCTTCGGCCCTGGCGACCGGGACGGTCCGCGCGGTGGGGTCTACGGCGGCGCTCCCGCCGCCGGCGTCTACGGCGGCCCCGCGCCGGCCGGTGGCGCCCCGGGCCGGGCGCCCGGGGGTGGCGGCGTCTACGGCGGCGGCCACCCCGGTGGCCGTCCCGACGGGCCCGGCGTACCGGCCGGCGGGCGTCCGGCCGGGCCGGGCGGGGGTCGTCCCGGTGGCGGCGTCTACGGCGGCGGCCGGCCGGCGGGCGGCGGTGTCTACGGTGGCGCCCCCGCGGGCGCTCCCCAGGGCGGCGGTGGCCCGCGTGGCGGTGGCCCGGGTGGCCCGCCCGGCGGCGTGCCGAACGGCGGCGGACCGCGCGGCGGCGGCGACCCACGAGGTGGCGGCGTCTACGGCGGTGGCGGGCGCGCGGAACCTCCGCGTCGCCATCCTCGGGATCCGCGCTCCGGCCCGCGCCACGGCGACGGGTACGACGACCCGCGGGGCGGCCAGTACGGGTACGGACAGCCGCCCGGCCGGGGCGAACGGTACTGAGCCGAGCAGCACCGCGCTGACGTGACCGGCCGGCCACGCCGGCAGGTGGCCTGACGCGACGACGGGTGGCAGCCCCTGGGGGCGGCCACCCGTCGGGTGCGTGTGGGGTCAGATCCGGCGCAGCACCGCGACGACCCGTCCCATGATGGTGGCGTCGTCGCCGGGAATCGGGTCGAACGCCGGGTTCTGCGGCATCAGCCAGACGTGTCCGTCCCGCCGCCGGTAGGTCTTGACGGTCGCCTCGCCGTCGAGCATGGCGGCCACGATCTCACCGGAGTCGGCGGTCGGCTGCTGCCGGACCACCACCCAGTCGCCGTCGCAGATCGCCGCATCGAGCATCGAGTCGCCCTTGACCTGGAGCATGAAGACCTCGCCCTCGCCGACCAGCTCGCGGGGGAGGGGGAAGATGTCCTCCACCGCCTGCTCGGCCAGGATCGGCCCACCGGCGGCGATCCGGCCCAGCATCGGCACGTACGCCGGGGTGGGCCGCTGGGAGCGGCTCAGCTCGTCGTCGACGGCGTCGCTGGGGGCCCGGACGTCCACGGCGCGCGGCCGGTTGGGGTCGCGGCGCAGGAAGCCCTTCTTCTCCAGCTCCTTGAGCTGGTAGGCGACGCTCGACGGGGAGACCAAACCCACCGCCTCGCCGATCTCGCGCACGCTCGGCGGGTAGCCCTGCCGCTCGACCCAGCTACGGATGAACTCCAGGATCCGGCGCTGCCGGGCGGTGAGGTCGACCGTGGCCGGGTCGGGGAAGCTGCTGACCACCGGGGTGACCGCGCGCACGGCCGGCTGCCCGGTCCGACTGCGGGCGGGGCGGGGGCGCCGAGTGGCCGGCGGACCCGCCTCGGCGATCTGCTGCGGGTTCTTCGGCCGGCTGGCCCGGTCCTCGGTCACGTCCGTCCTCCCTGGTCGGCGCTGGGTGCCTTGGCGGCTCGTGGTGCGTGCGGGGTGTCGCGGGGCCGGGCCCGACGTCGTGCGACGCGCCCGGTTGTTCATGACCGTATAGGTGGGATCGGTCATTTTCAAACATCTGTACGACCTGCCGTCGGCGTGTCGACGCGGTAATGCTGGAAACTCGAACGCGCGTTCTGATAAATGGTACGTCGTCGTCGAACTCCTGTTCGACTCGCCAGGTGCTTTCGCGATGGCCGTCCGTTTCCCGCGTCCCGCCCGGACGGGCAATAACCTCCCGCGTGCCGTGCCGTTGGGGATGTCGGCGGGCGGCGCACGGACGGGTTGCCAGGTGACGCGCCGGACACGCCGCCAACTTGACCACTGCTCGTCGGCGGCATACGGTCGACCCCTAGATGTAGTAGTCACACGGGCGTAAGTTGCCTACAGGTTGGGTTCGACTACCGACCGCACTCCCGTACCGTCGACGACGGCGACGGCCACCGACGGTGGCCCCGCCGGGCCGACGCGTGCCCGGAGACGGTCGGCGGGCGCCCACGGTCGATCAAGGAGGTCAGGCTATGCGGTGTCCGTACTGCCGACACGCCGACTCCCGGGTGGTCGACTCGCGGGAGGCCGACGACGGGCAGCTGATCCGTCGTCGCCGCTCCTGCCCGGAGTGCGGCAAGCGGTTCACCACGGTCGAGGAGGCCGTGCTCGCGGTGGTCAAGCGCAGCGGGGTGACCGAGCCGTTCAGCCGGACGAAGATCATCGGCGGGGTGCGCAAGGCGTGCCAGGGCCGGCCGGTCGACGAGGACTCGATCGCGCTGCTGGCGCAGAAGGTCGAGGAGACCGTGCGGGCGAAGGGGGCCGCCGAGATCCCGAGCCACGAGGTGGGGTTGGCGATCCTGGGCCCGCTGCGGGACCTGGACGAGGTGGCCTACCTCCGCTTCGCCAGCGTCTACCGGTCCTTCGACTCGCTCGCCGACTTCGAGCGCGAGATCGAGACGCTGCGGGCCGCCGCGCGCGCCCGCGCCGACGCGGTCGAAGCCGCCGGCCGGACCAGTTGATTTTCGAGTTTCTGACAGATGAACGACGCGCGGTGGGTGACCGCGCAGACGAGGGGGCGGATGAGATGGCGGGGGACGGCGTGACAACCAGTCGGTCGCGGGCAGCGAAGAACGGCGCGGTGACCGGGCTCAAGGTGCAGCGGGTCTGGACGACCGAGGGCGTGCACCCCTACGACGAGGTGACGTGGGAGCGCCGCGACGTCGTGATGACGAACTGGCGGGACGGCTCGATCAACTTCGAGCAGCGCGGGGTGGAGTTCCCCGAGTCCTGGAGCGTCAACGCGGCCAACATCGTGACCACCAAGTACTTCCGGGGCGCGGTGGGGACCCCGGAGCGCGAGTGGTCGCTCAAGCAGCTGATCGACCGGGTGGTCACCACGTACCGCAAGGCCGGTGAGGAGCACGGCTACTTCGCCACCGCGGCGGACGCCGAGGTCTTCGCGCACGAGCTGACCTGGATGCTGCTGCACCAGGTGTTCAGCTTCAACTCCCCGGTCTGGTTCAACGTCGGCACCCCGTCGCCGCAGCAGGTCAGCGCCTGCTTCATCCTCGCGGTCGACGACTCGATGGACTCCATCCTGGACTGGTACAAGGAGGAGGGGCTGATCTTCAAGGGCGGCTCCGGCTCCGGCGTCAACCTGTCCCGGATCCGTTCCTCCCGCGAGCTGCTCTCCTCCGGCGGCACCGCCTCCGGCCCGGTCAGCTTCATGCGCGGCGCCGACGCCTCCGCCGGGACCATAAAGTCCGGCGGCGCCACCCGGCGCGCGGCCAAGATGGTCATCCTCGACGTGGACCACCCGGACATCGAGGAGTTCGTGGTCACCAAGGCGCGCGAGGAGGACAAGATCCGCGCGCTGCGGGACGCCGGCTTCGACATGGACCTGGGCGGCGCCGACATCGTCAGCGTGCAGTACCAGAACGCCAACAACTCGGTCCGGGTCTCCGACGAGTTCATGACCGCGGTGGAGAACGGCGGCGGCTTCGACCTGCGCGGCCGGCTCGACGGGCAGACCATCGAGACGATCGACGCCAAGAAGCTGTTCCGCACCATCTCCCAGGCCGCCTGGGAGTGCGCCGACCCCGGCCTGCAGTACGACGACACCATCAACGACTGGCACACCTGCCCGGAGACCGGGCGGATCACCGCGTCGAACCCGTGCTCGGAGTACCTGCACCTGGACAACTCCTCGTGCAACCTGGCCTCGCTCAACCTGATGAAGTTCCTCCGCGCCGACGGCGGCTTCGAGGTGGAGAAGTTCGTCCGCTCGGTCGAGTTCGTCATCACCGCGATGGACATCTCGATCTGCTTCGCCGACTTCCCGACCGAGAAGATCGGCGAGACCACCCGCGCCTACCGGCAGCTCGGCATCGGGTACGCCAACCTGGGCGCGCTGCTGATGGCGTCGGGCCTGCCGTACGACTCGGAGCAGGGCCGCTCGGTCGCCGCGGCGATCACCTCGCTGATGACCGGCACCGCGTACCGCCGCTCGGCCGAGCTGGCCGGCATCGTCGGCCCGTACGAGGGCTACGCCCGCAACGCCGAGCCGCACAAGCGGGTCATGCGCAAGCACGCCGCCGCCAACGACGCGATCAAGCCGGCCGGCACGGTCGCCACCGCGATCCAGCGGGAGGCCACCAAGCAGTGGACCGTGGGCAACAAGGTCGGTGACAAGTTCGGCTGGCGCAACTCGCAGGCCAGCGTGCTCGCCCCCACCGGCACCATCGGCCTGATGATGGACTGCGACACCACCGGCGTCGAGCCGGACCTGGCGCTGGTCAAGTTCAAGAAGCTGGTCGGCGGCGGCTCGATGCAGATCGTCAACCAGACCGTGCCGCGCGCCCTGCGCAGCCTCGGGTACCCCGAGGAGCAGGTCGAGGCGATCGTCGAGCACATCGCCGACCACGGCCACGTGGTGGACGCCCCCGGCCTCAAGCCGGAGCACTACCCGGTCTTCGACTGTGCGATGGGCGAGCGCTCCATCGCCCCGATGGGGCACGTGCGGATGATGGCGGCGGTCCAGCCGTTCATCTCCGGCGCCATCTCCAAGACGGTCAACATGCCGGAGCAGGCCACCGTCGAGGACGTCGAGAAGATCTACTTCGAGGGCTGGAAGCTCGGCCTCAAGGCCCTGGCGATCTACCGGGACAACTGCAAGGTCGGCCAGCCGCTGTCGGTGGCCAAGCCGAACAAGGCCGTCGAGTCGGCCCCGGCCGCCGTCGAGACCGCCGCCCCGGCGGTCGAGAAGGTCGTCGAGTACCGGCCGGTGCGCAAGCGGCTGCCGAAGAAGCGCCCGTCGGAGACGGTCAGCTTCTCCGTCGGCGGGGCCGAGGGCTACCTCACCGCGTCGTCCTACCCGGACGACGGCCTCGGCGAGGTCTTCCTCAAGATGTCCAAGCAGGGCTCGACCCTGGCCGGCGTGATGGACGCCTTCTCGGTGGCCATCTCGATCGGCCTCCAGTACGGCGTGCCGCTGGAGACGTTCGTCAGCAAGTTCACCAACATGCGCTTCGAGCCGGCCGGCATGACCGACGACCCGGACGTGCGGATGGCCGCCTCGGTGATGGACTACATCTTCCGTCGCCTGGCCCTGGACTTCCTGCCGTACGAGCGCCGCGCGGAGCTGGGCATCTTCACCGCCCAGGAGCGGGCCGCCCAGCTGCGGGCCGAGGCCGAGGCGGAGAGCGCCGGCACCGACCTCACCGCCATGGCGTCCTCCGCGCCGGTGGAGTCGCCGGAGACGAAGACCGGTCCGGTCGCCCAGCCGGCCCAGGAGGTCGCCGACGTCGCCGCCGCCAAGCCGGCACCGGCGGTGGGCTCCTCCACCGAGCTGCTGGAGGCCGTGATCGGCAAGGCGGCCGACGCGCCGCTCTGCTTCACCTGCGGCACCAAGATGCGCCCGGCCGGCAGCTGCTACGTCTGCGAGGGCTGCGGCTCCACCAGCGGCTGCAGCTGACGTCGAGTCTCACCTGTAGGCGACAGGATTCTCGCGAATAGGCGACAGGGGGTGCGGGGACCAGGCACTGGTCTCCGCACCCCCTGTGTCTTCTGACGTCACACGTGCACGACGACTCCTGCACCGCGAAGGAGTTGGCCCCACTGCCCGACTGCGGAGACAAAGGTTTCACGGGCTACCTAGGAGTGAGCATGCCGCTCCACCTTCCGGACCTAGACCCCACCACCCGGCACTACATGCTCCGCGACTTCGACAACGAGCAGGCCGAGCAGTCGTTCATCCCGGCAGGTCTCAGTGCCCATGCCCAGGTCGAGGCCCTGTTCAAGAACTCATCGACGTCTACTGACACCCCTGCATCAGTTGAGGTCCGAGGCTACTCGGGGTCGGCCTCCAGAGTGCGGACTCTAGCTAGCCGTGCAGCGACGAAGCGCACAGTCTTGTCAGACCCTCCCCATACCGTCGAAGACGTGGCGCAGGAGCGGGTCAGGGACACCTCGGTCAAGCGAGGAAACATCAAGGAGCCGGTACGCCTCGCCGTCTGGGCGAGGGCGGCGGGGTGCTGCGTCATGTGCTCCGCGAACCTGCTTGGCAGCCGTACGTATCTGCACAGCGTCACGGTGGGCGAACTAGCGCACAACGTGGGCGCGACCGCCACCCCTGGCTCCCCGCGCGGTCTCTCCGAAGACATCGCAGACCGGGAGGCGGAGGAGAACCTCCTGCTGCTCTGCCACGCCTGTCACCGCCTGATCGACAACGAGGACCACGCTCCGTACTTCACCACCGAACGGCTCCGTGCTCTCAAGAAAGAGCACGAGGACCGCGTCCGGGTGGCGGCGACGAGCGGAGGTCTGCGGCGGACCGCGGCTGTCCGTGTCGGGGGACTGGTGCGCGGTGTCACCGCCTTCGCCTCTCGCCGGCAGACGGCCGATGCACTCCTAGCCGATGGATACCTCGGCCTCACAGACGGCCGCTGGGAAGGGGACTTCCGGTGCCACATCGCCGGTGACCCCAGCCGCTCCTCCTATTGGATCGCTGCACAAGAAGAAATCGACCACACGCTACGACTCGTCGAGCAGTCCGTTGCAAGCGGCCACGTCGACCATCTGTCGATCTTCGCCATCGCCCCCGTCCCGCTCCTCGTGTGTCTGGGCTCCCGGCTCGATGACAAGACCGACACCCGGCTATACCAGAAGCACCGTGACGGCGACCAAGGCTGGCGCTGGGACAATGCTGCCCCCATCTACGACTTCACCACCAGAGGCACCATCGGTTCGACCCCGAACAAGGAGGTCGTCATCGCCGCCTCCCTGACCGCCGAAGTCCAGAAGACGAACCTCCCGGAGCCACTCCAGGGACTGCCCTACTTCGAGATCCGTCCCGAGGCCGACCGGTTCGGGCCAACCCTCTTCGCGCACCCAGACACCCTGCGGAACTTCGCCGACCGCTGGCGAAGCCTGCTGGCTGAGGTGGAGACGGCGTGCCCCAAGGCTACGAAGTGGCATCTCGTCGCCGCCGCGCCACTGACCCCGGCCATCGAGATGGGTCGAGCCTTTATGCGCCAAGCGCAGCCACCGATCGACGTGTACGAGCGGCAGAAGGGCACGTACACACCCGTGGTTCGAGTGAACACGTGAGCACACCCACCGCTCGACCGCGCCTACACGCTTCTGGCCGGACGGGAGACGCTGGTCCCCGTTTCGCCAACCACCATCACCGGGGGGAGCCCGATGAAGCACGTCGACTACTTCGACAACTTCCTCAAGAACACCGTCAACCTCAGCCAGTTCAACCTGGACAAACTCGCCGACCGCGTCGACGCCATCTACAAGGCCCTCAAGGCTGACCCCGACCTCGGCCCCCGGATCATCAAGAAGATCCCGCAAGGCTCCTGGGACCAGGAAACCATCATCAGCCCGCAGAACGGCAAGCCGTTCGACGCGGATTTCATGCTCCAGATGCACGAGGAAGACGACTGGTCAGACGACGTCCAGCAGTACATCAACGCCGTCTACAAGGTCATCCACAACCACTCAATCTACGGCGACATGCCGCACAACCGGAAGTGCCGCTGCGTCTACGTCGAGTACGCCAACAACAAGATGCACGTCGACATCGTCCCGTACGTCATCCTCGCCGACGGACGCCGGGTCATCATCAACCGCGACGACGAGAAGTTCGAGGCGACAAACCCTTCCGGCTTCACGCTATGGATGAAGGACAAGGACAAGATCACCCACCGCAACCTGCGCAAGGTGATCCGGCTCCTGAAGTTCCTCCGAGACCACAAGAACTCCTTCACCGGGACCAAGTCCATCCTCATCACCACCCTGCTCGGCGAGCAGGTCGCGGAGTGGAAGAAGATCGCTGATCCCGGCTACTACAGCGATCTACCGACCGCCCTGCTGCACATGGTCTGTGACTTGGACGAGTGGCTCCAGGCGCGCCCTGACAAGCCCTCCATCGCCGACCCGTCGAACTCCGGCGTCACCTTCGACCATCGGTGGTCCCAAGAGACCTACTCCTACTTCCGGGACCGGATCCACGCCCACGCCGCCGAAATCGACGACGCTTACCACGAAATTGACGAAGAAACCAGCGTTAAGAAGTGGCAGGGCCTCTTCGGCGACAAGTTCCAGGCGCCCGAGACATCGTCGTCGAGCAGCAAGTTCGGCGACGCCGGAGGGGCGGCGGGCGCCACTGGCGGCACGGAATCGCCGAGCACGTCTTCGTCCGGACGCTCCGGCCGAGCCGGATAGAAGATCGCCACGAGACACGACAGGCGGCCGGTGGGCAAGAAGAAGCGCGCGCAGTTCACGGACTGGCAGGAGTCTGCCGTCCGTGAACTGCGCCGCGTCGAAGCCGCCTTCCCGGATGACATCCAACTTGTCGGCCGTCCCAAGCCGAACGGTCTGGGAATCGTCGTTGCGCGCATTCGCCTGCGAACCGGCGGCCTGCCCCGTGCACGGCACGGCCTCCCGCTGCGCGAACACGAGGAGTTCCTGCTAGGCATCGGGCCGAACCGACTCTCGCCACCACTCATCGAAGTGGACCACGACCGGTTCCTCGGTCACCCCCATGTCCTTCTCGGTCAGCGGCTATGCACCTACCTGGACCCCTCGCGGGAGTGGAACCCCCAGCGAGGATTCGCCAGCGCAATCGACAGGCTGCACGACTGGCTCCGCGATGCCGCAGCAGGCCGGTTCAAATCCGACACAGCCCTGTTCCATGCGGTCGGGGGAGTGCTCCACCGCACGCCGGGAACCCCAACCGTCGTCGTCCGCAGTTCAGGCAGGCCGATCAAGGCACAGCGGGCGTTCCTCACCCTGCGCTCGACGCACCGGCACGACCTCCACTACGAAGGCAACAGACTCGATCAACACCGGACTGTCGTCTTCGACGTGGCCGAACCCCTGCCACTCGGTGCGGGCTCTCAACTGCACGACCTACTCGTCGTTCTGAACACCGCTCCGACCCGCGGCAGCTTCTTTGCGCCCCGCGCCGACCCTCAGTCGCCCGCCTTCCTCACGGCGCTCGCGGCTGCCGCCACACGAAATCCTCAGGGCACACCGCAGACTTTCGTGCTCACAATTCCCCACCCCACCGGCGGATCGCCGCATCTCCTCGCTGGCCGCATTCCCGCCTCCGCCGCAGATGAGCTCCGCCGCCTCGTTCGGCGACGGCGCGCCCCCCTCATCAACATCAAGTCCGAGATGCTCGACGATCAGATCCCCGTGGAGTGGTGCACCGTGTCCGACGAGCGAGAAAGCGTCACGACCCGACGCGACACCAACCGTCCAGTCAACGCCTTCCACGGCAAGACCGTCCATATCTGGGGCTGCGGCGGCCTCGGATCCTGGATCGCCGAGTTCATCGCCCGAGCGGGCGCCAAACGCCTCATCCTGTGCGACCCCGGCATCATCACCGGAGGACTGCTGGTCCGGCAGAACTTCACCGAGAACAACATCGGTGAAGGCAAAGCCGAAGCCCTTCGACAGCGCATCACGGCCATCCGCGACGACATCGATGTGGAGGCCCACATCACCCGCTACCCCAACGACCTCGCAACGCTGCTCCCAGCCGCGGATGTCATCATTGACGCCACTGTCTCCCGAGCGATCGGCCAACTGCTCGATGACCTGGCCACCAGCACCCCTCGGCCACTCCTCGCTCAAGCCGCCACAGATGCCGGAACCAGCACCCTCGGCCTGCTCACAGTCAGCGACCGCACCAACCCGAACGGACCCCACGCCATCGACCAGGCCGCCGGCGCGATCGTCATGGGCGCCGGTGGCCTGGAGCCGTTCCACACCTTCTGGAAAGAGGTCTCCCCGCGAGACGAACTCGTCCCGACCCGCGGCTGCTCCATCCCCACCTTCCACGGCTCAGCCGCCGACCTCGCCGCCGTTGCCGCGAGCCTGACCTCCATGCTCGGAAGC
The DNA here is from genome assembly GCF_029893845.1 of Micromonospora sp. A200. Taxonomy (NCBI): domain Bacteria; kingdom Bacillati; phylum Actinomycetota; class Actinomycetes; order Micromonosporales; family Micromonosporaceae; genus Micromonospora; species Micromonospora sp. A200. The sequence continues at coordinate 225,987 of NZ_JARXXY010000002.1, read as the reverse complement.
CACCTGGCAAGCACTGAGCCGGTATCCGGGACGCATCTCATCGGCCTGCCGCACTCACCCGCAGGGCCTTTTCGTCGGTTTATCCCAGCGACCTAGCGCCAGCAGGTGTCGTCGGGACCGCTGATACTCCCGCCGGCCCCGACCTGAGGGCGTTGGGATGCGCCGCTACTGGCGTTGCCTAAGCAGGGAGTCGAAGACGTCCGCTGGCTCAGGCTGTGCGGTCATAGTCCGGGACGGCGGGCCCGGAAATGCAGGCACTCCGGCTTGCTGGCTTGGCCTGTCTTCGGGTGGCGGTGCGATCTCATGCGGTGCGCTGCCAAGCTCTATCTGCCGGTGAGCCTGGTGGGGATCTGCCGGATGAACCTGTCCCAGGTGGCTGCGGTGAAGCCCAGCATGCCTCCTGCTGGATTCTTGCTGTCACGAACCAGGATGCTGCTTCCGAGGCTCGCGACCTCGACGCATGCGCCGCCGTTGTTGTCGCTGCGGCTGGACTTGCGCCAGACCGGGCGATCCGAGGTCTCCATGACCACCCCCTAGGTCTGTCACCGCTTTATATCGTCCGCCATCCGCAGGATGAGCTTGCGCGACTCTACCGGCCCGAGAGCGGCTGCCCGGAGGCGGTCCCACAACCGAGTGTAGGCCCGCACCGCGTCCGGCCGATCGAGGTAGTCGGCGTCAGTGAAGGTCTCGACGTAGATCACGTCCGACGCCGCGTCGTCCCCGAAGCGCAGGATGATGAAGTTGAAGGACGCCGTCTCGTAGGTCTGCGCGGCGAACGGGAAGACCTGGAGCACGACGTTCGGCTGCTTGCCAACCTCCGCGAGGTGAAGTAATTGGTTTCGCATCGTCGCTGCGTCCCCGATGCTTCGCCGCAGCGCCGACTCACTGAGGATGAAACTGACCTCTGGCCCGCTGTCCTGTTGCAAGATCGCCTGTCGCTCCAGACGTACGGCAATCTGCCGGTCCACGTCCTCCGAAGCCGTCCGTGGCTGGGCCGTGGCATTCATCGCGCGGATGTAGGGCTCGGTCTGGGGGATGCCAGGGATGACCTCCGGCTGGTACCAGCGGATCTCCGACGCGTCGCCCTCCAGATCGAGGTACTGACGGAACCAGTCCGGCACCGCGTTGCGGTACGTGCTCCAGCGGCCGCGTTGGCGTCCCGCTCGGGCGAGTTCCCGCAGCGGCTCGGCCTCGTCGCCCGTGACCCCATACAAGTCGAGTAGCAGGTTCAGGTCGGTCAGTTTGATGCCCGACTGTCCAAGCTCAAGCCGGCTGATCTTGCTTGCTGCAGCGTCGATGACGGCGGCGGCCTCGTCCTGCGTCTTGCCGGCACGCTCACGTGCTCGCTTGAGAGCGAGACCAAGCCGGCGCCGCTGGATCGTCGGATTGACCATCGGCTGATTATCGCCCCTTCAGAACAGTCGATGACGACACGCCGCGTAGAGGTTCCCAAAGTAGAAGTCCAACTTTTATCTTCAGTGGGCTTCCAAAATAGGAGTCTAGATGGGGCCAGGATGAGGCAGCGCGTGTCGTACGACGAGTACCTACTCGCGGCCGCCCTCACCCTGGCGCGTCGCCACCGTCCGGTGTGGTCGTGGCGGCGTTGGCGGCGCATCTGTCGTTGCGGCGGAGATCTGCCCTGCCGCACCAGGCACCGCATCCCGATTCGTCGAGGCCACTGGCCGGGGGAGGAACAACCATGACGGAGCATCAGGTTGACCAGATCCTGTCGATGCACCTGCCCGGCGCCGACGGCCTGTGCGCCGGCTGCCGGTCGTGGTGGGCCCGACTGGCTCCGTACCCCTGTTATCAAGCGGAATGGGCGGCTGGCTGGCGTGCACGCGCCATCACCCGGCGCTTCCTGGACGGCCTGCCGTGACGACGCACGGCCCGGTCCTGCCGATCTGGAGCTGCGGCGGCTGCGGCGGCCCGTGGCCCTGCACGACCCGGCGCCGGGAGCTGCGTGCCGAGTTCGAGGGCGCCCCGGTGTCGCTCGCGCTGTACATGGGGTCCTACCTGGTGTGGGCGGCCGAGGACCTGACCTGGATGCCGGCCGGCCTGCTGCACCGGCGGTTCCTGGGCTGGGTCCGGTGAGCGTGATCCGGGGCGGCGACGAGCGGTTCCACTACAGCGACGGCTCGCACCGGTGGATCCCGCCAGACCCGGACGACGACCAGGAAGCCTGGGAGGCGATGGTCCGCCAGCATCAGGAGCGGCACCTCGACGAGCTGCGGAGCCGAAAGAAGGGACCGCGAACTCCTCGACCTAGCGGGTGAACCTGGTCAGCCTGGTGGAAAGGCTCAGTCGGGCGACGCCCAGCACGCGTCGTACTTCCAGGACTGCGATCATCGAAAGATGACCATCGCCGCGAGCTACGCCGAGTTCGCCGCGCGCGAGGCGCGCGGGGTGTCGCCCGGGTACGAGCGCCTGTCCCTCGCCGTCTCGCGCGACGAGGAACTGCTCGCCCTGCTCGGCACGCTGCCGCCGGGCAAGCGGCAGCCGAACCTGCTGTTCGGCGTCGTGCGGTGGCTCGGCGGGCCGGTCGCCGATCGGGCCGCGTTCCGCGAGTTCACGGTGGCGAACTGGTCGGCGGTCGAGGCGGAGCTGCGCACCCGGGCCACCCAGACGAACGAGCCGGGGCGGTGTGCCGTACTGCTGCCGGTGCTCGCCGCGTTGCCGCAGCCGCTCGCGCTGCTGGAGGTCGGCGCGTCCGCCGGGCTCTGCCTCTACCCCGACCGGTACGCCTACCGCTACGGGGAGCACCTGCTCGGCGCGGGCGAACCGGTCTGCGAGTGCGCGGTCACCGGGATGGCGCCGCCGAACCGCCTACCCGAGGTGGTGTGGCGGGCCGGCCTGGACCTGAACCCGCTCGACGTGACCGATCCCGCCGACGTCGACTGGCTCGACGCCCTCATCTGGCCAGAGCACGAGCACCGCCGCGCCCGGCTGCGGGCGGCGGCGGCCGTCGCCGCGGCCGAGCCGCCGCTGCTGGTCCGCGGCGACCTGGTGGACGACCTGCCGGCACTGGCCGCGCGGGCGCCGGCCGGGGCGACGCTGGTGGTGTTCCACACCTCCGTGCTCTACCAGGTGCCGGCCCCGCGGCGGCAGGCGTTCGCCGAGGTGGTCCGCGGGCTGCCCGGCCACTGGATCTCGAACGAGGCCCCGGAGGTGCTGACCCACGACGGGCTGCCGGAGCCGCCGGGCGAGGCGCTGTACAACGTGCTGGCGCTCGACGGGCAGCCGCTTGCCTGGACCCGCTCGCACGGGCAGGCGATGACCTGGTTCGGCTGACCTGGACTCGCCGGGTGCCGCGGCGGTCGGCCGAAGCCGGACGAGCGTGGGCTGCCGCGTCGGTGCGGCAGCCCCGCCCGGTACGTCAGCGCTGCTTCTGCTGGCAGGGCACGCAGAAGCGGGCGTGCGGGAGCACCTCCAGGCGTTCCTGGGGGATCGGCCCGGTGCACCGCTCGCAGATCCCGTACCGGCCCTCGGCGATGCGCCGCAGTGCCCCGGTGATCTGCTCCAGGCTCTGCCGGGTCCCGGCGAGCAGCGCGTCCCGGGTGTGGGCCTCGGCCGGATCACCGGTGTCGGCGGTGAGTTCGGTCAGCCGGGCGGTGTGCATCTCGAAGTCGGACGTCAGGGTCGACCGCAGTTCGTCGATCCAGTTCTGCTGGCTCGGCTGGATGTGCGTGGTCATGGCGTAGCTCCTCGGAAAAAGAAAAAAGGGCCGAAGCTGTGGAAGCTTCGCCCTGGTGGCCGTTCACGTGGTGTGCACCGGTCCAGGAGGGCTACGTCCGGCGGGACTCGGCAGGCCGGGGGCGACCGAGCCGGCGCGCGACGGCGCGACGGCGACTCGCACGACGCGGGTCGCCACGGTGACCCGAAGGGCAGGCCGGCGGACAGCAGCGGGCGCCGCCGTCGTGCTGACGGCGGTGCTCTCCTGCTGCCCGGACAGACGCATGTCGCCCACCATAGGCCGGGCCGACGGGAAAGCCAACGCCCTTACCCGGGGCCCTCCCGCCCTCTCGCCGGGGCGGCGCCGCCCGCCGGTGCGGTCGCTGCGTCCGGGCTCGTCGGCCGCCGATCTGCACCGGACCGGGTCGCCCCACAGGTGGGGTGGCGAGCTGGCCGATCGCGTCAGGCCCGGGCGCGCTCGTGCCGCAGCAGGACGACGCCGTTGCCGAAGGTGCGGGTCCCGGTCAGGCGCAGCGGCTGCCGGTCGCCCGACGCGGGGAAGAGTTGGCGGCCGTCGCCGAGCACGACCGGGTGGACGTAGAGCCGGTACTCGTCGACCAGGTCGTGCCGCAGGAAGGTGCTGAGCAGGTCCGCCCCGCCGAGGGCCAGGTCGCCGCCCGGCTCGGCCTTGAGCCGCCGCACCTCGTCGGGTACGACGTCCCGGACCAGGGTGGCGTTCCAGTCGACCGTGTCCAGCGTCCGGGAGTAGACGATCTTCGGCATGTCCCGCCAGATGCCGGCGAACTCCACCACCGGGGCGGTGCTGGCCGGGTCCTGGTCGGCGGTCGGCCAGAATTCGGCCATCAGCTGGTAGCTGCGTCGCCCGTTGAGGAAGCCGCCCATGGTGCGCAGCTCGGCGTTGAAGTGCCGGTGCAGCTCGTCGTCGACCTGGTGCCACCCGAGGTCGCCGCCGGGGCCCTCGAAGAACCCGTCGAGCGACACGCTCAGGTGTACGACGATCTTCCTCATCTGCCGTCCTTCCACAGTCGAACCCCCGTCGGCGTCCAGCATTCCGCAGCCCTGCGACACGATCGATCAGGTCGGCCGGGATGTCCCGGGTCCACTCTCGCCGATTGCGGGCGCCGCAGTACGCGGTGGGTCACCACGACGGGACAGCCGGTGAGCCTGATCTTCACTAGGCTGGCGGTCCAACCGACTTCGGCCCCGGCGAGGTGTCATGGCGCAGCCGTCGTTTCCCCGTACCCGCCTGCTCCTGGCCCTCGCGGCCCTGGCCCCGGTCGCCTGGGGCCTGGTCGTCGGCTGGTGGACCCCGCGCGGCCCGGGTGGAAACGTCGACGCCGTCAGCTCCGTCCTGGTCAGCCTCGCCGTCGGGCTGCTCGCCGGCTGGCTCAGCTGTTCCCGCTGGTCGATGCTGGCCGCCCCGGTGCTCTTCGCGGTCGCCGTCGAAGTGGTCCGGATGCCGCTGCGCGGGCCTTCCGTGGACGCCCCGCACCTGAGCGGCTTCGGCCTCGGGGCGCTGGTCCTGGGCCGGGGCCTGCACGGCCTGCTGACCCTGCTGCCGCTGCTGGTCGGGGCGGCCTACGGCGCCGGGATCGCCCGTCGCACCGCCACCCGGGCGGACCGCCCGGCCAGCGACGACGACCGTCCGCTCGCGACCGGCCCGGACGACGTGGCGGGCGGCGGGACCCGTCCGTCCGTGCCACGGCATCGGCTGCGGGTCTGGCTGGGCCGAGGCGCGGTCGGCCTGCTCGCCGCGTTCCTCCTGCTGGTCACGGTGGCGGTGGCGCTGCCGGCGAGGACCGCACCGATCGCCGGCGGCGTCGCCGAGCTGACCACGGTCCGCAGCGGCGACCGCGAGCTGGGGCTGATGCTGCGCGGGGCGGACGCCGGCGCGCCCGTCCTGCTCTTCCTGCCCGGGGCGCCCGGCAGCTCCGAGATCGGCGCGGTACGCCGGCACCTCGCCGGGCTGGAACGGCACTTCGTGGTGGCCACCCTGGACCGGCGCGGCGCGGCGAAGTCCTGGGCCGCCTTCGCGCCCTCGTCGACGTTCACCCTGGACAGCGAGGTCGCCGACGCCGTCGCCGTGGTCGACCACCTGCGGCAGCGGTTCCGGCAGGACAAGGTCTACCTGATGGCGCACTCCGGCGGCTCGCTGGTCGGGGTGACGGCGGTGCAGCGGCACCCGGAGCTGTTCCGGGCGTACGTGGGAGTCGGCCAGGCGGTCGACCTGCGCGCGGCCGACCGCAGCCAGTACGCCGACACCATCGCCTGGGCCCGCCGCACCGGCCGGTCCGACCTGGCGCGGCAGCTCACCGACCTCGGCCCGCCGCCGTACGCCGACATGTACACCTACGAGCCGTTGCTCGCCAACGAGACGGGCGCGTTCGACCACGACCGCACCGGCACCAGCGAGGGCCGGGACGGCGCGGTCACCAACCTGGACGTGCCCGAGTACACGCTGCTGGAGAAGGCGCACGTGCTCGGCGGCACGCTCGACGGTTGGGACGTGCTCTACCCGCGGCTCCAGGACCTCGACCTGCGCCGCGAGGTCCGCCAGCTCCAGGTGCCGGTGTACCTGGTGGACGGCGTCCACGAGGTGCCCGGCCGGTTGGTGCTGGCGAGGCAGTGGTACGCGCAGCTCCAGGCGCCCCGCAAGGAGCACGTGGTGCTCGACGGCGCGGGGCACCGGTCGCTGTTCCAGCGGCCCGGCCCGTTCGTCGACCTGCTCACCCGGGTCCGTGCCGAGACCGGCCCGCCGGGCGTGTGACGGCGGTGACGGGTGGCGGGAGACGGCGGACGGCTTCGTAGACTGCGCCGGTGGGTGCAGAGCGGCGACCGTTGGCGGACCGACCGTTGACCGAGCCGCACCCGTCCCGGCTGCCGCCGGAGCATCCCGACCGGGAGCGGATCCTCGCGGCCCACGCCGCCGCGCTCGCCGCCGGTGAGGCCGGCTACCTCGACCCGGCCAGCGGGCTCTTCGTGCTCAGCGCCGGCTTCCTGGCCCGCCGGGGCACCTGCTGCGGGCGCGGCTGCCGACACTGCCCGTACGTCGACGACTGACCGCCGGCCAGGCGATATTCGGGTGCCCGCACCGGTGGCGCCGCCTAGGTTGGGTCGGCCGAGCCGCCGGTTCGGTGCCGGCCCTCGTCGGCCGTCCCGCCGCGGGAAAGTGGTGACCCGTGACCCGGCAACTGGCGACCGTCGCGCCGGAGCGGCCCCGCCGCGCCGGGACGCTCTGGCGTAGCCGGGACTTCGCCCTGCTCTGGGGCGGTCAGACGGTCAGCGAGGTCGGCACTCGGATCTCCGGGGTGGCGGTACCGCTGCTCGCCGCCGACACCCTGCGCGCGAGCGTGTTCCAGGTCTCCCTGCTGACCTTCCTGGCGTGGCTGCCGTACCTGCTCTTCTCGCTCCCCGCCGGCCTGCTCGCGGACCGGGTCGATCCGCGGCGGCTGATGGTCGCCTGCGACCTCGGCCGCGCCGCGCTGCTGTTGTCGCTGCCGGTGGTCGCCCTGGTCGGTCGCCTCACCCTGCCCTTCCTGTACGTCGTGGTCGGGCTCTGCGGCGTGCTGACCGTCCTGTTCACCGTGGCCTACAAGAGCACCCTGCCCCGGCTGGTGCCGGCGGACCGGCTCGTCGAGGGCAACGCCCGGCTCACCGTCAGCCAGGACGGGGCCCAACTGGTCGGGCCGACGGTCGGCGGGGCGCTGACCGGGCTCGTCGGCACGGCGTGGACCTTCCTCGGCACCGCGCTGGCCTTCGTGGTCAGCGCGGTGACGCTGCTGCTGATCCGGCAGCCGACCGCCGCCCGACCCGCCACCGGCGATCGGGTGCCGGTGCGGGTCGCCCTCACCGAGGGGCTGGGGTTCGTCCGCCGGCAGCCGATCCTGGTGCGGATCCTGGCCTGCTGCACCGCGTCCAACTTCTTCGCCATGGCGACCAGTTCGCTGGAGGTCACCTACCTGGTGCGGGAGCTGCACGCCTCCCCGGCGGTGGTCGGCGTGGTGTTCTCGCTCGGCGCGGTCGGCGGGCTGGTCACCGGCGCGTTGGCCGACCGGCTCTCCCGGTGGCTCGGTTCGGCGCGGGTGATCTGGGTCGCGATGGCCGTCCCGGGGCCGCTCTACCTGCTGGTGCCGCTGGCCCGGCCCGGCTGGGGCCTGGCGCTCTACGCCGTCGGCCTCGCCGCGTTCTCCGCCAACGCGGTGCTGTTCAACGTCGCCATCCTGTCCTACCGACAGCGCATCACCCCGCCGGAACTGCTCGGCCGGGTCAACGCCTCGTTCCTGTGGATCTGCTTCGGGGTGGTGCCGCTCGGCGCGCTCTTCGGTGGGACGCTGGGCAGCCAGTGGGGGCTGCGGCCGGCGCTGGTCCTGACGGCGTTGGGGACGTGGAGCGCGGCGCTGTTCGTGGTGTGCTCGCCACTGCGCCGGATGCGCGACCTGCCGCCGGCCTGAAGAGGCCGGGGTGACGCGGCGGTCGCGGACCGCGACCCTCGACGAGGGCCCGCCTCGGGTACGCGCCGAAGGACTTTCGCGTCGGCACGGTTGCCCGTACGGTGTCCGACGGACATCCGGCGGGCCCCCGCCGACGATCGCGGAGGTTCCCCGTGCACGCCCGGATCTGGCTCACCGCCTCAGCCGTCCTGCTGACCACCGGCTGCGGCGCCCAGCCCCGACCGGTGGCCGTGCCGGCGGTGGACCCGGTGACGGTGGAGGTGGCCGCCGCCTCCTCGGGCGGCGCGTGCCGGCTGCTGGACTTCGCGGTGATCGAGGAGCACCTCGGCGTCCGGTTCGACGTGGCCGCCGCCAGCGACAAGGGCGACACGCACACCTGCGTGGTCCGCGCCGAGGGGGCCACCCTGCCCGAGCTGACGCTGACCGTCACCGACACCTCGATCGACGTGCCGACCTTCAACGCCGACGTGCTGCCGGACGGGGCGGCCAAGGTGTCGAAGCTGGGCCAGGCCGCCTACCGCCGCACCCTCGCCAAGACGGCGAAGCACGGTCCGGTCGCCGAGGTCGGCTGGCTGGCCACCGAGGACCGGTTGGCCACCCTGCAGTGGACGTGTGAGCGTGGCGCACCGAAGGCCGAGGCCGAGGAGCTGACCGGCAAGCTGGTCGCCCTGGCGAAGAAGATCAACACCCGGGCCAGGTGAGGCTCGGGGCAGGGCGCGTCAGGGAAGCGGGCCGCCCGCGCGCTCCGAGGCGATGGCCCCGGAGCGCAGGCGGCCCGAGCCGTCAGTGGGCGGCGACGAAGACCCGCGAGGCGACCTCGCGGGGCAGTCGGACCCGTTCGCCCGAGCGGTCGATGAACACCCCGTCCCGCTCCTGCGCGACGGTGACCGTGGCGCCCGGGTCGACCCCGGCGGCGTGCAGCTGGCGCAGCACGTCGGCGTCGGTCTGCACGCTCTCGCAGATCCGGCGGACCACGACCGTCCCGGAGAGACCGGGGAAGGCCAGGTTGCGTTCACCCTCGACCGTGTCGGCCGCGGGCTCCGGCGAGCCCAGCTCCTCCAGCCCGGGGATCGGGTTGCCGTACGGCGAGCGGGTGGGTCGGTTGAGCAGGTCGTAGACCCGCTTCTCGACGGCGTCGCTCATCACGTGCTCCCACCGGCAGGCCTCCTCGTGGGCCTCCTCGTAGGGCATCCCGATGACGTTGACCAGCAGCAGCTCGGCGAGGCGGTGCTTGCGCATCACGGAGACGGCGCTGTTGCGACCCCGCGGGGTCAGCGTCAGGTGCCGGTCGCCCTCGACGGTGAGCAGCCCGTCGCGCTCCATCCGGGCGACGGTCTGGCTGACGGTGGGCCCGCTCTGGCGCAGCCGTTCGGCGATCCGCGCGCGCAGCGGCGGCACACCCTCCTCCTCGAGCTCGAGGATGGTGCGAAGGTACATCTCGGTCGTGTCGACCAAATCGTGTTTCACGTCAGCCCTCCGGTGCACGATGCTACCCCGCGGCCCCGACAATGGCCGGTGCCGAACCGCCAGGTCGCTGCCCGGATGGTGTTGACTGGTCGCCATGTCCGGAACTCAGGAGCCGCTGATCGAGGCCGAGCAGCTCGCCGCCGCGCTCGCCGAGCCCGACCCGCCCACCCTGCTCGACGTGCGCTGGCGGCTGACCGGCCCGCCCGGCCGCGAGGACTACGCCGCAGGTCACCTGCCCGGCGCGGTCTTCGTCGACCTGGACACCGCGCTCTGCGGGCCGCCCGGCGCCGCCGGCCGGCACCCGCTGCCCGACCCGGCCGCCCTGCAGGCCGTGCTGCGGGCCGCCGGCGTCCGCGCCGGTCACCCTGTCGTCGTGTACGACGGCGGCGACGGCATGGCCGCCGCCCGCGCCTGGTGGACCCTGCGCTGGGTCGGGCACCGACCGGTACGGCTGCTGCACGGCGGGTGGCCGGCCTGGCTCGCCGCCGGCCTGCCCATTTCCACCGAGGTGCCCGCCCCGCCCCCGGGTGACGTGACCGTCCGCCCCGGCGCGCTGCCGGTGCTGGACACCGCCGCCGCAGCGGCGCTCGCCGCCGCCGACGAAGGCGTCCTCCTCGACGTCCGGGCCGCGCCCCGCTACCGGGGCGAGACCGAGCCGATCGACCCCGTCGCCGGGCACGTGCCGGGCGCGGTGAACCTGCCCGCCCCGGAGTACGTCACCGAGGGGCGCTTCCCGGCCGCCGAGGCGCTGCGCGAGCGGTTCGCCGCCGCCGGGGTGACCGAGGGCACGCCGGTCGGGGCGTACTGCGGATCCGGGGTGACCGCCGCCCAAGCGGTGCTCGCCCTGCACCTGGCGGGGCGACCGGACGCCGCGCTCTACGTCGGCTCGTGGAGCAACTGGGTGGCCGACCCGGACCGGCCGGTGGCCACCGGCGAGACACCACAGCGCTGAGCAGCGCGTGCGGTGGGCGGCGGGCGCTCGTGCGACGATAATCCCATGTCGGACGACACGGTGGTGGTGTGGGACGAGGCCCTGCTCGCCTACGACATGGGGGAGCACCCGCTCGACCCGGTGCGGGTCGAGCTGACCATGGCGCTGGCCCGGGAGCTGGGTGTCCTCGACCGGCCCGGGGTCCGCCTGGTCCGGCCGACGCCGGCCGACGACGCGCTGCTCACCCGGGTGCACCAGCCGGACTACCTGGACGCCGTCCGGGCCGCGCCGCGCGACCCGCTCTTCGCCGGCTACGGGCTGGGCACCTCCGACAATCCCGCCTTCGAGGGGATGCACGAGTCCAGCGCGCTGATCGCCGGGGCCAGCGTCGCCGCCGCCGAGGCGGTCTGGCGGGGCGAGGCCCGCCGCGCGGTGAACGTGGCCGGTGGGCTGCACCACGCCATGCCGGACCGGGCCGCCGGCTTCTGCGTCTACAACGACCCGGCGGTGGCCATCGCCCGCCTGCTCGACCTGGGCGCCGAGCGGATCGCGTACGTGGACGTGGACGTGCACCACGGCGACGGCGTGCAGGAGATGTTCTACCGGGACCCGCGGGTGCTCACGGTCAGCCTGCACGAGACCCCGCTGGCGCTCTTCCCCGGCACCGGTTTCCCCGACGAGACCGGCGGCCCGGGCGCGGAGGGCAGCGCGGTCAACGTGCCGCTGCCGCCCGGCATCGACGACGCCGGCTGGCAGCGCGCCTTCCACGCGATCGTGCCGTCGGTGCTGCGCGCGTTCCGGCCGCAGATCCTGGTGACCCAGTGCGGCGCGGACGGGCACCGGTTGGACCCGCTGGCCGACCTGCACCTCACCCTCGACGGGCAGCGCGCCACCTACCTGGCCCTGCGGGCGCTCGCCGACGAGCTCTGCGAGGGCCGCTGGGTGGCCTTCGGCGGCGGCGGGTACGCCCTGGCCGAGGTGGTGCCCCGGGCCTGGACCCACCTGCTGGCGATCGCCGGCGGCGACCCGATCGCGCCGGCCACCCTGACCCCGCCGGCCTGGCGGGAACTGGTCGCCAAGCGGCTGCCCGGCCGGGAGATCCCGCTGCGGATGACCGACGACGCCGACCCGGGGTACGAGCCGTGGCAGCCGACCGGCGAGCCGACCTCCGTGGACCGGGCGATCGCCGCCACCCGCAAGGCGGTCTTCCCGCTGCTCGGGCTCGACCCGCACGACCCGCGCGACTGAGCCGGTGGCCCGGGGAGGGGACCGACCGGTGACCACTGTCGACCAACCGGTGGACGTGCTGCTCAGCGACGGCAGCACCGGCCAGCTGCGTCCGATCCGCCCCGAGGACGGGCCGGCGATCGTGGCGATGCACTCGCGCTTCTCCGAGCGCACCCGCTACCTGCGCTACTTCTCCCCGTACCCGCGCATCCCCGACCGCGACCTGCAGCGCTTCGTCAACGTCGACCACCGCGACCGGGAGGCCTTCGTGGTGCTCGCCGGGGACCGGATCGTCGCCGTCGGCCGGTACGAGCGGCTCGGCCCGGAAGCCCCGGAGGCCGAGGTGGCGTTCGTGGTCGAGGACGCCTACCAGGGGCGGGGGATCGGCTCGGTGCTGCTGGAGCACCTCGCCGACGCCGCCCGGCGGGCCGGCATCGTGCACTTCGTGGCCGAGGTGCTCCCCGCCAACGGCGCGATGCTGCGGGTCTTCTCCGACTTCGGGTACCAGGTCCAGCGCCAGTTCGCCGACGGCGTGGTGCACCTGAGCTTCCCGATCGCCCCGACCGAGTCGACGCTGGAGGTGCAGCGCGGCCGGGAGCACCGCACCGAGGCCCGCTCGATCGCCCGGCTGCTCGCCCCGCGCGGCATCGCCGTCTACGGCGCCAGCGCCACCGGGCAGGGCGTCGGCGCGGCCGTGCTCGGGCACCTGCGCGACGGCGGCTACCCCGGCGCGATCGTGCCGGTGCATCCCAGCGCGGCCACCGTGGCCGGGCTGCCCGCGTACCCGTCGGCGGCCGACGCCGGTCTCGACATCGACCTGGCGGTCGTCGCCGTGGCCCCCGACGCGGCGGCCCTGGTGGTCGCGGACGCCGCCGCCGCCGGCGCGCACGGCCTGGTGGTCATCTCCGCCGGCTTCGCCGAGGCCGGGGGCGAGGGCGCGGCGGCGCAGCGCGCGTTGGTCCGGGCCGCGCACGCCGCCGGCATGCGGGTGGTCGGCCCGAACTGCCTGGGCGTGGCCAACACCGACGAGAAGGTACGCCTCAACGCCACCCTCGCCCCCGTCCTGCCGGCTCCCGGCCGGGTCGGCCTGTTCAGCCAGTCCGGTGTGTTCGGCGTGGCGCTGCTCGCCGAGGCGCAGCGGCGCGGGCTCGGCCTGTCCAGCTTCGTCTCGGCCGGCAACCGGGCCGACGTCTCCGGCAACGACCTGCTCCAGTACTGGCAGGACGACCCGGGCACCGACGTGATCCTGCTCTACCTGGAGACCTTCGGGAACCCGCGCAAGTTCGCCCGGCTGGCCCGGCGGATCGGCCGGGACAAGCCGGTGGTCGCGCTCGCCTCGCTCGCCCGCCCGGCCGGGCTCGGCGCGGGGCCGGCGCTGGACGCCGCCGCGGTCAGCGCGCTCTTCGCCCAGTCCGGGGTGATCCGGGTGGACACCGTCGCCGAGCTGCTCGACGTCGGTCTGCTGCTGGCCCGCCAGCCGCTGCCCGCCGGGCCCCGGGTCGGCGTGGTCGGCAACTCCTCGGCGTTGACCGGGCTCGCCGCCACCGCCTGCGCCGCCCAGGGGCTCACCGTCGCCGACGGGTACCCGCGCGACGTCGGCCCGCACGCGGGCACCGCCGAGTTCAGCACGGCACTGGCCGAGGCGACCGCGGACCCGGGGGTGGACGCGCTGGTCGCCGTCTTCGCCCCGCCGCTGCCCGGCCAGGTCACCATGGAGGAGGCGGACTTCACCGCCGCCCTGCCGACCGCACTCGCCGCCGGGAAGCCCACCGTGGCGACGTTCCTGGCCGGGCGGGTGCCGGCCGGCGTGCCGGCGTACCCGAGCGTGGAGGAGGCGGTGCGGGCGCTGGCCCGGGTCACCACGTACGCGGCCTGGCTGCGCCGGGACCCGGGCACGCTGCCCGACCTGCCCCGGGTGGACCCCGTCGCCGGGCAGGCCGCGCTGCGCGCCGATGCCACCGACCCGGCCGGGCTGCTCGCCGCGTACGGGATCGACGTGGTCGGCTCCGCGCCGGCCGCCACGGCCGACGAGGCGGTCGCCGCCGCCGACCGGCTCGGCTGGCCGGTGGCGCTCAAGGCCGCCGCCGCCGGCCTGCGGCACCGGCTCGACCTCGGCGCGGTACGCCTCGACCTGGCCGACCCGGTCGCGCTGCGCCGCGCGTACGCCGAGATGGCCCCGGTCTTCGGCCCGGACGTGCTGGTCCAGCCGATGGTCCCGCCCGGCGTGGCGTGCGTGGTGGAGCTGATGGAGGACCCGGCGTTCGGGCCGGTGGTCGGCTTCGGTCTGGGCGGCGTCGCCACCGAACTGCTCGGCGACCGGGCCTGGCGGGCGGTGCCGCTGACCGACCGGGACGCCGCCGAGCTGGTCGACGAGCCACGGGCCGCGCCGCTGCTGCGCGGGCACCGGGGCGCGGCGCCGGTGGACCGGGCGGCCCTGGTCGACCTGCTGCTGCGGGTCGGCCGGCTCGCCGACGAGCAGCCCCGGGTCCGGTCGCTGACGTTGAACCCGGTGCTGGCCCGGCCGGACGGCATCTCGGTGCTGCACGCCGGCGTCCGGGTCGGCTCGGCGGGCGCCCGCCCGGACACCGGCCCCCGGCGCCTCTGAGTCGCGGCTCAGCCGCGGCTGGAGATCTGCTGCACGCCCCAGGCGTTGCCGTCCGGGTCGGTGAAGAAGACGAAGCCCACATTGTCCAGCGGGTGCGGCACCGGCCGGGGATTCTCGCCCAACACCTGGATCTCGCTGACCTCCACGCCCCGCGCGACCAGCTCCGCGCGCGCCTTCTCCAGGTCGGGCACCACCAGTTGGAGGCCCTTGAGCGAGCCCGGCGGCATGTCGGGCACCGCGCCGCGGCCGATCACGACCGAGCAGCCGGAACCCGGGGGAGTGAGCTGCACGATGCGCACGTCGTCGCCGACGCGGGTGTCGTGGTCGACGGCGAAGCCGAGCCGGTCGGCGTAGAACTCCTTGGCCCGGTCCACGTCGCTGACCGGTACCACCACCAGTTCCAGCGTCCAGTTCATCCGCCGACCCTGCCCGAGGAGTACGACATCACCCAGGCGCCACACGCCGGAGGGCCCCGGCGAACCGCCGGGGCCCTCCGATCGGGGTCGGGTCAGCAGGCGTACGCCTCCAGCCGCTGCGCCCGCTCCGGCGCGCGCAGCTTGAGCAGCGTCACCTTCTCGATCTGCCGGATCCGCTCCCGGGACAGGCCGAACTCCTTGCCCACCTCGTCCAGGGTGCGCTGCCGGCCGTCGTCCAGGCCGAACCGCAGCCGGATCACCGCCTGCTCCCGCTGGGAGAGGGTGGCCAGCACGATGCTCACCTCGTTGCGCAGCTCACCGTTGGCGGCCGCGTCACCCGGCTCCTGGCGCGGGTCGACCGCGGCGACGAAGTCACCCAGCGCGCTCTCGCCGTCCTCGCCGACGGCCTGGTCCAGGCTGACCGGCTCCCGGTCGTACGAGATCAGCTCGATCACCTGGTACTCGGGGATCTCCAGGGCGACGGCCACCTCGGCCACGGTGGGCTCCCGGCCCAGCGAGACCGACAGCTCGCGGCGGACCCGGACCATCCGGTTGACCTGCTCGACCATGTGCACCGGGATGCGGATGGTGCGGGCCTGGTCGGCCATCGCCCGGGTGATCGCCTGCCGGATCCACCAGGTGGCGTACGTGGAGAACTTGTAGCCCTTGGCGTAGTCGAACTTCTCCACCGCGCGGATCAGGCCCAGGTTGCCCTCCTGGATCAGGTCCAGGAACGCCATCCCGCGCCCGGTGTAGCGCTTGGCGATGCTCACCACCAGCCGGAGGTTGGCCTCCAGCAGGTGGTCCTTGGCGGCGCGGCCCTGCGCCACGATCAGCTCCAGGTCACTCTTCAGCTCGGCGGAGACCGGGGTGCAGGCGGAGAGCTTTTCGTCGGCGAACAGCCCCGCCTCGATCCGCTTCGCCAGCTCGACCTCCTGCGCGGCGGTCAGCAGCTTCGTCCGGCCGATCCCGTTCAGGTACGCCCGGACGAGGTCGGTGGAGATGCCGCGCTCGTCGGTCGCGTCCAGGTCGGTCAGGGTCTCCGTGCCGTGCTCGGCGTCGATGGTGGCGGCCGGGCGCGTCTGGTTCTCGATCATCTGCAGGGCCATCTCAGTCTCTCCCCGTGTCCGCTTCTGTGCCGCGTACCGGCCCCAGTGGTGCCGGTGACAGACAGCTTTCCAACCGGGGCGTGAAACGGGAGTGAGGCGATCGGGGACCCGACAGCAATCCGGTCGGTTGCCGGGTGTCGTCGCCCGGTCCGCTTGCCGGCGACGGTTACCGTGCCAGCGGTCGGCCACCGGGGCCGACCGGAACAGGCGACGGAGGACGTGGTGGTCTTCAAGCGGCTCATGCAGGCGATGGGTGTGGGTGGTCCCTCGGTGGAAACCGTTCTGGCCAACCCGAACTGCCGTCCGGGCGGTCAACTGGAGGGACGGATCCAGGTGGCCGGCGGGGACCACCAGGTGGACGTCTCCTATGTGGCCCTCGGCCTGGTCACCCGGGTCGAGGTGGAGGGCGCCGACTCCGAGTACGACACCACGCAGGAGTTCGGCCGCCGCCAGGTCACCGGCCCGTTCCGGCTGGAGCCCGGCCAGCGGTACGACATCCCGTTCCGCTTCGACGTGCCCTGGGAGACCCCGCTGACCGACCTGTACGGGCAGCACCTGCACGGGATGACGATGGGTCTGCGTACCGAGCTGGAGGTGGCGCGGGCCGTCGACAAGGGCGACCTGGACCCGGTGGCGGTGCACCCGCTGCCGGCGCAGGAGCGGCTGCTGGAGGCGCTGCTGCGGCTGGGCTTCCGGTTCGCCCGGGCCGACGTCGAGCGGGGGCACATCTACGGCGTACGGCAGAGCCTGCCGTTCTACCAGGAGATCGAGTTCCACCCGGCGCCGCAGTACGCCCGCGCGATCAACCAGCTGGAGCTGACCTTCATCAGCGACCCGCAGCAGACCCAGGTGGTGCTGGAGATGGACAAGCGGGGCGGGATCCTCACCGAGGGCCGCGACGCCTTCGGCCGCTTCACCGTCGACCACGCCACCCTGGACCGCACCGACTGGGCCGCCCAGCTCGACGGCTGGCTCCGCCAGTCCATCCAACGCCGCGGCCTCTTCTTCTGACCCCCACTCCCGGCCGCCCCTCGCCGGTGATCAAGAAGTTTGCGTCGGAAAAAGCGGGCTCGGCCGACGCAAACTTCTTGATCAACCAGCCGGGGGCCGGGGGCCGGGGCGGGAGGGGCGGGGTTCAGAGGTCGAGGAGGAGGGTGCGGGGGCCGACGTTGACGCTCTCCACCAGCATGTGGGCGCGGAAGCGGCCCGTCTCGACCTTGGCGCCGCGGTCGCGGAGCGCCTCCACCACCGCCGTCACCAGGGGTTCGGCGACCTCCGCCGGGGCGGCGGCGGTCCAGCTCGGACGCCTGCCCTTGCGGGCGTCGCCGTAGAGGGTGAACTGGCTGACCACCAGGATCGGGGCGCCGGTGTCGGCGGCGCTGCGGTCGTCGTCGAGGATGCGCAGCTCGTGGATCTTGCGGGCCATCGTCCCGGCCACCTGCGGCGTGTCGGCGTGCGTCACGCCGAGCAGCACCAGCAGCCCGTCGTCGATCTGGCCGACCACCGCGCCGTCGACCGTCACGCTCGCCCGGCCGACCGTCTGCACCACCGCCCGCATCAGCGGACCCCCCTTCGGCCGCCTCCCGGCACCGCCGGCGCGACCCGCGTCACGCCGTCACCGGCTCGATGATGCCGCGTTCGATCAGGTGCGCCACGATCGGGCCGGCCGCCTCGGCCAGCTCCTGCGGGGTGACGTCGTGCGCGGCGGCCAGCAGGGCGAGCTGGTCGCGCAGCGCCAGCCGGCCGTCGCAGCCGCCGACCAGCGCCAGCACCAGCGGGTCGACCTCCTCGCTCCAGCGCAGCCCGTGCGGCATCGTGAGGACCTGCCGGTCCACCGCCCACCCCTCGTCGCCCATGGTGGCCTCCTGCCGCAGCTGGAGCCCCTCGGCGGCCCGGTAGCGCTCGGCGAGCAGCCCGTCGGTGTCGCGTACCCGGAGGAAGTCCTGGCGGTCGAACCAGGTGGCGATCCGGTCGCCCATCGGGGGTTCCACCCGTTGGCGCAGGTCCTCGACCCGGATCACCGGGTCGGCGTGCCCGGACCGGCGCAGCGAGACGATGCCGAAGCCGATCGCCTCCACCTTGTGCGCGTCGAACCAGTCCAGCCAGGCCGCCATCCGCTGCGGGTCGGCCGCCTCGCCGACGTCGGTGAGCCAGAGGTTGACGTACGCCATCGGGTCGGCCACCTCGCGCTGGATCACCCAGGCGTCCAGGCCGGTACCCGCGAACCAGCCGGTCACCCGCTCGTGCCACTCCTCGCCGGCCACGTGCACCCAGTTCGCCAGGTACTGCATGGTGCCGCCCTCGGTGAGCAGGCCCGGCGCGGCGGCGGCCAGCTCGGCGCCGATCGCGTCGCCGACCCGCCCGGAGTCGCGGTAGACGTGGGTGGTGGTGCCCGGGCCGACCACGAACGGTGGATTGCTCACCACCAGGTCGAAGCGGCGTCCGGCGACCGGGGCGACCAGGTCGCCGCGGAGCAGCTCCCAGTCCTGGCCGTTGAGCGCGGCGGTGGTGGCGGCGAAGCGCAGCGCCCGCTCGGAGACGTCGGTGGCGGTGACCCGGCGGGCGTGGGTGGCCAGGTGCAGCGCCTGGACGCCGGAGCCGGTGCCCAGGTCCAGCGCGGTCTGCGCCGGCCGCCGGACGGTGGCGCCGATCAGCGTCTGGGTGGCGCCGCCGATGCCGAGCACGTGTTCGCTGTGCAGCGGTCGGCCGGGGCGGGCGCTGGCCGGTACGTCGGCGAGGACCCACCAGTCGTCCCCGTACGGTTCCAGGTCGACGCCGGCGCGCAGGCCGTCGCCATGCCGTTCGACCAGCCCGCCGGCGAGCGCCTCGGCGAGGTCCAGCGGGGCGAGCGCGGCGGCGACCGCCGCCTCGGGCTCGGTCTGGTCGCAGATGAAGACCCGGATCAGCGTGGCGAGCGGGTCGCGGTCCTCGGTGGCGCGCAGGGCGGCGCGGAAGTCGTTGCGGGCCACCCCGCCGGTGGCCTGCGCACCGAGCCGGCCGGCGATCCCGTTCGAGGTGAAGTCCGCCCGGGTCAGCGCGGTGCGCAGCGCCTCGACGCCGGCGGGGGAGAGCAGCATGTCGTGTCGGTCCACGTCGCCATCCTGCCCCCCGACGGCGGTCGATCGGCCGGCACCCGCGACATCCATACCGCGAGCTGTATTGATTGGTTGTTATCTCTTTTATGGTCATCGATGTGTGGCTAGCATCTGCCCCAACATCCGTCGATGGGCGTCCCGGCGGCCACCAGCCTGCCCGGGGCGTACCGGTAGGGAGTCAGACGATGTCAGCTCTGCCCGTCCCCCGGCGCCGCGCGATCCGCGCCCTCGCCGTCACGGCCGCCGCGGCGGCGCTCTCCGTCGCCGCGTCCACCCCCGCCCTCGCCGCCCCCACCGGGGAGGTCCGCGGCGCGTCCGCGGCCGGCGCGATCAGCGGCAGCTACCTGGTCGTGCTGCGGACCGACGCGGTCGGCGCCGCGAACACCCTCGCCGCCCGCACCGCCGTGCCGGACCGCGCCGCCACCCTCGCCAAGCGGTACGGCGGCAGCGTCGCCGACGTCTACAGCGCCGCCCTCACCGGCTTCAGCGCGAAGATGAGCGCCGGCCAGGCCCGCCGGCTCGCCGCCGACCCGGCCGTCGCCTACGTCGAGCAGGACCGGGTGGTCACCGTCCAGGGCACCCAGGCCAACCCGCCGTGGGGCCTGGACCGGATCGACCAGCGCACCCTGCCGCTCAACGCCAGCTACACGTACCCGAACACGGCCTCCAACGTCCGGGCGTACATCATCGACACCGGGATCCGGACCACCCACACCGACTTCGGTGGCCGGGCCAGCTGGGGCACCAACACCGTCGACAGCAACAACACCGACTGCAACGGCCACGGCACCCACGTCGCCGGCACCGTCGGCGGCAACCGGTACGGCGTGGCGAAGGCCGTCCGCCTGATCGCGGTGAAGGTGCTCAACTGCTCGGGCAGCGGCAGCACCACCGGCGTGGTTCGCGGCATCAACTGGGTGACCGCCAACGCGGTCAAGCCGGCGGTGGCCAACATGAGCCTCGGCGGCGGCGCCAGCACCTCCATCGACAACGCGGTGACCAACTCGGTCAACTCGGGCGTCACGTACGCGGTGGCGGCCGGCAACTCCAGCGCCAACGCCTGCGGCTACTCGCCCGCCCGGGCCGCCGCCGCGATCACCGTCGGCGCCACCACCAGCAGCGACGCCCGCGCGTCCTACTCCAACTACGGCTCCTGCGTGGACATCTTCGCGCCGGGGTCGAGCATCCTGTCCGCCTGGCGGACCAGCGACACCGCCTCCAACACCATCAGCGGCACGTCCATGGCCTCGCCGCACGTGGCCGGCGCCGCGGCGCTGGTGCTCTCGGCCAACCCGTCGTACACCCCGGCGCAGGTGGCCAGCTACCTGACCACCAACGCCACCACCGGCAGGGTGACCAACCCGGGCACGGGCTCGCCGAACCGGCTGCTCTTCGTCGTCAACTGACGGCACCGTCCGGCGCGGTCCGGTGGACACCACCCCTGTCCACCGGGCCGCGTCCCGTGCTCAGGCGATGATCGGCACGGGTTGCGGCATGTCGCGGTGTCCCGGCGCCTTGGGATACCGCCACACGCCGCAAACGGAGTGGATCTCGGTTGGTGCGGGGACGGCCGGACGGGTCAGGAGACCGGCAGCGCCGGTTCGTCGACCGGAGCGGGGCTGGGCTCCGCGGGCCAGGCCCGGGCGGGGCCTTCCACGCGGAGGGAGACCTCGGTGCCGACCGGGACGGGCTCGGAGTCGTCCCAGACCCGGGCGGTGACCCGGGTACCGTCGGCCAGCCGGAGGGCGACCAGCGCGTCGTGGCCGTGGAAGTCGTGCCGCAGCACGGTCGCGGTCACCTCCTCGCCGCCCAGAGCGGGGGTCAGGCGCAGCTGCTCGGGCCGGACCAGCACGGTCACCGGACCGTCCGGCGCGGCGCCGGCGAGCGGCAGGGCGCCGAGGGGACTGCGGGCGGTGCCGTCCGATGCGACCGCCGGCAGCAGCACCGCGTCGCCGACGAACCCGGCCACCCACTGGTCGGCCGGCTCCCGGTAGAGCGTGCCCGGCGCGGCGGACTGCACCACCCGCCCGGACCGCAGCACCACCACCCGGTCCGCCACCGACAGGGCCTCGCCCTGGTCGTGGGTGACCAGCACGGCGGTCGCCCCGTCGGCCCGCAGCGCCTCCCGGACGTCGTGCCGCAGCCCGGCGCGCAGCCCGGCGTCGAGCGCGCTGAACGGCTCGTCGAGCAGCACCAGCGACGGGCGCGGCGCCAGCGCCCGGGCCACCGCGACCCGCTGCTGCTGGCCGCCGGAGAGCTGGTGCGGCATCCGGTCGCCGTACCCGGCGAGCCCGACCAGGGCCAGCACCTCGTCGACCCGGTCGCCCCGCCGGTCGGCGCGGTCCAGCCCGTATGAGATGTTCGCCGCGACGGTGAGGTGCGGGAAGAGGGCGCCCTCCTGCGGCACCACGGCGATCCGGCGGCGGTGCGCCGGCAGGTGCCGACCGGGGCCGGCCACCTCGCGCCCGTCCACCCGGATCGCTCCCGCGTCCAGGCGTTCGAAGCCGGCCAGGCAGCGCAGCAGGGTGGTCTTGCCGCAGCCGGACGGGCCGAGGACGGCGGTCAGCGCGCCCGCCGGGACGGTCAGGTCCACGCCGTCCAGCGCGGTCACCGGGCCGTACCGCTTGACGACGCCGGTCAGCACCACCTCGCTCATCGGTCCTCCTTGTCGAGCAGGCCGCCCCGGGCGACCAGCCACCAGGTGGGCAGCGCCGAGATGACCACCAGCAGCGCCGCGTAGGGAGCGGCGGCCGCGTACGCCCCGACGGAGGTCGCCGTCCACAGCTCGGTGGCCAGGGTGTCGGTGCCGGTGGGGCGCAGCAGCAGGGTGGCTGGAAGTTCCTTCATGCCGGTGAGGAAGACCAGCGCCGCCCCCGCCCCGATCCCGGGCAGGGTCAGCGGCAGGGTGACCGTGCGCAGCACGGCCAGCGGTCCGCGCCCCAGCGAGCGGGCCACCTCCTCCAGACCGGGTGGCGCCTGGGCGGCGGCACCCGCCACCGCGCCGACGGCCAGCGGCAGGAAGAGCGTCGCGTAGGCCAGCGCCAGCAGCCACGGCGTCTGGTACAGCGGATACGCGACGCTGATGCCGAAGAAGATCAGCGACAGCCCGATCACCACCCCGGGCAGGGCGTGGGCCAGGTAGGCGAGCCGGTCCAGCGCGGTGGCCAGCGGGCCGGGGGCGCGTGCGGTGAGCAGCCCCAGCGGCAGGGCCAGCAGCATGGTCAGCGCGGCCCCGGCCAGCGACAGCCAGAGCGAGTTGCCGGCGGCCGTGGCGACCTCGCCGAGCGCGCCAGGTCGGGACACCCCGCTGACCAACCGACGGGCCAGGCTGAGCGCCGGCACGCCGAGCGCCAGCGCGGCCACCGCGAGCAGCGCGGCGAGCGCGGGCCAGCGGGCCGGACCGAGGCGCAGCCGGGCGGCGGGGCGGCGGGTGCCGCCGAGCCGGGCGTACCGGGCGCCGCGCCGGCGGGTGGCGGTCTCCCCGGCCAGCAGCAGCACGGTCAGCGCCACCAGCACGCTGGAGAGCACGAGCGCGCCGGTGCGGTCGAAACCCAGGTCGAAGGCGATGAAGATGGCCCGGGTGAAGGTGTCGGCGCGCAGGATCGACACCGCGCCGAAGTCGGCCAGCACGTAGAGCGCGACGAGCAGCGCCCCGGCGGCGGTCGCCGGCCGGATCTGGCGCAGCGTGACGTCGGTGAAGGTGCGCCAGCCGCCCCGGCCCAGCGAGCGGGAGACCTCCTCCTGCGCCGGGTCAGCGCCGCGCAGCGCCGCCGCGACCGGCAGGAAGACGTACGGGTACGAGCAGAGGGTCAGCACCAGCGCGGCCGGCCAGAAGCCCTCCAACCGGTCGAACAGCGAGACCCAGGCGAACGCGGCGATGTAGGTGGGCACGGCCAGCGGCAGCGCGGCGAGCACCGCGAAGGCGCGCCGGCCGGGCAGGTCGGTCCGGGTCACCAGCCAGGCGGCGCCCACGCCGAGCAGCACGCAGGCGGTGGTGACCACGGCGGCCAGAGCGAGGCTGCGGACCGCCAGCAGCCCGACCCGCTCGGTCCACAGCTCGGCGACGACCCGGTCGGCGCCCGCCTCCGCGGTGCGTACCGCGAGATAGACCAGGGGGATCAGGGCCACGGCGACCGCGGCGGTCGAGGCCGCGAGCAGCGCCGGGCGCGGCGCCAGCCGGCGCAACGACCCTGGTACGCCGAAGCGGGCCGGCCCGGAACGGGCCGGCCCTGCCTCGGGCGTGGTGGTCGGGGCGGTCAGGGTACGAGCCCCGAGTCCTTGATCAGGCCGATCGTGGCGTCGAGCGTGTCCAGGTCGTTCAGGTCGATGTCCGGGGTGTCCAGTTCCGCCAGCGGCGGCACGCCGGCCGGGGTGCCGGCCCCGGTGACCACCGGGTACTCGAAGGTCTGCTCGGCGAAGTACTGCTGCGACTCCGGGCCGAGCAGGAAGTCCACGAAGGCCTTGGTGTCCGGGTCCTCGGCGGAACGCTTGAGCACGCCGACGCCGGCGACGTTGACCAGGGCGCCGGTGTCGCCGCCGGGGAAGAAGTGCAGCTTGGCCTTGAGCGCGTCCGGGGTGGTGCCCTTCTCCTTGGCCACCTCGCCGAGGTAGTAGTGGTTGACCAGGCCGACCGCGATGGTGCCCTTGTCGACCTCTTCCACGATCTTGATGTTGTTGTCCCGGATCTGCGGCTCGTTGGCCTTGAGGCCGGCGAGGAAGTCCTTCGCCTTCTGGTCGCCGTGCTGCACCCGGATCGCGGTGACGAACGCCTGGAACGAGGCGTTGGTCGGGGCGACGCCGATCTTGCCCTTCCACTTCGGGTCGGTCAGCGCGAAGACCGACGTCGGCAGCTCGGCGGCGGGCACACTGTCGGCGTTGTACGCGAGTACCCGGGCGCGGGCGCTGACGCCCACCCACTGGCCGGTGCGGGCCCGGTAGCTCTGCGGCACCTTGTCCAGTGCGGCGGCGGGCAGCGGGGCGAACATGTCCCGCTTGGCGACCGCGCCGAGGGCGCCGGCGTCCTGGGCGAAGAACGCGTCGGCCGGCGACTTGCCGCCCTCCTCGACCAGCTGGGCGGCGAGCTGGGCGGTGGTGGCGTAGCGGGTCTTGATGGTGATGCCGGTCTGCTGGCTGAACTTGTCGAGCAGCGGCTTGACCAGGGCCTCGTTGCGGCCGCTGTAGACGGTGATGGTCTTGTCGCCGGGCTTGCCGGGATCGGCGGCGTCGTCCTCGCCGGACCCGCAGGCGACCAGGCCGAACGAGAGCAGGCCGGCGGCGACGGTGACCGCGAGGGACCTGTGGGCGGGAACGGGCACGGCGGCACTCCTTCGGCTCCGGCCGGCGGGCCCCCCGCCGACGGGGAGAAGTTAGCACAGGCTAACCTTGGTGTTCCTGTGGGTCCGGCGCCCGCTCGGGGAGTCGACGACGCGCCCGTCGCGCCGACCGGCAGGATGGGCGCATGACGCTCTCGTTGCCCATCGACCCCGAGGCCAACCGGCTGCTGGAGCGCAGCCCGCTGGCCCTGCTGACCGGCATGGTCCTCGACCAGCAGATCCCACTCGAGAAGGCGTTCACCTCGCCGTACGTGCTGGCGCAGCGGCTGGGGCACGAGCCGGACGCCCGGGAGCTGGCCGGGTACGACCCCGAGGCGCTGGTCGAGATCTTCGCCCGGCCACCGGCGCTGCACCGCTTCCCGAAGGCGATGGCGGCCCGGGTCCAGCAGGTGTGCCAGGTGCTCGTCGACCGGTACGACGGCGACGCCGCCCGGCTCTGGTCGGACGCCGCCGACGGGCGGGAACTGCTGCGCCGCATCGGCGAGCTGCCCGGCTTCGGCAAGCAGAAGGCGCAGATCTTCGTCGCCCTGCTCGGCAAGCGGTACGACGTGCGCCCGGACGGCTGGCGGGAGGCCGCCGGCGGGTACGGCGAAGCAGACGCGTACCGGTCGGTGGCCGACATCACCGACCCGGAGTCGCTGCGCCGGGTGCGCGAGTCCAAGCAGCAGATGAAGGCGGCGGCCAAGGGGGCCAAAACCTGACCCGGCCGTCCTTCCGTGCGCGATCGTGAGTGCGTCGGGCGACGACGGCGGGCGGGGGATGGTGGCGCAACCGGGGAAGCAGTTCCTCCGCGGCGAGGAGACCTCGCCGCGGGCGACCTTCCTGGAACTCTTCTTCGACGTCGCCTTCGTCTTCGCGCTCACCCGGGTGTCGAACCGGCTGGTCGACGACTTCACCGTGGAGCGGAGGCTCTTCCTGCCCGAGGCGGGGCAGACGCTGCTGCTCCTGCTCGCCCTCTGGTTCGTGTGGTCGCTGACCACGTGGACCACGAGCCGCTACAACCCCGATCTGCCGGCTCTCCAGCTGGTCGTGGCCGGTTCGATGTTCGGCAGCATGGTGATGGCGGTGTCGCTGCCGGAGGCGTTCGACACCCGTGGTCTCTCCTTCGCGGTCGGCTACGTCGCCGTCCAGGTGGGCCGCCCGCTCGTCCTCACCGTGGTGATGCGGGGTCATCGGGAGCGGCACGTCGCCGGGCGCATCCTCGCCTGGTCGGTGGTGGCGGGGGTGCCGTGGATCGCCGGAGCGATCCTGCACGACGACGCCCGCGGAGCGCTGTGGACCGTCGCGGTGATCATCGACTACGGTGCGGGGCGGCTGGGCTGGCCGCTGCCGGGACGTGGCCGTTTGCCCGCCTCCTCCTGGACGGTCACCGGTGAGCATCTGGCCGAGCGCTACCAGCAGTTCATCATCATCGCGCTGGGGGAGATGATCCTCATCAGCGGATTCACGCTGAGCGGGAGCGAGTTCACCCCAGCGCGGTGGGTCGCCTTCGCCATCACGTTTGCCACCACGGCGCTGCTCTGGCGCATCTACTTCTACCGGGCCGGTACGGTGCTGGCGGACGCGGTGGCCGGGTCGGCCCGGCCGGGGCGGCTCGCCGAGTCGGCGACGTACACCCACCTGGTCATGGTGGCCGGCATCGTCGCCTCCGCCGTCGGCTACGAGCTCGTCATCGCCCACCCCGGCGGGCACACCGACCCGGCCTGGCTCACCGTGATCATCGGCGGCCCGGCGCTCTTCGTGCTCGGTCGGGCGCGCTTCGAGTACGAGGTGTTCGGACGGGTGTCCCGGTCCCGGCTGCTGGGGCTGGTCGTGCTGGTGGCGATGGTGCCGCTGATGACGCGGCTGCCCCCGCTGGCGGTCGCCGCCGCCACCTCGACGGTGGTGGCGGGAATCGCGCTGGCAGACGCGCTGCGGGCGCGCGGCCGTCCGCCCGAGCAGCCCTCGCCGCCACCGTTGTGACGGACGGTCAGGCGGCGGTCGGGCGGGACAGCGAGGCCAGTGCCCGCCGTACGTCGGCGAGGGAGACGGTGGCGGAGTCGTCCAGGTCGGCCAGCCCGGCCTCGATCCACTGCCGCATCAGCGTGGTGACGCCGATGCCCCGGGCCTCGGCGGCCGCCCGGACCCGCTCGTAGGTCTCCAGCGGCAGGCGTACCGAGCGGCTGACCATCGGCACGTCGCTGTCGGGGGTGGGCAGCTCCACCGGCTGGCTCTCGTCGATCAGCTCGGCGAACGCGTCGTCGCCACCGTGGAACTGCTTGGTCGCGTCGTCACGGTTCATCGTGACCGCCTCCTCGTCGGCGATCCCTCCGCACGGCCTCGTCGTAGCGCTTGGCCTCGACGTCGCTCAGGTCGCGGGCGGAGAGGATGTCCCAGTCGTTGTCGGTGCCGTCGGCCTCGGCGAGCAGCACGGCCAGCCGCCTGCCGCGGCGGTTCGCCGCGTAGACGACCATGACGTCGTCGCCCAGGTGCCGGATCACCCGGCGGGTGCTGTGCAGGGCTTCCCAGACTTCCCCGGGTGTGACGTCGTAGACCCGCAGGTTGGTCAACGCCTCGTCGGTGAAGCTGAAGCGGTTGCCCACGGGCGGAGCGTACCACGGGCGTAACACGCACTGGGATGAGTCGATTTTCGCTGATCACGGCCCGGGAGTGACAGGATGGGTCGTAATCCCCTCGAGGAGGCCCGTGGTGAAGCGTCAGGCGTACCAGCCGATTCTGATCACCGACGCCTCGCGCAGCCAGGACGACCAGCTCACCAGCCGGCAGAAGCGGTACGTGCTGATGATGGGCATCCGGGTGGCCTGCGTGATCGCCGGTGCGATCCTGGTCGGCGTGGAGGCCCCGCTGCTCTGGCTCTGGCTGCCGCTGTGCGCCGTCGGGATGGTGCTCATCCCGTGGCTGGCAGTGCTGCTGGCCAACGACCGCCCGCCGAAGGAGCAGCACCGGCTGGCGGGGAAGTTCCAGCCCAGGATGCGCGACGAGACGCCGCCGATGAGCCTGACCGCCGAGGAGCGGCCGCACAAGATCATCGACGTCGAACCCTGACCGTCGGGGCGCCGGACCGTCCGGTCCGGCGCCCGTCCGCGTCATGCGCCCGTCGCGCCATGCGGGGTCCGCCTCGTGCGGGTCCGCCCGGTTCAGGCCGTCGGTCGGGCGCCCACCGTCGAGACGGCCAGCGCCCCGAGATCGCCGGCGCGGCCCAGCGCCGCCCGCGGCTCCGCGCCGCCCAGCCAGGCGGTCAGCAGGCCCGCCGCGAAGGCGTCCCCGGCGCCGGTGACGTCGACCACCGCGACCCGCCGGGCGGGCGCCACGCTCACCGTCGCGCTCCGGTCGACCCAGACCGCCCCGGCCTCGCCCCGCTTCACCACCACCCGCCGGGCCGACACCGACAGCGCCCGCGCCTGCGCCCCCGGGTCCAGCCCGCCGGCGAGCACCCCGGCCTCGTCCGCGTTGACCAGGAGCAGGTCGACGTCGCGTACCCAGGACAGGAAGGCCGCCGCGCCGACCCGCCGCAGCGGCGCCGCGGAGGCCGCGTCGACGCTGGTGGTGAGCCCGCGCGCGCGGGCGGCGGCCAACGCCGCCAGCCCGGCCGGCCGCGACGCGGCGTCCAGCAGGCAGTACCCGGACAGGTGCAGGTGCGCGGCGTCCGGCGCCGCGGCCAGCGCCCGCTCGACGTGCTCGACGGTCAGCCGCAGGTTCGCGCCGCGTTCGGTGACCATCGTGCGTTCCCCGGCGGTGGCCAGCACGATCACCGTGCCGGTGGCGCAGCCCGGATGGGCCTCGACGGCGCACTCCACGCCGACCCGCTCCAGCTCGGCCACCCGGTCCCGCCCGGCGCTGTCGTCGCCGACCGCGCCCACCAGCGTCACCGGCACGCCCTGCGCCGCGATCCACGCCGCGGTGTTGGCCGCCTGGCCACCCCCGCTCACCTGGATCGTCGCCGGGGTGTCCGAGCCGGTGGCCAGCGGCCCGGCCAG
The DNA here is from genome assembly GCF_029893845.1 of Micromonospora sp. A200. Taxonomy (NCBI): domain Bacteria; kingdom Bacillati; phylum Actinomycetota; class Actinomycetes; order Micromonosporales; family Micromonosporaceae; genus Micromonospora; species Micromonospora sp. A200. The sequence continues at coordinate 197,683 of NZ_JARXXY010000002.1, read as the reverse complement.
CACCGCCACCACATCGGTGATCAGGTCACCGACCACGACCACGCGGGACGGGCCGGTCATGCCGGCGCGTCGGCGCGCAGGGCGGCCGCGGCGACGGCGATCCGGGCGGCCAGGTCGGCGTTGCGCAGGATGATCCGCACGTTCACCGCCAGGCTGGCGCCCTCGGTGGCCGAGTGGAAGTGGGCCAGCAGGAACGGGGTCACCGCCTTGCCGGTCACCCCCTCGCGGCCCAGCCGGGCGAGGCCCTCGGCGAGGGTCCGGTCGTGCAGCGCCGGGTCGAGCTGCTCGTCGGTCGGGAGCGGGTTGGCCACGATCAGCCCGCCGCCGTGCACCCCCTGCTGCTCCCGGGCGGCCAGCACGTCCGCCACCTGCGCCGGGGAGTCCACCGACCAGTCCAGGTCGAAGCCGGCGTCGGTCAGGTAGAAGCCGGGGAACCGCCGGGTGCGGTAGCCGACCACGCCCACGCCGAGGGTCTCCAGCCGCTCCAGCGTCGCGCCCACGTCGAGGATCGACTTCACCCCGGCGCAGACCACCGCGATCGGCGTCCGGGCCAGGGTCACCAGGTCGGCGGACTCGTCGAAGGTCTGCGCCGCCTCCCGGTGCACGCCGCCCAGCCCGCCGGTGGCGAAGACACCGATCCCGGCCGCCGCGGCGACCGCGCTGGTGGCGGCCACCGTGGTGGCGCCGTCCGCGCCGGTGGCGGCGGCCACCGCCAGATCGCGTACGGAGAGTTTGCTCACTCCGTCGACGGTGGCGAGCCGGGTGAGCTGGGCGTCATCGAGCCCCACCACCAGCTCGCCGCCGACCATTCCGATGGTGGCCGGGACCGCGCCGGCCTCCCGTACGGCCCGCTCGATCTGGCGGGCCACTCGCAGGTTGTCCGGTCGGGGCAGACCATGCGAGACGATGGTGCTCTCCAGGGCGACGACCGGTCGACCGTCACGCAGGGCGTCGGCGACCTCAGCGCCGAGACGGGTGTGAAAGTTGGTCACCTCCGTTACCGTACGGGCCGCCCTCGGGTGGGCTGCGGTGGACCGCCCCCCACCGACCTGCCAAACTAAAAAGTTGGAGGTGTCAACAGTGAGCACACAGATTCTCGAACGCCCTGAGCTGAAGGACGCGGACACCGGTCCGGAGATGTTCCACTACGTCCGCAAGGAGAAGATCGCCGAAAGTGCCGTCATGGGCACCTACGTGGTGGCGCTCTGCGGCGAGACGTTCCCGGTGACCAAGGCCGCCAAGCCCGGCTCGCCGGTCTGCCCGAAGTGCAAGGAGATCTACGACTCGTACGGTGAGTGATCCGCGGCGGCCGGACCGGCCGCCCCCGTACCCTTCGGCGGTGTGACGACCTCCACCGCCCTGCTCTTCGCCGACCTGACCGGGGTGGCCGTCTTCGCCGCCTCCGGGGCCTCCGCGGCGGTGGCCAAACGGCTCGACCTCTTCGGCGTCGTCTTCGTCGGCTTCGTGGCCGCCCTCGGCGGCGGGATCTTCCGTGACCTGGCCATCGACGAGGTGCCCCCGCTGGCCTTCGCCGACTGGCGGTACGCCACCACCGCCGCGGTGACCGCCGCCGCCGTCTTCTGGCTGCACCCGCAGCTGGCCCGGCTGCGCACCACCGTGCTGGTGCTGGACGCGGCGGGCCTGGCGCTGTTCACCGTCACCGGCACGCTCAAGGCACTCGACGCCCACGTGCCGCCGGTCGGCGCCTGCGTGATCGGCATGCTCACCGCCATCGGCGGCGGGCTGGGCCGGGACCTGCTCACCGCCGAGATCCCGGTGGTCCTGCGCCGGGAGATCTACGCGGTGGCCGCGCTGGCCGGCGCGGTCGCGGTGGCCCTGCTCGACGCCACCGGACGTGCCGGCACGGCGCCGCTGACCGTCGCCGCCCTGCTGGTCTTCGCGCTGCGGCTGGTGGCGCTGCGGCGGCGCTGGTCGGCCCCGGTGGCCACGCTGCGCCCCCCGAAGACCGGGGTCCGCGGCCCCCAGACCTGACCACCCGCTCGAACCCTCCCTTTCGCCCCGCCCCGCCCCCGCGCCCTTTGCGGCGTGTCGGGGTGTCCCCGGGCCGGGATGCCGCGACACACCGCAAACCGCGTCGGGCGGGGAGCGGGCGGGGGTGGCGGATGTGACCAGCGTGGCGTCGAGTGGGGCGAGCGGCGTGGGCTGGTTATGCTGAGTCGGCCTTCGCGGCATCTTCTGCGCGGAGGCGTTTTCATGGGCGGCGGTACCCGTGGCCCTCGGCCGGGGTCCGCCATGGTGCGGTCGGAGAGGAGCCTCGCGTGGCAGCCCGGTTGCCGGCGCTAGAGACGTTCCCGCCCCTGCGTGCCTGGCAACGCAAGGCGATGGTGGAGTACCTGCGCCGCCGCACCGACGACTTCACCGCGGTCGCCACGCCCGGCGCCGGCAAGACCACCTTCGCCCTGCGGATCGCCGCCGAGCTGCTCGTGGACGGCACCGTCGAGGCGGTCACCGTGGTCGCTCCGACCGAGCACCTGAAGACCCAGTGGGCGAGCGCCGCCGCGCGGGTCGGCATCCAGCTCGACGCCGCGTTCCGCAACGCCGACGTGCACTCCTCCGCCGACTTCCACGGCGCGGTCGTCACCTACGCGCAGGTCGGCATGGCCCCGCAGGTGCACCGGCGGCGCACCATGACCCGGCGCACGCTGGTCATCCTCGACGAGATCCACCACGCCGGCGACTCCCGGTCCTGGGGCGACGGGGTCAAGGCCGCCTTCGAGCCCGCGGTACGCCGGCTGATGCTCACCGGTACGCCGTTCCGCTCCGACGACAACCCCATCCCGTTCGTCAGCTACGAGCGCGGCGGCGACGGGCTGCTGCGCTCCCGCGCCGACTCGGTCTACGGCTACTCCGACGCGCTGCGCGACGGCGTGGTCCGGCCGGTGCTCTTCCTGGCGTACTCGGGGGAGACCCGGTGGCGCACCAACGCCGGCGACGAGCTGGCGGCGCGGCTGGGCGAGCCGATGACGCAGGACCTGGTGGCGCAGGCCTGGCGTACCGCCCTGGACCCGGCCGGGGACTGGATGCCGCAGGTGCTCCGGGCCGCCGACGCCCGGCTGACCGTGCTGCGCAACGCCGGCATGCCGGACGCCGGTGGTCTCGTCATCGCCAGCGACCAGCAGAACGCCCGCTCGTACGCGAAGTTGATCGAGCAGGTGACCGGCGAGAAGGCAGCGGTGGTGCTCTCCGACGACGTGGGGGCGTCCGCGCGGATCGCGACGTTCGGGGCGTCCGAGCAGCGCTGGCTGGTCGCGGTCCGGATGGTGTCCGAGGGCGTCGACATTCCCCGGCTGGCGGTCGGCGTCTACGCCACCAGTGCCAGCACCCCGCTCTACTTCGCCCAGGCGATCGGGCGTTTCGTGCGGGCCCGCCGGCCGGGGGAGACCGCCTCGGTCTTCGTGCCCAGCGTGCCGCACCTGCTCGGGCTGGCCAGCGAGATGGAGGCCGAGCGGGACCACGTGCTCGGCAAGCCCAAGGAGTCCGACGGCTTCGACGACGACCTGCTGGAGCGCGCCCAACGCGACGACCAGGCCAGCGGTGAGCTGGAGAAGCGCTTCACCGCGCTCTCCGCGACCGCCGAGCTGGACCAGGTCATCTTCGACGGCGCCTCCTTCGGCACCGCCGCACAGGCCGGCACCCCCGAGGAGGAGGAATACCTCGGCCTGCCCGGTCTGCTCACCGCCGACCAGGTCTCCATGCTGCTCACCAAGCGGCAGGCCGAACAGCTCGCCGCGCAGCGCCGGCGGGCGGCCACGCAGACCGCTGAGCCGGCCGCTGACGCCCCCGCGGCGCCGGCCGCACCGATGAGTGCCGCCCAGCGTCGGGTGGCCCTGCGCCGCCAGCTGAACGCCCTGGTGGCCGCCCGGCACCACCGCACCGGCCAGCCGCACGGCAAGATCCACGCCGAGCTGCGCCGCCTCTGCGGCGGCCCGCCCAGCGCCCAGGCGACGATCGAGCAGCTCGAAGAGCGCATCGCCACCGTGCAGACCCTCTGACGCCATCCGCCCCGGCGACCCCACCCGGCCCGGCCGTCAAGATCCCAGCCACTTTCCCGGAAAGTGTGGCTATTCGGCGCGTCGAGGCCACTCATTCCGTGAAAGTGCGCCGTCTCGGGCGCGGGGCGCGGGGCGCGGCGGGGGAGTGAGCGCAGACGAAGCCGGCCGGGAGCCCCTTGGGGCTCCCGGCCGGCTATGTCGTCGTTATGTGGTTGCGGATTCAGTTCGCCATCAGATCGGCGCCACGCCAGCTGAACTCCGGGTCCGTCGCGTACTTCACGGTGATCTTCACGAGATCCTCCGCGTACTTGTTCGCGTGGTGCCCACAGAACACCAGCTCGCTCCCACCCGCCAGAGTGATCCGGAGCTTGCCGGCAGCATTGCAGCGGTCGCACCGTTCATCGGCGGCCGGGGGGGCCACCGTCTCGGGCGGCGGCGTGAGGGTCGGGGTCATCGCCTTCCTCCTCTGGTCGTCACCGATGAACACTCTCTTCGGTCGTTGCTCACCCATCGTGCAACACCCTCGTCGGGCCCTGCCTTCCCTGTGTGCCCGCGGGCGACCGAGGTCACACATGGCAGGGAGACAGTGTGCCGTGTGTCAAGGGTGCCACGTCAACGATCACAAACAGGCAACCGACCGATCACCTTTGAGTGTTCTACGGCTAGTGGTCAAACCGACACGGCTGGTTGACGTGAAGGGGTCAGTCCAGGTAGTCGCGGAGCACCTGGGAACGGGACGGGTGACGCAGCTTGGACATGGTCTTGGACTCGATCTGCCGGATCCGCTCCCGGGTCACCCCGTACACCTGGCCGATCTCGTCCAGGGTGCGCGGCTGACCGTCGGTCAGGCCGAAGCGCAGGCGTACCACGCCCGCCTCACGCTCGGAGAGCGTCTGCAGCACCTGCTGGAGCTGGTCCTGCAGCAGCGAGAAGGAGACGGCGTCGACCGCGACGACGGCCTCGGAGTCCTCGATGAAGTCACCGAGCTGGCTGTCGCCCTCGTCGCCGATGGTCTGGTCCAGCGAGATGGGCTCCCGGGCGTACTGCTGGATCTCCAGCACCTTCTCCGGTGTGATGTCCATCTCCTTGGCCAGCTCCTCCGGGGTGGGCTCGCGGCCCAGGTCCTGGAGCAGCTCGCGCTGGATCCGGCCGAGCTTGTTGATCACCTCGACCATGTGCACCGGGATGCGGATGGTGCGGGCCTGGTCGGCCATCGCCCGGGTGATCGCCTGCCGGATCCACCAGGTGGCGTACGTGGAGAACTTGTAGCCCTTGGTGTAGTCGAACTTTTCGACCGCGCGGATCAGACCGAGGTTGCCCTCCTGGATCAGGTCCAGGAAGGCCATGCCGCGGCCGGTGTAGCGCTTGGCCAGCGAGACGACCAGTCGGAGGTTGGCCTCCAGCAGGTGGTTCTTGGCGCGCTCGCCGTCGCGGGAGATCCAGCCCAGGTCCCGCTGCATGTCGCGGGTGAGCTTCTCCTCGCCCTCCTCGGCCGCGCGCAGCCGCTCGGCGGCGTAGAGCCCGGCCTCGATCCGCTTGGCGAGCTCCACCTCCTGCTCCGCGTTGAGCAGCGGAACCTTGCCGATCTGCTTGAGGTACGCCCGGACGGAGTCGGCCGAGGCGGTGAGTTCGGCGTCGCGGCGCGCCTGCTTGAGCGCCTCGGACTCCTCGTCGTCCCACTCGAAGTCGTTGTCCGTGGCGGAGCTGGCCGCGTCGGCCTCGGCGGCCTTGGTCAGCTCGGCCGGCTCCTCGACCACCACGTCCTCGATCGCGGCCGCGAGCTCCTCGGGGTCGATCTCGCCCTCGGCGCCCTCGCCCTTGGCCTTGCCGGCGGCGGCCTTGGTGGCCTTGCCGGCCGCGGCCACCGTCGCCTTGGTGGCGCGGGTGGACTTCGTCGCCTTGGCGGCCGGCGCGGCGGCCTTGGCGGCCACCTCGCCGGTGGTGGCGGCGGCCTTGCGCGGCGCCGCCTTGCGCGGGGCGGGCGCCGGGGCCTCGTCGGCGGCGGGCGCCTGCTTGGGGGCGGGCGCGGCGGCCTTCTTGGTGGTCTTGGCGGTGGTGGCACGCGAGGCCGGGGTGGCGGACCGGGCCGCGGCGACCCGGCGACGGGTGCTGGCCGAGCCGTCCACGACCACGGTCACCCCCGCCTCGGAGAGCGCCCGCAGGATCTTCTTGGCCTGGGCCGGGGTCACCTCAGCGGACTCGACGGTGCGCGCGAGCTGGGCCGACGTCAACTGGCCGCCGGCGCTCTGCGCGTGGGCGATCAGGGTGTCGGTGAGCGAGCGAACGTCGGCGCCGGTCTGGCGGGGTTCTGTCACGAATGACCTTCCGGAGGCGAAGAGCGGGCACGGCCGGGTCGTCCGGCGCAGCGTGGGGCGACCGTGCCGGGCGATGTCCTTGAGGGACCCCCGTGTCCCGGGCCGGCCGTCCGGCGGCGGTCCGTGGCGCGTGGGCAGGGTGAATTGTAACGCCGTCTGCGGCGATCATCCTGCGGCGCACGGCGTACCGGCGGCGGGGACCGCCGATTCGGCGCAGATGTGGACTTTGTAAGGATGATACCCGCGCGCACGGCGGGGCGTCCCGATCGTGCGGGAAGGGGACGAACCATGACTCGTTCGGCACCGGCACCGGCCGAACTGCTCACGATCGCGATCGATGTCGCCCGGCAGGCCGCGGCCACCGCGCACCGGATGCACGCCGAGGGGGTGTCGGTCGCCGCGACCAAGAGCACCGTCACGGACGTGGTCACCGCCGCGGACCGCGCCGTCGAGCGCCAGGTCCTCGACGCGCTGCACCGGGTACGCCCCGACGACGCCGTCCTCGGCGAGGAGTACGGCGCCGGGGCGGCCGACGGCGGTGCGGCCAGCGGGGTGCGCTGGATCATCGACCCGATCGACGGCACGGTGAACTACCTCTACGGACTGCCGTACTGCGCGGTGTCGCTGGCCGCCGAGGTCGACGGCGAGGTGGTCGCCGGGGTGGTGCGCAACGTGTTCACCGGCGAGGAGTGGACCGCCACCGCGGGCGGCGGGGCCTGGCGCGACGGGCAGCGGCTGCGCTGCTCGACCGAGGTCGACCTGGGGCAGGCGCTGGTCGCCACCGGATTCGGCTACGACCCGGCGCGCCGTTCGCACCAGGCCCGGGTGATCGCCGAGCTGATCCCGCACGTCCGCGACATCCGCCGGCTCGGCGCCGCCGCGCTGGACCTCTGCCTGGCCGCCGAGGGGCGGGTGGATGCCTACTACGAGAAGGGGCTGGCCGCCTGGGACCAGGCGGCCGGCGGCCTGGTCGCCGTCGAGGCGGGACTGCGGGTCGCCGGGCTGGGTGGCCTGCCGGCCGGCCCGGACCTGGTGATCGCCGCGCCGCCGGCGCTCTTCGCGCCGCTGCACGACCGGCTCGCCGACCTTGACGCCTCCGGCGGCCCCTGACCGCCCGGACCCCGGCCGACGCGCGCCGGGCCTCCGGCGGCCCTTGGCCACCCGGCCGACGCGCGCCGGGCCTCCGGCGGCCCCTGACCGCCCGGGCCGACGCGGGCCGGTCGGCGCTGCGACCGGAGCCGGGACGGCGGTCACGGCGACCGGCGCGAACGGGCCGAATCTCCGACAACGAAACGGCGGTGTCCCGGGGGACACCGCCGTTTCGGTCAGATCAGTCCGGTCGTTCCGCCGGCCCGGCCGGCGGAACGGTCACTTCTCGACCGGCATGGGGCAGGAGCCGGCCGGCGCCTCGGGCGCGCCCAGGTCGCCCAGGGACTGGTTCACCTCGGTGGTGGTGGCCAGCTGCTGGAAGCCGCTGCCCAGCACGACGTCGACGCTGTCGTCCTTGCGCTTGGCGTCGTACACGGGCTCGGCGTTGTTCAGGAAGTAGGCCCGCAGCAGGTGCGCGGAGCCGACGCCCTTGGGGCCGTAGCGCAGCAGCGCCACCTCGTCGACGCCCTTCGGCGCGGTGGCCGTCTTCTTGACCTGGAACTTCCGGTTGCGGAAGTCGTCGGCGATGTTGCCGGCCAGACCGATCTGGTCGGTGGCGTTGAAGACGTTGATCTTCACGTCCTTCGGCTCGCGCAGGGTGATGTCGGCGAGCGGCCAGCCCTCGGGGCAGCCCCCGGCGGCGCCCGCCTTGCCCTGCGTGTCCCGCACCATGGCGACGACGACGAAGACCAGGGCCACCACCGCCAGCAGACCGACGACAACGAGTGCTCGCACTCGCGCAAAACTCATCTGGGCGCTCCCGGACAGTGAAGGGTGGCGGCGGCCAGCCGGTGGTCGGGCCGCCCCGCCGGCCGTCGAGTACGCCGCTGAGGTTAACGGTTGTCCGACCGTCGCGTGGAAACAGTCCGACATGCCGGCGCGCCATCCGGGAAGCGGGTACTACTACCCCTATCTTCGTGTCGCCTGAGTCACATTGGGAACAACTCGGGGTGCTGGGGCGTACATCTCAGCCACGAGGGCGGTATACATGCCTCGCCCGAGGGGGGTAAGGTTCCGCGCTCGCTGGGGGAGGCCCCTGTAGGCCCCCGGCCAGAGCGGCCGGCGGGTCGGGTGACCGACACAAAGGGTGGCCGGCCAGTGGGAACCGAAACAACGTCGTCCGGCGTTACAACCGGAAGCGACAATATCGATATGGGAGAGTGAACCGATGGCCACCGACTACGACGCCCCGCGTCGCGACGAGGTCGACCTCGGCGAGGACAGCCTGGAAGAGCTCAAGGCCCGGCGGGTCGACTCACAGTCGGGCGCCGTGGACGTCGACGAGGCCGAGGTGGCCGAGAGCTTCGAGCTGCCCGGCGCCGACCTGGCCGACGAGGAGCTGACCGTCAAGGTCCTGCCGATGCAGCAGGACGAGTTCCGTTGCGGCCGCTGCTTCCTGGTCCACCACCGGAGCCAGCTGGCGGTCGAGCGCAACGGCGAGCTGATCTGCCGCGAGTGCGTCTGACCCCGAACCGCACATCGGCGGCGGCCGCCACGACGGGGCCGCCGCTGCCCGAGCTGCCGTGCGGGGGCGGCGGGGAGCTGCTTGACTCGTAACGGGCGGTGACCACGCCGACGGGAGCACGGGAGGTCGGGCGGCATGAGCGAACGCGACGAGCGGGCCGGTGGGCCGGCGGGGGGTACGCCGACCGGGCCGCGCCCCGGCGCCGGGGCGGACGCCCCGGCGCAGCCGGGAGCCACGACGCGCCCGGATTCGGGTGCCACCCACCGCCCGGACGGCCCCGGCACCGGCGGTCCGCGCACCGGAACCACCGGTGCCCGGACGTCCGGCGCCGACCCGACGTCCGGCGCCGACCCGACGTCCGGCGCCGACCCGACGTCCGGCGCCGGCCCGACGTCCGGCGCCGACCCGACGTCCGGTGGCGCGGCCGGAGCGGCCGGCGGCACCCTCGACGCGCCGTCCGGCAAGCCGAAATCGGCCGACCGGGCCGCTGAGGAGCTCGGTGAGACCGTCGCCGCGCTGACCGCCGACGACAGCGAGCCGGCCGGCCGCCGTCAACTGCTGGCGCGCGCCCGCGGGTTGGCCGACCTGTCCAAGCCGAAGGCCGCGCTGCGCCGGATGACCGACACCGTTTCCAACGTGGCGCCACACATCCCGGTCCGGGACCTGGCCACGCTGCGCCGGCACCTCCCGGGCGCCGGGGCCACCGGTGCCCGGCAGGCGGCACCGTCCACCGCCGGCCCGACGTCCGGTGGCGCCGCCGGCGGCACCCTCGACGCGGGCACGCCGGAATCGGCCGAGCGGGCCGCTGAGGAGCTCGGTGCCACCGTCGCCGCGCTGACCGCCGACGACATCGAGCCGGCCCGCCGCCGCCAACTGCTCACCCGGCTGGTCGGGCTGGCGCGCGCCCGCGGGCTGGCCGACCTGTTCAAGCCGAAGGCCGCGCTGCGCTGGATGACCGACACGGTCTCCGACGTCGCGCCGCACATCCCGGTCCGGGACCTGGCCACGCTGCGCCGGCACTTCCCCGGGCTGGACGACGAGGCGCTCGCCGAGCGGCTGGTGCGCAATGCCGCCCGGGCCACCGCCGGGGTGGGTGCGGCCGGCGGTGGCGTCGCCGCCGTGGAGTGGGTGGCCACCCCGACCCTGCTCTCGGCGCCCGTGCTGCTGGCCGCCGAGACCGTCGCCGTGGTGGCGATCGAGCTGAAGCTCATCGGCGAGCTGCACGAGGTCTACCACGTGCCGCTGTCCACCGGCGGCAGCCAGCGGGCGATCGCCCTGATGCAGTCCTGGGCCAACCAACGCGGGATCAACCCGATGACGCCCGGGGTGGGCGTCGGCGCGGTGCTCGGCACCGCGGCCCGCAGGGAGCTGCGCGACACCCTGCTCAAGCGGTTCGGGCGCAACCTGACCACGCTGGGGCCGTTTCTCACCGGCGCGGCCGTGGCCAGCTACCTCAACGGGCGGGCCACCAGGACCCTCGCCGACGAGATCCGCCGGGACCTGCGCCGCAAGGGCGGGGCGTTGCCCGGCCGGCTGGCGCTGCCCTGAGGAGTCAGGCCGCGTCGCGGGCGGCCATCACCGCGCGGGCCAGCTCGACCGGGTGACGGGTGCTGACCACCCAGAACGGGGTCGGGTCGGCCGGATCGTCCAGCACCACCTGCACCGCGCCGCCGATCCAGGGCCGCTGCACCACGAAGGCCAGCGGATCCGCGCCCACGCCGAGGACCTCGCGGCGCCCGGCGGCGTCCAACGGGACCACGTCCGCCACGTACCGCACCGGCAGGTGGGCGTCGTCCACGAACAGCTCGCCGTCGCGCACCGCCACCCGGACCCGACCCAGCCACCACAGCGCGACCGCCGTGGCCGGCGGGAGGACCACGAAGGGCAGCCAGGCCCGCACCCCGGGGGCGCCCATCCACACCTCGGCGGCCAGCAGCCCGGACAGGGCCAGCCCGACCACCCAGAGCCACCAGGGCAGACTCAGCCGTTCGGAGTGCTCCGCGGCCGCCGCGGTGCGCGGGGGCGGCGAGGACGGGGAAGGCGACACGCTCACACCTGCGAGGGTACGGCGCGCGGTGGCCGTCCGACCCGGCAGGATGGCAGGGCCACCCCCACGAACCCGACGGAAGAGGGAGCACCGTGACCCACGTCGTACCCGTGCCCGTGCGCCAGCTCGACCCGGAGCTGCCGCTGCCCGCGTACGCCCATCCCGGTGACGCCGGCGCCGACCTGGTGGCCGCCGCGGACGTCGAGCTGCCTCCCGGCGGCCGGGCCCTGGTCCCGACCGGGGTGGCGCTGGCGCTGCCGGAGGGGTACGTCGGCCTGGTGCACCCGCGCTCCGGCCTGGCCGCCAGGCTCGGCGTGACGGTGCTCAACGCGCCCGGTACGGTCGACGCCGGCTACCGGGGTGAGATCCTGGTCAACCTGATCAACCATGATCGGGACACGCCGGCGAAGATCTCCCGTGGCGATCGCATCGCACAGCTCGTTGTCCAGCGGGTGGAGCGGGCGGATTTCCAGCCGGTGGCCGAGCTGCCCGGGTCGCGGCGCGGGCCCGGTGGACACGGCTCGACCGGCGGACACGCCGGTCTGGTGCCGCCGCCCGCGACCGGTCGACGGGAAGATCCCGACCGGGCGGGCGGACAGACGGAAGAGGTGGCAGGGTGAGTGCGAACAGCGGAGGGTGGGCGCAGTGATCTTCAGCCGGAAGCGGGCCGACGGCGGGCGGGGTGCCCGTGACGAGCGGGCCGCCGAGGTCCTCGACTCGTACGACGCCGAGCCGACGGGTCCGTCGCGCGGCCCGTACGACAGCTCGGAGGCGCCGGACGGCGTGGAGCGGCTCGACCTGGGCAGCCTGCACATCCCCGCGGTGCCCGGCGTCGAGGTGCGCGTGCAGGCCGACCCGCAGGGCGTGATCCAGCAGGTCGTGCTGGTGCACGGGGAGAACGCCCTGCAGCTCGGGGTCTTCGCCGCGCCCCGGTCCGAGGGCATCTGGGACGAGGTGCGTGAGGAGATCCGCCAGTCCCTCTTCACCGACGGCGCCGCCGCCCAGGAGGTCGAGGGCGAGTACGGCACCGAGCTGCGCGCCCGGGTACGCACCCCGGACGGCCTGACCGACCTGCGTTTCGTCGGCATCGACGGGCCGCGCTGGATGGTCCGCGGGGTCTACCAGGGCGCCGCCGCCACCGACCCGGTCGCGGCCGGGCCGCTGGCCGAGTGCCTGGACGGCCTGGTCGTCGACCGGGGGCAGGAGGCGAAGCCGGTCCGCGAGCCGCTGCCGCTGCGGCTGCCCCGCGAGGTCGCCGAGCAGGCCGAGGGGGCCGAGGGCGGCGAGGGTGGCGCTCCGGCACCCGCCCCGCGCGAGGCCTGACCGACACGGCAACGACCACTCACCGGGCCCGGCACCGTCCACCGACGGAGCCGGGCCCGGTGCCGTGTCCGCCCGGTCCCGCCCGGGTGGGCCTGCCCGTCGCCGGGGGCCGGTGGACCGGGTCCGGCCGGCTCCGCCCGCCCGCCCGCCGGCACGGGTACGCCCGACCGGTCCGGCCGGCGGGATCGGCGTACGCTGGCGGGACGGTTCCGGCATCGGCGGGGCCGGGCCAGTGCCGGCGCGGGCCGGTCAGCGTGGAGAGGGTGGCGCGGAGGTCATGACGACCGACGAGGGCCGGGTGTCGCTGCGGCGCATCCTGCGGCGGCTCACCGCGAGCGAGGCCGAGATCGAGGCGCAGGAGCTGCAGCGGGAGAGCGCCGAGTGCGGCGGGGTGCCGGCCCGGCAGTGCACGCGCGGCCAGGTGGTCTCGGTCACCGGCCGGCTCCGCACCGTGGTCTACACCCCGCGGACCAACCTGCCCACCCTGGAGGCGGACCTCTACGACGGCAGCGACGTGGTGACCCTGGTCTGGCTGGGCCGGCGGCACATCGCCGGCATCGAGCCGGGGCGGCACCTCACCGCGCGCGGCCGGGTGGCCGTCCGGGACGACCGCAAGGTCATCTACAACCCGTACTACGAGCTGGAGTCGCCGAAGTGACGACGGGACAGCAGCCGGCCACCGCGCCGCACCCGGAGGACGACGGGCAGCTGCCCAGCCTCGCCGAGCAGATGGCCGACCAGCTCGGCGGCTGGCGGGGCCTGGTCGAGTCCAGCATCCCCGTGCTGGTCTTCGTGCTCGCCAACATCGTGGGCGACCTGCGGCCCGCCGTGATCGCCTCGGTCGGGGTGGCGGTGCTGATCGCCGTCGCGCGGCTGGCCCAGCGGCGTCCGGTCCGGCACGCGGTCAACGGGCTCGTCGGCATCGGCATCGGCGCGTTCATCGCCTGGCGCACCGGCGACGAGCGGGACTTCTACCTTCCCGGCATCCTCTACGGCATCGCCTACGGGGTGGCCCTGCTGATCTCGGCGGCGATCCGCCAGCCGCTGGTCGGCTGGATCTGGTCGGTGCTGGTCGCCAAGGGGCGCTCGGAGTGGCGCGACGATCCCCGGCTGGTGCGCACCTTCACCCAGCTCACCGTGCTCTGGGGCGTAGTCTGGCTGGCCAAGGTGGGCGTGCAGGCCGGGCTCTACCTGGCCCACCAGGACACCGCGCTGGGCGTGGCCCGGCTGGCGCTGGGCTACCCGCCGTACGCGCTGCTGCTGCTGATCACCGTCTGGACGGTGCGCCGGGTGACCCGGCAGGGCGCGCCGCAGCCGCTGCCCGGCGCCTGAGCCCGTCCGGCCACCCGCCGGGCAGCGCTCCCGGCCGTCTCCACCATCGCTGGGACCGGCCGGACGCCTGAGTGGCCGAGCACCGCCGGGCCGGCGACTGCCCCGGCCGCGCAGCGGTCTGAACGCCCGCCGGGCCGGGCGTCGGGTCGTCCGCCGGCCGGCTCAGCCCTTGCCGCGGGTCCGTTCGACGCTGTCGGGGCCGAGGATCACCGCGCGGACCTGGTCCTCCACCTCGGCGGTGCAGACGAAGATCAGCTCGTCGCCGGCCTCGATCGGGTCGTCCGGGCTGGGCACCAGCACCCGCTTGCCGCGCAGGATCGCCACCAGCGCGGCGTCCCGGGGGATCGGCACCGCGTGGATCGGCTGGCCGACGTAGGGCGCGGTCGGCGGCAGGGTGATCTCGACCAGGTTCGCCTCGCCCTGCCGGAAGGTCATCAGCCGGACCAGGTCGCCGACGGTGACCGCCTCCTCGACCAGCGCGGCCATCACCCGCGGCTTGCTGACCGCCACGTCGACGCCCCACTGCTCGGTGAAGAGCCACTCGTTCTCGGCCCGGTTGACCCGGGCGACCACCCGGGGCACCGCGAACTCGGTCTTGGCCAGCAACGACACCACCAGGTTGACCTTGTCGTCACCGGTCGCCGCGACCACCACGTCGCAGCCGGCGACGTTGGCCTCCTCCAGGCTGGTCAACTCGCACGCGTCGGCCAGTACCCAGTCGGCGGCCGGCACCCGGTCCGGGCGCAGCATCCGGGGCTGGCGCTCGATCAGCATCACCTGGTGGCCGTTGTCGATCAGCTCCTGGGCGATCGACCGGCCGACGTTGCCGGCGCCGGCGATGGCGATCCGCATGCTCAGAGCCCTCCTTCGGGCGGCGCCGCGGCCACCGCGGTGACCGAGGCGGCGATGTCGTCGGTGACCAGCACGTAGAGCTGGTCACCCTCCTGCACGACGGTGGAGGTGGTGGGCAGCGTGCCGATGCCGAAGCGGATCAGATACGCCACCCGCGCGCCGGCCGCCTCCTCCAGCTGGTGCAGCGATCGCCCGACCCACTCCTTGTGCACCGGCACCTCGACGATAGAGACCGTGCTGGTGGGGTCGCGGAAGATCTCGATGTTGCCCTCGGGGACCAGGTGCCGCAGCATCCGGTCGGCCGTCCACCGGACGGTGGCCACGGTGGGGATGCCGAGCCGCTCGTAGACCTGCGCCCGGCGCTGGTCGTAGATGCGGGCGGCGACCCGGGAGACGCCGAACGTCTCGCGGGCCAGGCGGGCGGAGATGATGTTGGAGTTGTCACCGCTGGAGACGGCGGCGAAGGCGTCCGCCCGCTCGATGCCGGCCTGGCGCAGCACCTCGCCGTCGAAGCCGGCGCCGGTGACGGTGATGCCGGCGAAGTCGGGCCCGAGGCGGCGGAACGCGTCGGCGTCCTGGTCGATCACCGCCACCGAGTGACCCCGGGACTCCAGGCTGTGGGCGAGGGTCGAGCCGACCCGGCCACAGCCCATGATCACGACATGCACTGGTGTCCCTCCCAAAGGTGCCGCCCGTTCGGCGGACGGCGGCGCTCTCTGCGAGCGTGCCACGTCCGCCGGGCCGACGGGGGACCGACCGTACCGCGCGGGTGCGCGGGGTGGTGATCAGGCACCCCCGACGTTCGGCGTTGGGTGGTCGTACCCTTAGCGCTTGTGGCCAGTCCCACCTCGCTGCTGAAGCGACTCCTCGTCGGTCGACCCTTCCGGTCCGACCGGCTCCAGCACACCCTCCTTCCCAAGCGCATCGCCCTGCCGGTCTTCGCCTCCGACGCCCTCTCCAGCGTGGCGTACGCGCCGGACGAGATCCTGCTGACGCTGTCGATCGCCGGGGCGTCGGCGTTCCTCTTCTCGCCGTGGATCGCCCTCGCGGTGGTCGTGGTGATGCTCACCGTGGTCGCCAGCTACCGGCAGAACGTGCACGCCTACCCGTCGGGCGGCGGCGACTACGAGGTGGCCACCGTCAACCTCGGGCCGCGGGCCGGCCTGGCCGTGGGCAGCGCGCTGATGGTCGACTACGTGCTCACCGTCGCGGTGTCGGTCTCCTCCGGGGTGGCGAACCTGGGCTCGGTGGTGCCCTTCGTGGCCACCCACAAGGTGCTCATCGCGGTCATCGCGGTGGTGCTGCTCACCGCGATGAACCTGCGCGGTCTTCGCGAGTCGGGCACCGCCTTCGCGATCCCCACCTACGGCTTCATCATCGTGATGGTCGGGATGATCCTCACCGGGCTGGTCCGGATCTTCGTGCTGGGCGACGACCTGCAGGCGCCCAGCGCCGGGCTGGAGATCCAGGCCGAGCACAGCGTGACCGGTCTCGCCCTGATCTTCCTGCTGCTGCGGACCTTCTCCTCGGGCTGCGCCGCGCTCACCGGTGTGGAGGCCATCTCCAACGGGGTGCCCGCGTTCAAGGCGCCCAAGAGCCGCAACGCGGCGACCACCCTGCTGCTGCTCGGCACCATCGCGGTCGCCATGCTGGTCGGCATCATCTGGCTGTCCCGGCTGACCGGCCTGCAGTTCGTGGAGAACCCGGAGCTGCAGATCGTCTCCGGCCCCGAGGGCTACGTGCAGAAGACCGTCACCACCCAGCTCGGTGAGACCGTCTTCGGCTCCGGCTCGATCCTGCTCTACGTGGTCGCCGGGGCGACCGCGCTGATCCTCTTCCTGGCGGCGAACACCGCGTTCAACGGCTTCCCGGTGCTCGGCTCGATCCTGGCCCAGGACCGCTACCTGCCCCGACAGTTCCACACCCGGGGCGACCGGCTGGCCTTCTCCAACGGCATCGTCTTCCTCGCCGTCTTCGCCATCGTGCTGATCGTCGGCTTCCAGGCCGAGGTCACCAAGCTGATCCAGCTCTACATCGTCGGGGTGTTCGTCTCGTTCACGCTCTCCCAGGCCGGCATGATCCGGCACTGGAACCGGCACCTGCGCACCGAGCGGGACCCGGAGGCGCGGCGGCGGATGATCCGGTCCCGGGCGATCAACACCTTCGGCATGGTGATGACCGGCACCGTCCTGGTCATCGTGCTGCTCACCAAGTTCCTGCTAGGCGCCTGGATCGCGATCGCCGCGATGGCGGTGATCTACCTGGTGATGCTCGCCATCCGCCGGCACTACGACCGGGTCGCCGCCGAGCTGGAGCCGACCGAGGTCCGGGGCGTGCTGCCCGCCCGCAACCACGCCATCGTGCTGGTCAGCAAGCTGCACCAGCCGACCCTGCGGGCCATCGCGTACGCCCGGGCCACCCGCCCGGACACGCTGACCGCCGTGACGGTGAACGTCGACGAGAAGGACACCCGCCAGCTCCAGGCGGAGTGGGAGCGGCGCGAGGTGCCCGTCCCGCTCACCGTGGTCGACTCGCCGTACCGGGAGATCACCCGGCCGATCCTCAACTTCGTCGCCAACACCCGCCGGGAGTCGCCCCGCGACGTGGTCACCGTCTTCATCCCCGAGTACGTCGTCGGCCGCTGGTGGGAGAACCTGCTGCACAACCAGAGCGCGCTGCGCCTCAAGGGGCGGCTGCTCTTCGAGCCGGGCGTGATGGTGACCAGCGTGCCCTGGCAGCTCGCCTCGACCGCCAGCAAGAACCTGGACCGCCTCGACGCCACGCTGAGCCGTACCCCGGCCCGCGGGCCGCGGGTGGCCCCGCGCAGCACCCTGCCGCCGAGCGTCCCGCCCGTCGTCTCCGCCCCGCCGGGCGAGAGCGGCCCGTCGAGCGGGGACCGGCCGTGACCGGCCCGACCGGCGGCGGGCCGGGCACGGAGGAGCGGCGCGGGCTGGAGGAGGCCGAGCGGGTCGAGCTGACCGTCGGCGCGGTCGCCCCCGGCGGGCACTGCGTGGCCCGGGTCGACGGCCAGGTGGTCTTCGTCCGGCACGCGCTGCCCGGCGAGCGGGTGGTGGCCGAGATCACCGAGCTGCACAAGGGCTTCGCCCGCGCCGACGCGGTGGAGATCCTGACCGCCTCCCCGGACCGGGTCGAGCAGCCCTGCCCGTGGGCGAAGCCGGGCCGCTGCGGCGGCTGCGACCTGCAACACGTCACCCCCGCCGCCCAGCTCGGCTGGAAGACCGCCGTGGTGCGCGAGCAGCTCACCCGCCTGGGCGGGCTCACCGACGCCGAGGTGGACGCGCTCGGGGTGGCCGTCGAGGCGCTGCCCGGCGGGCCGCTCGGCTGGCGCTCCCGGGTCCGGTACACCGTCGACGCCGCCGGCCGGGCCGGGCTGCTCAAGCACCGCTCGCACGAGGTCGTCCCGATCGACTGGTGCCGGATCGCCCACCCGGCGATCCGGGAGCTGCCGGTGCTCACCCCGTCCGGCGCGAACTGGCCGGACGCCGAGGCGGTCGAGACCGTCGCCTCCACCGGCGGGGACGTCAGCGTCGCCGCCGTCACCGAGGGGGTGGCCACTGGAGTCAGCGGGCCGCAGACCGTCCGCGAGGTGGCCGCCGGCCGGGAGTGGACGCTGCCCGCCGCCGGTTTCTGGCAGGTGCACCCGGCCGCCGCCGACACCCTCGTCGGGGCGGTGCTCGACCTGCTCGACCCGCGCCCCGGCGAGTCCGCCTGGGACCTGTACGGCGGGGCCGGCCTCTTCGCCGCCGCCCTCGCCGGCCGGGTCGGCCCGCAGGCCCGGATCACCCTGGTCGAGTCCTCCGCGCAGGGGGTCGCCGCCGCCCGGGAGAACCTGGCCGACCTGCCCCGGGTGGAGGTGGTCGCCGCCCGGGTGGAGACCGCGCTGGCCCGCCGCCGGGTCACCGGCCCGGTCGACCTGGTGGTGCTCGACCCACCCCGCTCCGGCGCGGGCGCGCCGGTGGTGCGGGACGTGGTCGCCGCCCGGCCGCGTGCCGTCGCGTACGTGGCCTGCGACCCGGCCGCCTTCGCCCGGGACGTGCGCACCTTCACCGGGCTCGGCTGGCGGCTCGCCGGGCTGCGCGGGTACGACCTGTTCCCGATGACCCAGCACGTCGAGCTGGTCGGGTTGCTCCTGCCGCCCGCCCGGTGACAGCCTGACCCGATGAAGATCGTCGGGTTGATGTCCGGCACCTCGTACGACGGGGTGGACGTGGTCGCCGCCGAGTTCACCGCCGACGGCGACACCCTGCGGATGCGTCCGCTCGGGCACCGGGGGCTGGACTACGACGACGCCCTGCGCGAGTCGATCGGCGCGCTGCTGCCTCCGGAGGCCACCACGATCGAGGCGGTCTGCCGGCTGGACAACGCCCTCGGCGAGGTCTTCGCCGCCGCCGCCGCGCTCGGCGTCGAGCTGGCCGGCGGGCGGGCCGACCTGGTGGTCTCGCCCGGCCAGACCGTCTTCCACTGGGTCGAGGGCGGCACCACCCGGGGCACCCTCCAGCTCGGCGCGCCGGCGCGGGTGGCCGCCCGGGTCGGCGTACCCGTCCTGGCGGACCTGCGCTCGGCGGACGTCGCCGCCGGCGGTCAGGGCGCGCCACTGGTCCCGGCCTTCGACGCGCTGCTGCTCGACGCGGCCGGCGGGCCCCGGGCCGCGCTCAACCTCGGCGGCATCGCCAACCTCACCGTCGTCGCCCCGGGCGCGCCGGTCCTCGGGTACGACGTCGGCCCGGCCAACGCGCTGCTCGACGCGGCGGCCCGGCGGCTCCTCGGCCGCCCCTGCGACCTCGACGGCGCCCGCGCGGCCGCCGGCCGGGTGCACAGCGGCCTGCTGGAGGCGCTGCTCGCCGAGCCCTACTACGCCGCGCCGCCGCCCAAGTCGACCGGCAAGGAGCTCTTCCACGCCGGCTACCTGGACGACCGGCTGGCCGCGCTGGGCGAGCCGGTGGCCCCGGACGACGTGCTGGCCACCCTGACCGAGCTGACCGCCCGCACGGTCGCCGCCGCGTGCGACCGGCACCGGGTCACCGAGGTGGTCGCCGCCGGCGGGGGAGTGCGCAACCCCACCCTGCTGGGCCGGCTGACCGCCCTCGGGGCCGGGCGCTGGCGGCTGCGCACCACCGACGAGCTGGGCGTCCCCGCCCAGGCCAAGGAGGCGTACGCGTTCGCCCTGCTCGGCTGGCTCTCCTGGCACGGCCTGACCGGGGCGATCCCCTCGGTCACCGGCGCCCGCCGGGCGGCCGTGCTGGGCGCCTGGACGCCGGCCGGGCCGCCGCACGGCGCCACCCCGCCCGCGCCCCCGCGGCGGCTGGTCGTCGTGGCGTGAACCTGGGAACCAGCTGGGATGATCCACGGCCGAGCTGCGGTGCGGCGGGCGGCCGATAGACTCTTCGCTCATGAGTGTTGAAGAGGGCACGGCCAACCACGGTCGGCTGCTGGGCGCCGTCCGCGATCCGCAGGACGTCAAGCGGATGACCGCCGAGCAGCTGGACATCCTCGCCGCCGAGATCCGTGACTTCCTGATCGCCAAGGTCTCCCGCACCGGCGGGCACGTCGGCCCCAACCTGGGCGTGGTGGAACTCACCCTGGCGATGCACCGGGTCTTCGACTCTCCCCGCGACCGGCTCCTGTTCGACACCGGCCACCAGTCGTACGTGCACAAGATCCTCACCGGGCGGCAGGACGGCTTCGACAAGCTGCGCCAGCGCGGTGGGCTCTCCGGCTACCCCAGCCAGGCCGAGAGCGAGCACGACCTGATCGAGAACTCGCACGCCTCCACCGCCCTGTCGTACGCCGACGGGCTGGCCAAGGCGTACGCCCTGCGCGGCGAGCAGCGCAGCGTGGTCGCCGTCGTCGGCGACGGCGCGCTCACCGGCGGCATGTGCTGGGAGGCGCTGAACAACATCGCCACCGCCGGCAACCCCCTGGTGATCGTGGTCAACGACAACGGCCGGTCGTACTCGCCGACCATCGGCGGCCTCGCCGACCACCTCTCCTCGCTGCGGCTCAACCCCGGCTACGAGAAGGTCCTCGACACCGTCAAGGACGCCCTCGGCTCCACCCCGCTGGTCGGCAAGCCGATGTACGAGGTGCTGCACGCGGTCAAGAAGGGCATCAAGGACGCGGTCGCCCCGCAGGCGATGTTCGAGGACCTCGGCATCAAGTACGTCGGCCCGGTCGACGGGCACGACATCGCCGCCGTCGAGTCGTCGCTGCGCGCCGCGAAGAACTTCGGCGGCCCGGTGATCGTGCACGCGGTCACCCGCAAGGGCTACGGCTACCGCCCCGCCGAGGAGGACGAGGCGGACTGCCTGCACGGCCCGGGCGCCTTCGACGCCGAGACCGGCAAGCTGCTCGCCGCCCCGTCGGTGAAGTGGACCCAGGTCTTCGCCGACGAGCTGGTGGCCATCGCCGACGAGCGCCCCGACGTGGTCGGCATCACCGCCGCCATGGCCGAGCCCACCGGCATCGCCACCCTGGCCCGCAAGCACCCCGAGCGGGTGTACGACGTCGGCATCGCCGAGCAGCACGCGGCCACCTCGGCCGCCGGCCTGGCGATGGGCGGCCTGCACCCGGTGGTGGCGGTCTACGCGACCTTCCTCAACCGCGCCTTCGACCAGGTCCTGCTGGACGTGGCGATGCACAAGCTGCCGGTGACCTTCGTGCTCGACCGGGCCGGCATCACCGGGCCGGACGGGCCGAGCCACTACGGCATCTGGGACATGTCGGTCTTCGGCGTGGTGCCCGGCCTGCGCATCGCCGCGCCCCGCGACTCCGCCAGCCTCCGCGAGGAGCTGCGGGAGGCCGTCGCCGTCGACGACGGCCCGACCATCGTCCGCTTCCCGACCGGCACCGTCGCCGCCGACCTGCCGGCGGTACGCCGGATCGGCACCGTCGACGTGCTGGCCGAGTCGGCGCGTACCGACGTGCTGCTGGTCGCGGTCGGCTCCTTCGGCCAGCTGGGCATGGAGGTCGCCGCCCGCCTCGCCGAGCAGGGCTACGGCGTGACGGTGGTCGACCCGCGCTGGGTCCGCCCGGTCCCGGCCGAGCTGGTCGAGCTGGCCGCCGGGCACCGGCTCGTGGTCACCGTCGAGGACGGCGTCCGGGTCGGCGGCGTCGGCGACGCGCTCGCCCAGTCGATGCGGGACGCCGACGTCCGGGTGCCGCTGCGCGACCTCGGCGTGCCCGCTGGCTGGCACCCGCACGGCACCCGCGCGCAGATCCTCAGCGACCTGGGGCTCACCGCGCAGAACGTGGCGCGCAACGTCATCGGCTGGATCTCCGGCCTGGACGCGGAGCCGGTGGAGTCGGTCCGGCTGCCGGCCAGCGAGGCCAGCCCCAACTGACCGGTACGACCCGACGGGCGGTTCCGCAGTCGCGGGGCCGCCCGCCGCCGTCTCCGGCCCGGTTCCGGGTGCCGGTCGCCCGCGTGATCGACTCCGTGTCGGCGAGGCGGGGGTGTCCTGATCGCGTGATCGACTCCGTGTCGGCGACGTGGCGGTTTCCTGGCCGCGCTCATGCCGCCGTTCCGGCGACACCGAGTCGATCGAGCCCACGCGGTGCGGAGCGGGGCCGGTGCGGAGCGGGACGGGTGGTGCGGAGCGGGACCGGCGGTGTGGGGCCTGCGCGGTGGGTCAGCGGCCGCCGACGGAGCGGTAGTAGGTCTTCTCCGCGCCGGCCAGGCTGAAGGTCTGCCTCGCCGCCGGCATCGGCACCACCGCCAGGCCGGGGCGGTCCACCAGCCGGGGCGTGCCCGGCGGCACCGAGAGCGAGGCGTCCCGGGTGCCCCGCCAGGTCAGCACCACCAGCGGCTGCCCGGGCACCGGCAGCACGTACGTCTGCAGGGGGTTGGACCGGTCCGCCGGGGAGACCACCGGGGTGCCGCCGTCGGCGGGCCGGTAGACCACCGCGGTCATCGTGCCGGCGTCCGTCTCCCAGGTGAGCTGCTCCAGGTCGCCCGGGTCGCCGCCGCCCAGCGCCATCTCGCCGATCGCCCGGACGCTCACCTTCTCCATCGGCCACGACTCCGGGACCGAGCGGGGCGCGTCCCGGTCGCCGATGCGACGCGGGACGCTGCCGAACGGGCCCCGCTCGTCGGCGAGCACGCAGGTGTCCAGCCCGTCCAGGGCCCGGCGGCCCGAGCCGGTCTCGTCCCGCACCAGCGGGTAGCGCGGCTCGGCGGTGGCGGTGCCGAGGTCGAGCAGGCGCTCGGCGGCGCGACCGCGCGGCAGCGACTCGGTGGCCCGCAGCGTCGCGGTGACCGGCACGGCCGCGCAGGCCGGCACGCGCACCGGGCGGCTCAGCCCGTCGGAGAGCACCAGCGCCCGGCCGTTCGGGCCGAGCAGGCGCTCCACCCGCCCGGAGGCGAGGTAGCGCCGGCCGTCGGCCAGCTGCACCGGCAGGACGTCGGCGTAGGCGAGGTAGCCGGGGTCGGAGTACTCGCTGGCCCGGGTCACCGTGTACCGGCCGCCGTCGCCGGTGAGCTGGAGCAGCCAGGACGCGCCCTCGCCGGGCACGTCCGCGGCGACCAGGGCCAGCCGGGTGCCGTCGACCTCCCCGGAGAAGAGGATGCCGGAGGAGGGCAGGTGGGCGCGGTCGTCGATCGGCGACCGCCAGGCGCTCACCGCCTCGGTGACCGCCCGCGTCGCGGCGGCGTCCCCGGCGAGCGAGCCGCGCGGCGGCCAGACCGGCAGAGTGCCGTCCAGGCTGTCGTAGCCGACCCGCAGCTCGCGAGCCCCCCGGTCGGCGACCGGGCCGCAGGCGGTCGCGGCCAGCACCATGGTGAGCAGTGCGGTGGCCGTCGTGCCGCGGCGGCGGACTGAAGCCACCTCTACGCCTCCCGATCGCCTCGCCGTCGTTGCCGGAAGCCCACATGGTACGCAACGGTCGGGGAGCGCCTCGCGGCCGTGTCCGACGGCCACAAGGGACAGCAGTGTGAATTTCGGGCTATTCTCCGGCTCCGGTAGACTCCGCCGACTGTGACGTCTGTCGAGCCCCGTGGCGCCTCCGCACCGGACCCCGACGCCTCTCCGGGCTCCGCCCGCGGCGCCACGGCGACCGCGACCGCGTTCCCGGCACGGGTCCTCGACACGCCGGCGGCGAAGGCACCCGCTGCCACCGCGTCGACCGGCAAAGCGCCGGCCGTGCACGCACCGGCCGTGCACGCGCCCGCCCCGACGGCACCGGTCGTGGACACACCCGCGACGACGGCACCGACCGTGGACGCGCCCGCCCCGACGGCACCGGTCGTGGACGCTCCCGCACCGACGGCACCGGTCGTGGACGCGCCCGCCCCGACGGCGCCGGCCGTCGACGCGCCGGCGCGGGGCGTACCCGGGAAGCGGCCGGCGACGGCGGACGGCGACGGCGCGACGGCGCCCGCGCGGCGCTGGCGCTGGACGGCCCGGCGCAAGGACCTCGCCGTCTACGGGATCTTCCTGCTCGTCGCGCTCTGGGTGACCAGCCAGCTCTGGGTCGACCCGGCCGGCCGGGTCGCCTCGCTCTACAGCAGCGACCCCGCCCAGGTGCAGTTCTTCCTCGCCCACTCGGTACGCGTGGTGCTGCACGGCGAGTTCCCGTTCTTCACCGACCAGTTCAACTACCCCGACGGCGTCAACCTGATGGCCAACACGGCCGTGCTGGCGCTGGGCATCCCGATGGTGCCGGTCACCCTGCTCTTCGGACCGGCCGTGTCCTTCGTGGTGCTGGTCACCCTGGGTCTCGGCGGCACCGCCGCCGCCTGGTACCACGTGTTCTCCCGGCACCTGGTCCGCCGGCGGCTGGCCGCCGCGGTGGGCGCCTGGTTCTGCGGGTTCTCACCGGCGATGCTGTCGCACGCCAACTGGCACCCGAACATCATCTCCCAGTTCCTGCTGCCGTTCATCGTCTGGCGGGTGATGGTGCTGACCCGCTCCACCCGGCCGGTGCGCGACGGCGCGCTGCTGGCGCTGCTGGTCACCGTGCAGGCGTTCATCAACGAGGAGATCCTGCTCTTCACCGCGCTGGCCTGCGGCGTCTTCCTGACCGCGATGGTGGTGCAGCGCCCGGCGCTGTGGTCGGTGGCCTGGCGTCCGCTGGCCAAGGGGCTGCCGGTGTGCACGGTGCTGGCCGGGGCGCTGCTGGCGTACCCGCTCTACATCCAGTTCGCCGGGCCGATGGCGTACCACGGGCTCAGTGACGCGGTCCGCGACTACGGCAACGACATCGCCGCCTTCTTCGCCCCCGGCTCGCCGACCTTCGGCGGCAACGAGCGGGCGAACGTCAACCTGGCCCCGAACTACTCCGAGGAGAACGCCTTCTTCGGCTGGAGCCTGTCGCTGCTCGCCGTCGGCATCGTGGCCTGGCTGCGCCGCGAGGTGCTGGTCCGGGCGCTCGCCGCGACCGGGTTCTTCTTCGCCGTGCTCTCGCTCGGTGAGCGGGTGTCCTGGTGGGACCGGGACCTCTTCACCGGACCGTGGGACCTGCTGGTCCGGCTGCCGCTGCTCGACGCGGTGGTGCCGACCCGGTTCGCCCTGATCACCAGCGTGGTGATCGGCATGCTGCTGGCGCTGGCCGTGCAGCGGGCATGGACGCTGCGCGGCATCGAGTGGCGGCACGCGAAGACGGTCACCGTCGGCGCCCTGGTGCTCGCGCTGCTGCCGATCGTGCCGATGCCGTTGAAGGTGACCTCCCGCCCGCCGGTGCCGACCTTCATCACCGCCGACCGCTGGCGGCAGTACGTCGGCCCGGACCAGACGCTGGTGCCGGTGCCCGTGCCGAGCATGGGCAACACCCACGGGATGCGGTGGGCGGCCTCCACCAACCTCGACTTCAAGATCCCCGGCGGCTACTTCCTCGCCCCGCGCAACGGCAACACCGGCGACCCGGGTCGCTTCGGCGGCCGGCCCAGCGGCATCGGCGAGCTGCTCGACGAGGTCGCCACCACCGGGCGTACGCCCAAGCTGGACGACCGGCAGCGCCGCCGCTGCCTGGACGAGCTGCGCCACTGGAACGCGGCGGTCCTGGTGCTGCCGGTGGGCCACCAGCACGCCGAGCCGCTGCGGCGCACCGTCGAGCAGCTGGTCGGCCCGGCGAAGCGGGAGCTGGACGTCTGGGTCTGGGACGTCCGGCCGCTGACCGCCCGCACCGCCTGACCTCCCCGCCCTCGGCGGGCCGGGTGGGCGGTCAGCCGACCAGCGGGCGCACGTCCCAGAGCCACACGTCGTCGACCCGCTGCGCCGGCCCGATCAGGCCGGTCATCAGCTCGCGCAGCACCGCCTCGCGCGGGTGCGCGCCGAGCACCACCACCGAGGCCTTCCAGAAGCGCAGGTCCTCGACCGCCTGGCGGCGGTTCTCCTCGGTCAGCGCGGGCACGGTGCCGGTGTCCATGCTGGCGTAGATCAGGGTGCTGGTGGGCCGGTTCGGCGCGCCGAAGACCCCCTCACCGTCGAGGTTGGGCCCGATGAAGTAACCGCCCGGCACCGGGAACTCGTGCCCGGTCAGCGCGCTCCAGCGCAGCGTGGGCAGGCCGTGCACGTTGCTCGGGATCGGCACCGGCACCAGGGTCCGGCCCGCCGGGACGTACGGGCGCCAGCCGCCGGCGGTGATGAAGTGCGGCGGCGGGTCGACCGGCTGCGCCGGCAGCGGGCGCGGGAACAGCGGCAGCACGGCGAGCGTGATCGCCGCGTACCCGACCGGCCGCACCCAGCGCCGCCGGGCCGGCGTGGCCTTCGCCGCCGTCGTGCCGGCGTCGTCGGCCGCCGCGCGGGGCGCCGGGACCCGGGCGCGGCCGTAACCCGCCGCCGCGTCCCAGGCGAGCGCAAGCAGGACGCCGACCGCCGCGGCCACCACCAGGGCCAGCCGGGTCGGCATCATCATCTCCACCAGCGGCAGGTCGTCCGGGACGTACGCCCACGGGCCGTCGACCGTCGTCTCCACGCCGTCGAAGCGCACCTTCGGGCCGATCGACGCGACGGTGAAGACCAGCACCAGCACGCCGGCGATCCGGGCCGGCAGCGAGCGACGCCAGAGCAGCACCAGGGCGACCAGCGCCACCAGCACCAGCGGCCAGCCGAACCAGGTGTTCTGCTCGGTCAGGCCGATGGTCTTCTCCACCGCCTCGTCACCGGCCACGGTGTCCCGGGCGAAGGTGACGAAGGCCATCAGGTCCTCGCCCCAGTTGTGGAAGACCCCACCCTGCAACCCACGGTAGGACTGCGGGCCGTTGAACTGGTACCAGATCGGGTAGGCGGTCAGCAGCAGGGCCAGCCCGCCGCCGAGGCCGAGCGCGGCCAGGAAACCGCCCGCCCGGGCCCGCGCCGCGCGGGGCCGCTGCACCACGTACGCCAGCACCGCCACCAGGCAGGCCAGCGCGGTGAGCAGCAGCATCTCCTCGTTGATGAAGATCTGGTACGCCACCAGCAGCCCCAGCACGACCCCGTCGCGCCGCCACCGGCCCGGCTCGCCCAGGCGCAGCACCCGGGCCACGATCACCGGCAGCAGGAAGTTGGAGACGAAGTTCGGCTGCCCGTTGGCGTGGTGCACGATGCCCGGCGCGAAGCCGAGGAAGGCGCCGCCGACGAAGGCCGCCGCCCGCGAGCGCACCAGGTGGCGCGACAGCATCCAGTACGAGGTGCCCGCGGTCGCGGCCAGCGCGCCGCCCAGGTAGAGCGCGTACGTCACCTGCGGACCGAAGAGGAGGGTGACCGGCGCCAGCGGCAGGGTCATGCCCAGCAGCGAGGTGTTGGCCATCATGTTCACCCCGTCCGGGGCGTTCTGCCGGGCGCTGAACAGCGGGTTCTCCAGGTGGCGCACCGAGTACGCGCCGTGCTGGAAGAGCCACTCGAACCAGCTGTGGTCGGTCGGCAGGTGCGACGAGACCCGGTGCTGCACGTCCACCCAGTAGTTCAGGCACACGAAAACGCCGAGCAGCACATAGGCTCCGATGGCCAGCAGGTCGGCCCGGCTCGGGCGCCGACGGGGCCGCCGTGCCGGATCGGCCGCGACGGGCTCGACCGCCTCGGGCGCGGACGTCTGGTTCAACGAGGGATCTACCACCGGCACAGCCACGACGGGCCATCGTACAGGCGGTGACGCGACGCACCCGCCGGGCCGGTGGGGCGTCCCGCAGGGTGCGCTGCGGCCGGCAGCCAGTGGTCGGGGGGTGGTCGGGCGTGGCGCTCATTGATCTGGGTGACGTCCGCGAGGAGCCCGCGCCGGAACCGCCTCGGCGTCCGCCGCGCACCGTCGGGCGGCCGGCGCGGGTGGCGGCAGCCCTCGTGCTCACCCTGGTCTCGCTGGCCGGAGCGGCCCCGGTGACGGCGCCCGCCAGCTTCACCGTCCCGGCCCGGTCCACCACCACGGCCTACCTCCAGGGCGACCGGCTGTTCCTGCTGGACCCGGCGGACGCGCCCGCCGGGCGGGGCGGGCAGTTGACCGCGTACGCCGTCCCGGAAGCGGGCGACGGTCCACTCGCGCCGCTGTGGCGCACGCCGCTGCCGGCCGCCGGCGCCGACGGTGCGGTCTTCGTCCACCGGGACGTGGTGCTGGTCACCGGCGGCTCGGTCGACCGGCCGCGCCGCGTCTTCGCGTTCGACCTGGGCACCGGGCGGCTGCGCTGGGAGCGGCCAGGGCACGTCGCACCCGCCGGGAACGCGTTGCTGGCGGTGGAGAACGAGGGCGAGGAGCCGGGGCGGGTCAGCTCCGTCGACCCGGCCACCGGGCGGGTCGGCTGGTCGGTGGCGACGCCGGTGGAGGCCACCACCTACCGGTTCCGGCCCGACGGTGTCGACCGGATCGTGGCCAGCCCCTCCTCCGGGCAGATCGAGGTCTGGGACGCCCGCAGCGGGGTGCGGCTGCGCAGCGCCGACCTCCGCCCCGGCGAACTCCCCGTCCACCAGCGGAGCCAGTCGGTCGACGAGCTGCTGCTGATGCTTCGGGACAACGCCGCCCTGGTGACCGCGTACGGCCTGGACGAGCTGGAGCGGCGCTGGGAGATCCGGCTGGGACTGGTCGCCTACCTCGCCGCCTGCGGGCCGCTGCTCTGCGCGTACGGGCAGACCGGCGGGATGTGGGCGCTGGACCGGGCCACCGGGGACGTCCGGTGGCGGGCCACCCGCTGGCACGAGACGCTCGTCGAGCGGGAGGGCCGGATGCTGGTCAGAGGCCCGGGCAGCGGCGCGCAGGACTCCTTCGCGGTCCTCGACACGGCCACCGGGCGGGCCGTCGCCGACCTGGGCACCTGGGAGGTGTCCGGCCGGTATCCGGCCGAGGACCGCCTGATCGGGCTACGGCCCGCCGACGGCGACCGGCTGTTCGTCGCCGAACTGGACGTCGCCGGCGGCCGGACCCGGGTCCTCGAGGTGCTCGCCGGGGTGACCGGGGACTGCCAGGCCGGCCCGCGGCTGCTGCTGTGTCGCCGCAGTGGCGGTGGCTTCGGCATCTGGCGGCTGAACCGATGACCGTCATCGACCCGGGTGAGGTGGGCCATGGCGTCGAACCGGTCCGACCGCCTCGCTGATCACCAGTTCGGCTGGGCGGGCGGCGCGGGCAGCGGCACCGACGCCGGGCGGACCACGTACGTCGCCCCGCCGCTGCCGTCCTGCCAGGCCGCCTCGAAGCGCGCCCGGTCCACGGTCCGGCGCACCGACGCGTCGTCCGGCGCGTACGGATCGTTGAGCACCGGATCGCCGGCCTCGGTGAAGCCGACCAGCACCATCAGGTGCCCCCGGGTGTCGTAGTCCAGCCCGGGAACCTGGCCGGCGCGGAACGCCGCGGAGACCACCAGCGGCACGCCGGCGGCCACGAACGCCTCCGCCTCGGCCAGCGAACGCAGCCGGGTGACGAACGCCTCCACCCCGTGCAGCCCGGCGTACGCGGTGTTGAACGCCCAGTTGCCGGCCCCGGCGTACGCGTGGTCGTAGCAGTGCCGGGCGGCGTGCACCACCACCGGGCGTGGACCGGGCGGCTCGACCCAGGCGTACCGCTCGGCCGGCGGCCCGGCGCCCCAGAAGGCCAGCACCATGGACATGCAGGTGGGGCTGCACCAGGAGTCCCCGCCACCGCCCCAGCGCGACTCGCCCCCGATGGCGTGCCGGCGCTGGGAGTAGCGGGGCACGGCCAGCACCACGCCCCGCGCGCCGGCCACACCCGCGCCGGTTGCCGGCCCGTGGGCCGCCGCACGGGCGGCCGGCCCGGTCGCGGACTCGTCGGTCTGTCCGTTCGTCCCGTGCGGGGGCTGGCCGGTCGGGTCGGTCGCTGGGCGGCGGGCCGGTCCCGAGGCGACCGCGCCGACCGTGCGCAGCACCGGGCCGGTCGTCGCGCCCACCGGGCGCAGCAGGGTCACCCGGACCTGCCAGCCGGTCACCGTGGCCTCGCCGACCACCAGCGTGTCGGTCTCCACCCGGGCGTCGGGGTCCCGCTGCCCCGGCACCGAGGTGCGGCGTACCGGCTCCTCGCCCTCCGCCCAGTGGGCCAGCGTGTACCAGCCGGTGGTCGGGGCGTCCGCGTGCCAGCCGCGCAGCTCCACCTCGACCCAGCAGCCGGGCGGCGTCCGGGCCGTCCAGGACGGCACCAGCTCCGCGACGGCGAACCCGGCCGGCACCGGGGG
The DNA here is from genome assembly GCF_029893845.1 of Micromonospora sp. A200. NCBI lineage: Bacteria > Bacillati > Actinomycetota > Actinomycetes > Micromonosporales > Micromonosporaceae > Micromonospora > Micromonospora sp. A200. The sequence continues at coordinate 167,586 of NZ_JARXXY010000002.1, read as the reverse complement.
AGAGGTCCAGCTCCCCACCTCGTACGTCCCGCCGTCGTGCGTGCGCCGGTCGACCGGGTCGCTCAGCTCGAGCCCGCCGGCGTGCGACCGGACGCCGACGCCGGTGCCGAGGCGCGCGTCGACGGCGAGGCGGAAGCCCCGGTAGGCGATGTCCCGCCGGGTCGGTGTCGCGGTCACGGCCCGTCCCCCTGTAGATCAGCGCCGAAAGCATCCCGTACCCCGGAGGTTTCCTGCAACGACCGGGCGGGCGGTGCCGCCGGTTTGGCGGTCGGCACTAGGTTGTCGGGCAGGTCGGCGAGGAGGTCGGGATGCGGGTGCTGGTGGTCGAGGACGAGCGGAATCTCGCCGACGCGATCGCGCGCGGGCTGCGCAAGCGCGGCATGGCGGTCGACGTGGCGTACGACGGCGACACCGGCCACGAGGCCGCCTTCGTCACCCGGTACGACGTGGTGGTCCTCGACCGGGACCTGCCCGGCGTGCACGGCGACCAAATCTGCGCCGACCTGGCCGCCTCCGGCACCCTGACCCGGGTGCTGATGCTGACCGCCAGCGACAGCGTCGCCGACCGGGTGGCGGGGCTCGGCCTCGGCGCCGACGACTACCTGCCCAAACCGTTCGCCTTCGACGAACTGGTCGCCCGGGTGCAGGCGCTTGGCCGGCGGGCCACCCCGGCCGCCCCGCCGGTGCTGGAGGTCGCCGACGTGGTGATCGACCCGGCCCGCCGGGTGGTCACCCGGGGCGGGGCGGCGGTCGACCTGACCAACAAGGAGTTCGGCGTCCTCTGCGAGCTGGTCAAGGCGCGCGGCGCGGTGGTCTCCAGCGAGGAGCTGCTGGAACGGGTCTGGGACGCCAACACCGACCCGTTCACCACCATCGTCCGGGTCACCGTGATGACCCTGCGCAAGAAGCTCGGCGACCCGCCACTGATCGAGACGGTCGTCGGCGCCGGCTACCGCACGGCCGAGGTGGCGGCGTGAGCCGGCGGCTGCGCCCCACCCTGCGGCTGCGGCTGACCCTGCTCAACGGGGTGCTGCTGGTCGGCGCCGGGGCGGTCCTGGTGGTGCTGGCCTGGCTGCTGGTCCGCGACGCGCTGCGCCCGAGCGACGAGCTGCGGCCGGGCACCACCGTGCTGCTGGCCGACGGCCGGTCGCTGGACGCCGCCGACTGGCAGCGTCAGCTCGTCGACGCCGCCTCGCAGGAGCTGCTGCTGAAGGGGCTCGTCGCGCTGCTGGCGATCAGCGTGGTCGGGGTGGCCGGGGCCTACCTGGTGGCCGGCCGGGCGCTGCGCCCGTTGCACCAGGTCACCGCCACCGCGCAGCGGCTCGGCGAGGCCACCCTCGACCAGCGGATCGGCTGGTCCGGGGCGGACGACGAGGTGGCCGAGCTGGCGCGCACCTTCGACGCGATGCTCGACCGGATCGCCGCCGCGTTCGAGTCGCAGAAACGCTTCGTGGCCAACGCCTCGCACGAGCTGCGCACGCCGCTGGCCGTGATGCGGACCGAGATCGACGTGACGCTCAGCGACGACGAGGCGGACACCGCCGAGTACCGCCGGATGGCCTCCGTGGTGCGCGACGCCTCGGAGCGGGCCAACGGACTGGTGGACGCGCTGCTGGTGCTGGCCCGCAGCGAGGCGCAGACCGGCCGCCGGCTGGCCCGGCGTACCGAGTGCGACCTCGCCACCGGCACCGCCAACGCGCTGTCCGCGATGGCCCGGGAGGTGGAGCGGATCGGGCTGCGCGTGCAGACCTCGCTGCGGCCCGCCCCGGTGGTCGGCGACCCGGGGCTGCTGGACCGGCTGGCCGGCAACCTGATCGAGAACGCGGTCCGCTACAACCACCTGCACGGGCGGCTCTGGGTGCGCACCGACACCGACGGGCGGACGTCCCGGCTGGTGGTGGGGAACACCGGGTTCGAGGTGGACCAGGCCGACGTGCCGGGGCTGTTCGAGCCGTTCCGGCGGGGTGGGCGGGAACGGACCGGGGCGCGCGGCTCCGGGCTGGGGCTCTCGATCGTCCGGGCGGTCTGTGACGCGCACGGGGGCACCGTGACGGTGCTCGCCCGCTCCGGCGGCGGCCTGGAGGTGACCGTCGCGCTGCCGGCCGCCGACGTCGAGTGCCCGGCGACGCCGGCCCGCTCCGGCGGCGCCGCGCCGGCCGTCCGGTCGGAGCCGCACCGGAGGCGGTGACGCCGGCTGGCCCGGGCGTCCGTACGCTGCCCAGGTGCTCGCCGCCTTCGTACCCATCTGGGTGCTCACCGGGCTCGGCTGGCTGACCGGACGACGCCGGCTGCTGGGCGGTGAGGCCGAGCGGGTGCTCGGCGGCTTCGTCTTCCACCTGGCGATGCCCGCCGCGCTGTTCACCGCGCTGTCCCGCACCGAGCTGGACGTGCGCCTGCCCGCACTCGGCGCCTTCGCGGCGAGCACCGCCGCCACCATGGCGCTGGCGTTCGTCCTCTGCGCGGTGACTCGCCGCCGTGCGGGCGGCGAGGCGACGATCGGGGCGATGGCGGCCGGCTACGTCAACTCGGCGAACCTGGGCATCCCGGTGGCGCTGCAGGTGCTGGGCGACGCCACCTTCCTCACCGGGGTGCTGCTCTTCCAGGTGCTGGTGGTCACCCCGGTGGTGCTGGTCCTGCTGGACCGGTCCGCCGGGCGGGCGTGGCGGCCCGGGCGGCTGCTGACCCTGCCGCTGCGCAATCCGGTGATCGCGGGGCCGGCCCTGGGCGCGCTCTGCGCGGCCCTGCACTGGCGGCCGCCGGAGCTGATCGGCGCTCCGCTCGCCCTGCTCGGCGCCGCGGCCGTGCCGACCGCGCTGGTCACGCTCGGCCTCTCGCTCACCGCCGGCTCGCGCGCCGCCGGGCCGCCTGCCGGCGACCGGCCGGTTCCCCACGCCGGACCGCCCGTCGGCACCGGACCGCGCGTGGCCGACCCCCCGGCCTCCGGCGGTGTCGCCGCCACCGGCGCCGTGGTGGCAGTCCGTGCGGTGCCGGCGGTCGACGGCGCGGCGGGCAGCACCGCCGGCGAGGTCACCGAGGGCGTCCCGGCGACCGGCGGTGGGTCGCGCGGGGGCGGCGCGAAGGTGGAGGTGGCGCTGCTGTCCGGCCTGAAGCTGCTGGTCCAACCGGTGATCGCCTGGTCGGTCGGGCGGCTCGTCGGGGTCAGCGGCACGGACCTGCTGGCCCTGGTGGTCTGCGCCGCGCTGCCCACCGCCCAGAACACCTACATCTTCGCCCGCGAGTACGGGCGGGCCGAGGTGGTGGCCCGGGAGACGGTGGTGGTGACCACCGCGTGCGCGATGGGGACGCTGGCGCTGATCGGCGCGCTGCTGGGCTGACCGGGGTTGTCAGCCCCGGGCCGGGATGACAAGATCGTCGCGTCGGCCCGACGGGCGGAAGGGGGTGCGCAGATGTCCATCACGATCAATGCCGCGCCCCACCCCGTTCACCGCTGACATCCCACGCACCCGGGGCGCGTCCATCCACTGCGGAGGAACACCGTGAGTGCACGGATCCACAACATCGGCATCGACTGCCGCGACACGTACGCCCTGGCCGGATTCTGGGCCCAGGTCTTCGAGTGCCCCCGCCAGCCGGACGACTTCCCCGGCGACCCGGAGGCGATGCTGCTGCCCCCGGGCGGGCCGGAGGTGCTCTTCCTGGCGGTGCCCGACGAGAAGGTGGTGAAGAACCGCCTGCACCTCGACATCGAGCCCACCGACCGGACCCGGGACGAGGAGGTGCAGCGCCTGCTCGGCATCGGCGCGGTCCAGGTCGCCGACCACCGCCGGCCGGACGGCTCCGGCTGGGTGGTGCTGGCCGACCCGGAAGGTAACGAGTTCTGCGTGCTGCGCAGCGCCGCCGAGCGGGCCGCCACGGCCGGCTGAGCCGAGGAAGGCCCCGTCCACCTCGGTGGACGGGGCCTTCCTCAGGTCGTACGGGTCAGGACTTCTGCTCGATCTGCCCGCGCATGGTGGGCAGTTCGGCGGCGGCCTCGTCACCGGACTTGAAGTAGACGATGATCATGCCCAGGCTGCCCTTGTCGCTCCACACGCAGACCCCGAGCGGCACGTTGGCGGCCTCGGCGTCGCCGCACTTGGCCTCCCCGCCCAGCGGCCCGGCGTCGACCTTCTTCATCTCGCCGAGCTGCACGTCGCTCCGGCCGGCGTCCTTGATGGTGTCGTCCATCGTCTTGGTCGGGTTGGTGTTCAGGCCGGAGGCGGCGGCGATCATCACCAGGTTCTTCTTGGCGGCCGTGCCGTAGAACGCGCCAACGGTGCTGGTGGCGTCCGGAAGGGAGTTCTTCAGCTCCGTCTCGAGCTGCTTGGCGCCGTTGAGCAGGGCCGGGTCGGTCGACTTGGCCCGACCGGCGAGCGTCGCCGGGGCGACCACCCGGGTCTTGGTGGCGTCGACGGTGTCCTTGACCTCGTCCTTGACCGCGAAGAACGTGATCGCGGCGCCGCCCAGGCAGAGCACCAGCACCACGGCGAGCGAGATCAGCACGATCTTGCCGACGTTGGATTTCTTCTTGGCCGGCGGCAGGCTCGGGTCGCCGTACGGCTGGCCGCCCTGCGCCGGGTAACCGCCCTGCTGCTGCGGTGCCGGGTAACCGCCCTGCTGCTGGGGCGGCGGGTAGCCCCCGGGCTGCTGCTGCGGCGGGGGATAGCCGCCCTGCTGCTGCGGTGCCGGGTAGCCGCCCGGCTGCTGCGGCGGCGGGTACGAGCCGTAGGGCGCGCCGCTTCCCGGCTGCGACTGATAGGGATCGGACGGCGGCTGCGACATGAGGTCAGCTCCAGATCGTCAGGTGAGGACGCGTGATATTAGCCAGCCCGCCCGGCACCCGCTGCCCCGTCCGCACCGGGCACGACCGGTCGGTCCAGGGTCGACGGTCACGGTGGCCGGTACCGCCCGAACGGGGCGTCCGGCCACCGTGACCTGCGCTTTCCGCCTCAGGAGCGCTTCTCGACCTGACCCCGGATGGTGGCGAACTCGGCCTTGGCCTTGGCCGCGGAGGAGAAGAACATCACGATCAGGCCGACGCTGCCCTCGTCGGCCCAGGTGCACACCCCGAGCGCGATGCCGGAGCTCTTGCCGGCGCCGCACTTGGCCACGCCGCCGAGCGGGCCGGGGTTGACCGTGGACATCTTCTTGACCGCCAGCGACGAGGACAACCCGGCGACGGCGTCGTCCAGCTCCTTCTCGGGGAAGAGCACCGGGCCGGAGGCGCCGGCCACCATCACCAGGTTGCGCTTGCCGGCGCTGCCGTAGAAGGCGCCCACCGCGCCGGTCTCGTTGCGTACCCCGGACTTCATGTCCCGGACCATGTCGTCGGCGATCCGGCGCAGCTGCGGCTCGGTGTTCCTCGGCCGGCCGGCCAGCGTCTTCGGCGTCACCAGCCGGATGTCCGGGGCCGGCTCGGCCTCCTCCTCCGACGGGCTCGGCTCGGGGGCCGCCGAGGTCGGGGCGGCGGAGACGCCGGGGCTGGAGCTGGCCTTCGGGTCCGGGTCGTCGTCGGAGAGCGCGACGTAGGCCAGGCCGCCGCCGCCCGCGCAGAGCACCAGCAGCCCGGCGAGGACCAGCGACAGGATCAGGCCGAGCCGGGACTTCTTCGCCGGCGGCGGCGCCGGCGGCAGGCCGTACGCCGGGGCGCCGGCGAAGCCGTCCGGCTGCACGCCCGGGTACCCGCCCGGCTGCGCCGGCGGGTGGACCCCCGCCTGCCCCGACTGGTACGCGGGGTACGGCTGGGTGGGCTGCGGATCGGCCGGCCGGCCGTACGGCTGGGTGGCGTCGGGGTGGCCGCCCTGCTGCGGCACGTGCGGCCAGGCCTGGGTCGGCCCGGTACCCGGGGGCGGCGGTGGCTGGTGCGGAGGCGGGTACGAGCCGGGCTCCGGCTGTGTGGACCAGGGGTCGACCGGCGGTGTGGACATGCATCAGCTCCAGGCGAGGGTGAGAACGCGTGATGTTAGCGAGCCGTGGACCGGCCGCGCTGCCCCGTCCGAGTCTGCCCGGGCGGGGCAAGTGGCGCGCGGGGCCGGCCCGTGCCGGTGCCCCAGACGCGATCGCGGTGGCCGGCGACGCCCTGTGACGGGCGTGCCGACCACCGCGATCGCGGTGCAGCGGGAGGGATCAGCCGCGCAGGCTGGCGACCCCGCGCGGCAGGAACCGCTTGCCGGTGACCTTCTCGGAGGTGCCGGTCCGGTCCAGGTACGGCGTGACGCCACCCAGGTGGAACGGCCAGCCGGCGCCGAGGATCATGCACAGGTCGATGTCCTGCGCCTCGGCGACGACGCCCTCGTCGAGCATCAGCCGGATCTCCTGCGCCAGCGCGTCCAGCGCGTTCTGGCGTACCTGCTCGGCGGTCAGCGGCTGGTCGCCGACCACGAGCAGCTTGGCGACCTCGTCGTTGATCTGGTCGTCGACCACGATCGGCTGACCGGAGTCGGCGATCCGCTTGAGGTTCTCGCTGACGCCGAACCGGTCCGGGAAGGCGGCGTGCAGGGTGCCGCCCACGTGGTACGCCACGGCCGGCCCGACCAGCTGGAGCAGGGCGAGCGGGCGCATCGGCAGACCCAGCGGGTCCAGCGCGCTGTTCGCCACGTCCAGCGGGGTGCCCGCGTCGACGGCGGCGAAGACCGTGCCGAGGAAGCGGGTGAGCAGCCGGTTGACCACGAACGCCGGGGCGTCGGAGACCAGCACGGAGGACTTCCGGAGCTGCTTGCCGACCGCGAACGCGGTGGCCAGCGTGGCGTCGTCGGTCCGCCCGCCGCGGACGATCTCCAGCAGCGGCAGCACCGCGACCGGGTTGAAGAAGTGGAAGCCGACGACCCGCTCGGGGTGCTCCAGCTCCTCGGCCATCGCGGTGATCGACAGCGACGAGGTGTTGGTGGCGAGCACCGCCTCCGGCTTGACGATCTTCTCCAGCTCGGCCCAGACCTGCTTCTTGACGTTCAGGTCCTCGAAGACCGCCTCGATGACGAAGTCGGCGTCGGCGAAGACGCCCTTGTCCACCGAGCCGCTGACCAGGCCGTACAGCTTGGCGGCGGTGCCCTTGTCCATCCGGCCCTTGCTGACGGCCTTCTCGATCTGGGTGTGCACGTAGCCGACGCCCTTGTCCACCCGGGCCTGGTCCAGGTCGGTCATGACGACCGGCACCTGGAGGCGGCGGGCGAAGAGCAGGGCGAGCTGGCTGGCCATCAGGCCGGCGCCGACGATGCCCACCTTGGTGACCGGCCGGGCCAGGCCCTTGTCCGGCGCGCCGGCCGGCCGCTTGGCCCGCCGCTGCACCAGGTCGAAGGCGTACAGGCCGCTGCGCAGCTCCTCGGAGAAGACCAGGTCGGCCAGCGCCTCGTCCTCGGCGGCGGTGCCGGTGGCGAAGTCGGCGTCCTTCGCCGTCTCCAGCAGGTCCAGCGCCTTGTACGCGGCCGGGACCGCGCCGTGCAGCCGCTGGTCCAGGGTCTGCCGGGCGAAGTAGAGCACGCCGCCCCACATGTCCTTGTCGACCTCGGGCCGGGTCACGGTGACCTCGCCCCGGACCACGCCGGCGGCCCACTCCAGGGACCGCTCCAGGAAGTCGGCCGGCTCCAGCAGCAGGTCCGCGATGCCCATCTCGGCAGCCTGCTTAGGCTTGAGCATCTTGTTCTGCATCAGCGGGTTCTGGATGATCACCTGGGTCGCCGCCGGGATGCCGATCAGGTTCGGCAGCAGCTGGGTGCCGCCCCAGCCGGGCACCAGGCCGAGCGAGACCTCGGGCAGCGCCAGGGCCGCCGCGCCGCGGGACAGGGTCCGGTAGTGGCAGTGCAGGGCCAGCTCCAGGCCGCCGCCCATCGCCGCGCCGTTGACGAAGGCGAAGGTCGGGATCGGGCTGTCCTTGAGCCGGGCGAAGACCCGGTGGCCGAGCCGGCCGACCTCCAGCGCCTGCGCGCGGTCGGCCAGCGCCGGCAGGCCGACGATGTCGGCGCCGACGCAGAAGATGTACGGCTTGCCGGTGACCGCGATGAACGCCGGGTCGGCGGCCAGCGCGGCGGTGATCGCCTCGTCCAGGCTGGTCAGGCCGGCCGGGCCGAAGGTGTTCGGCTTGGTGTGGTCGAAGCCGTTGTCCAGGGTGATCAGGGCGGCGGGACGGTCCAGCCCCGGTACCTTCACCTCGCGCAGCAGCGCCTTGGTGACGACCTCGTTCGGTGCGGCGAGCGCGCTCACTTGTTGCCCTCCCAGTGCGGGTTCTCCCAGATCACGGTGCCGCCCATGCCGATGCCGATGCACATGGCGTTGAGGCCGTAGCGGACCTCGGGGTGCTCGGCGAACTGGCGGGCGAGCTGGGTCATCAGCCGTACGCCCGAGGAGGCGAGCGGGTGGCCGATGGCGATCGCCCCACCCCACGGGTTGACCCGCGGGTCGTCGTCGGCGATGCCGAAGTGGTCGAGGAAGGCGAGCACCTGCACGGCGAACGCCTCGTTCAGCTCGAACAGGCCGATGTCGTCGATGGTGAGGCCGGCGATGCGCAGCGCCTTCTCCGTCGAGGGGATCGGGCCGACGCCCATCACCTCGGGCTCGACGCCCACGAAGCCGTACGACACCAGGCGCATGGCGACCGGCAGGCCCAGCTCGCGGGCGGTGGCCTCGTCGGCGAGCAGGCTGGCGGTGGCGCCGTCGTTCAGGCCGGCCGCGTTGCCCGCGGTGACCCTGCCGTGCGGGCGGAACGGGGTCTTCAGGGTGGCGAGCTTCTCCAGCGAGGTCTCCCGGGGAGCCTCGTCGGTGGTGGCCAGGCCCCAGCCGCCGTCGGCGTCGCGGATCGCGACCGGCACCAGGTCGTCCTGGAGCTTGCCGTTGGCGTACGCCTTGGCGGTCTTCTGCTGCGAGGCGAGCCCGAACGCGTCGGTGCGCTCCTTGGTGATCTGCGGGGCCCGGTCGTGCAGGTTCTCCGCGGTGGCGCCCATGACCAGGGCGGACGGGTCGACCAGCTTCTCCGCGATGATCCGCGGGTTGGGGTCGACGCCCTCACCCATCGGGTGCCGGCCCATGTGCTCGACGCCGCCGGCGATGGCGATGTCGTACGCGCCCATGGCGATGCCGCCGGCGACGGAGGTGACGGCGGTCATCGCGCCGGCGCACATCCGGTCGATGGAGAAGCCGGGCACGGTCTTGGGCAGCCCGGACAGCAGGGCGGCGGTGCGGCCGATGGTCAGGCCCTGGTCGCCGATCTGGGTCGTGGCGGCGATGGCGACTTCCTCGACCCGCTCCGGCGGCAGCTGCGGGTTCCGGCGCAGCAGCTCACGGATGCAGCGGATCACCAGGTCGTCGGCGCGGGTGTTGGCGTACATGCCACCCGCCTTGCCGAACGGGGTACGGACGCCGTCGACGAAGACGACATCCCGAACTTCACGGGGCACTTGAGCCTCCTAGCCGGCACGGGCATGTTCCCCCGGATGCTACTCGCCAGTAACCAACCCCGACAGCACCCCCCCATGTGGCCCACCCCACACCCGGGCGCCCTCACCCGCCCGCCGTCGATCATGAAGTTATCGCCCCTGCACTCGACGTGTCGGGCGATAACTTCATGATCAACGCGGGTTGGGGTGGGTCAGGAGGTGGGGAGGGCCTCGGTGAGGGCGGGAACCAGGAGGGTGAGCTGCCACTCGCGGGCGCCGTAGCCGCGCAGGGTCTCGGCGACGGTGGCTTCGGTGATCTCGTCCGGGGGCAGCCAGGCCAGGCGGCGCACGGAGTCGGGGGCGATCAGGTTCTCCGCGGGCAGGTTGTGCTCCGCGGCCACCCGGACCACCACCTCCCGGCAGCGGGCCAGCCGGCCGGCGGCCACCGGGTCCCGCTCCGCCCAGCGGTGCGGCGGCGGCGGACCCTCGACCGCCGGGGTGACCGGCAGCGCGTCGTCCGGCAGTTGCCGGGCGTCGTCCAGCGCCGCCAGCCAGGTGCGGGCCAGCCGGCGCACCGAACGGCCGCCGAACCCGGGCAGGGTCAGCAGCGTCCTCTCGTCCTTCGGGTCCAGCTCGGCGGCGGCGACGATCGCCGAGTCCGGCAGCACGCGACCCGGGGCGGCGTCCCGCCGGGCGGCGATCTGGTCCCGGGCGTACCACAGGGAGCGGACCCGGGCCTGGGCGCGCGCTCCCCGTACCCGGTGGATGCCGGAGGTGCGCCGCCACGGCTCGGCGCGGACCCGGGGCGGGCGGGCGCCGTTGCGGATCAGCGCGGCGAACTCCTCCGCCGCCCACTCCGACTTGCCCTGCCGGGTCAGCTCCTCGTCCAGGGCGTCGCGCAGGTCGACCAGCATCTCGACGTCCAGGGCGGCGTAGGTCAGCCAGGACTCGGGCAGTGGCCGGCTGGACCAGTCGGCCGCCGAGTGGTGCTTCTCCAGCGTGTAGCCGAGCAGCTGCTCGGTGAGGGCGGCCAGGCCGACCCGCTCGAAGTTGGCCAGCCGGGCGGCCAGCTCGGTGTCGAAGAGCCGGCGCGGGCGCAGCCCCACCTCGGCCAGGCAGGCCAGGTCCTGGCTGGCGGCGTGCAGCACCCACTCCGCCCCGCCGATCGCCTCGTCGAGCGCGGTCAGGTCGGGCAGCGGCAGCGGGTCGATCAACGCCGTCCCGGCGCCCTCCCGGCGCAGCTGCACCAGGTAGGCGCGCTGGCTGTAGCGGTAGCCGGAGGCGCGTTCGGCGTCCAGGGCCACCGGGCCCTGGCCCGCGGCGAAGCGGGCCACGATCTCGTCGAGTTCGCTCGGGGTGGCCACCGGTTGGGGCGTGCCGTCGCGGGGAGCGGTCAGCGGAACGGGGCCGCCGTCGGGCTGGTCGGTCCCCACGTCCTCCGGCTCCGGCGCGGCCGAGGGCTGGTCGTCTCCCGTACGGCTTTCGGCGGCCCGACGGCGCAGGGGTGGTTCGTCGGTCACCTGACAACCCTAGTGTGCCGCGCGATCCGGTGTGTGCAGCCGGTCGGGCGTGTGTCGGCGAAGCGGCCGGACGGTGTCGGGAAAGGCCGGACAACGGGGGAGACAAAGCGCGTACGCGCAGGTACGGTCCATCGGGCGTCGCGCCGGTCGAGGTGCCCGAGGTGGCGCCACACGGGGGCGACGGGAAGGGCGGGGGCCATCATGACGACTGGGTACGGGCCGGGCGGCGGGACACCGACGCAGGGCACGGAAGAGCGCGGGCCGCAGGCGGCCGGCGACGACCGCCCCGGACCGCTGGCACCCCGGATCGAGCGGCCCTGGCCGTCGGCGTACCCGCCGCCGAGCGCACCCGGCCAGCCGACCCCGCCGTCGGCGGCCGGCACCGAGCATCCCGGCCTCGCGGGGCAGCCGACCATCGACATCGCGCCGGCCGGGGCCCACGCGCCGCCCAGCGGCACCTGGTCCCCGCCGCCGCAGCCCGGCCAGTGGGGCGCTGCGGCGCCCGCCGCGCCGGCCTACCCGGGCGCACCGGGGCCGTTCCCCGGTACGCCGGCTCTCGGCCCCTTCCCGCCCGCGGCGCTGCCGCCGCCCGGCCCGTCGGCGCCGCACCGGGGGCGTGGGCTCACCGTGTCCGCCCTCGTGCTCGCGGGCGTGCTGGCGGTGGTCACGGGGGTCCAGGCGTACCAGATCGACCGGCTCTCCGACCGCGTCGCCGCCACCGACGGTCAGCTCGCCGCGGCGCGGGAGGGCGCCGAGGTCCGGCTCGACGGCCTCGAGCAGCGGGCCGGGGCGCTGGAGAAGCAGGCGGGCGCCGCCTTCAACCCGGAGGCCATCGCCAGCGCCGTGCTGCCCAGCGTCTTCCGCGTCCGGGCGGGCCAGTTCACCGGCACCGCCTTCGTCGTCGGCAAGCCCGCCGCCGGCGGCGCGGCGAACCTCTTCACCAACTTCCACGTGGTGGAGTCGGTCTGGGAGGGCGGCGGTCGGCAGGTCTTCCTGGAGCGGATCGACCAGCGCTTCCCGGCCACCATCGTCAAGGTCGACAAGGACAACGACATCGCCCATCTGCGGGCCACCGGTAGGTTCAGCGGCCTGACCACCGCGCCCAGCCCGGTGAAGTCCGGGCAGCAGATCGTCGTGGTCGGCGCCCCGCTCGGGCTGGCGGACAGCGTCACCACCGGTGTGGTGAGCGCCTTCCGCAAGAACGAGGACGGCCCCGGACAGGTGATCCAGTTCGACGCCCCGATCAATCCCGGCAACTCGGGCGGGCCGGTGATCAACGGCGCGAAACAGGTCGTCGGCATCGCCACGGCCAAGGCCCGCGACGCCGAGGGCATCGGGCTCGCCGTGCCGATCAAGACCGCCTGCGACGGATTCCGGATCTGCTGATCCCCGCCCCGGGTCGGCGCTGCGCCCGGCTCCGGCCGGTGTCCACCGACCGCCCCTCGTTCCCGCCGACCGTTCCCGGCCGGCCCCGCCGACACCCTGTCGGCCATCGACCCAGCTCATCCCCGGTCCGTCGCGGCGCATCGCGGCGGAACAGTCACCTGGAGGAAGAACAGATGTCCCAGCCACCGACCGGGCCGGAGGGCTTCCGGCCGGCGTACCCGCCGCAGCCGCCGACCGTCCCCGGTCAGCAGCCGCCGGCGGCCCCCCATGCCGCCGCCGCGCCGAGCGCGCCGCACCCGGGCGGGCCGGTCTCCGCGCCCCCGGTCCCCGGCCAGTACGCGCCCGCCCCGCCGGTCTCCGGGCCCGTGTACGGGCAGCCGATGTCGGCTCCGCCGGTCTCCGGGCCCGCGTACGGGCAGCCGATGTCCGCCCCGCCGGTGTCGGGGCCCGTGTACGGGCAGCCGATGTCGGCGCCGCCCGGATCGGCGCCCCCGTTCGGCGTGCCCGCCCCGGGTGCCGGCAAGGGCCGGACGGTGCTGATCCTGGCCCTCGTTGCCGGCCTGCTCTTCGTGCTGAGCGGCGTGATGACCGGCCTGTTCGTCGTGAAGAGCAGCGAGCTGGCCAACACCGAGCGGCGGCTGTCGGGTCAGGTGAGCGAGCGGGACGGCACCATCGCCGCCAACACCAAGGAGCTGGAGAAGCTCCGGGTCGACCTGCAGAGCGCCCAGGACAAGCTGGCGGACACCGAGCAGGACCTCACCGGCACCCGGAACGACCGGGACGAGCAGGCCCGGCAGAAGAAGGTCATCGCCACCTGCCTGGACAAGCTGACCACGGCGCTCGGCGCGGCGGCGGCCGGCAACCGCAGCGCCTTCGACAAGGCCAGCAAGGGTATGAACAAGGTCTGCGACGAGGCCGAGAACTACCTCTGAGCGTCCTCGCCCAGGGTCAGGCCGCGCCGGCCGAGCGGCGCTCGGAGAGCGCGGTCACCCCGGGCGGCGGCAGCCCCGCCGTCGAGGCGAGCAGCGCGCACCACGCTTGAAGGTGCGGGGCGAGGTCGTCGCCGAGCGGCGTCCAGGAGGCGCGGATCTCGACGTCCCCGGCGGCGGGCGGCCCGGCCAGCTCGCCGAACCGGGTCGACATCGTCTGGGTGACGGTGCCGCCGGCCGCCCGGTAGCGCGCGTCGTGCGCCTCCAGGGCGTCGACCAGCCAGGTCCAGCCCACCCCGGGCAGCAGCGGGTCGGCGGCCAGGTCGACCTCCAGCTCCGCGGTGACGTAGGTGACCAGTCGCAGGGTGCCCTGCCACGCCTCGTGACCGGCCGGGTCGTGCAGCAGGATCAGCCGCCCGGTGGCCACCTCGTCCTCGTCGCGCAGCACGGCGGCGGAGAGCGCGAACGCGTACGGGGCGAGCCGCTGGGGGGCACCGACCTCCTCCAGCGCGATCTCCGCCCGAGGGGTCACCGACCGCAGCCCGGCGACCGCGCGGGCGAAGGTCTCCGGGAGCGCGATCGGGGGGGCCATGCCCGGCAGCCTATGCCGCGCCCCGCCCGCCCGTGCGGACGGCGCGCCGAACGCCGGGACCCCGGTGGAGGGGCCGCAGCGGTGCGGCGCGGCGGACCGGCGGCACGGTTCCGCCCGTCCGCACCAGGGCCGGAGGGCCCGGCGGGCGCGGGTCACAAAAGCCGGCGCTGCCCGCTGGGGTCCTCCCCGCGCGTGGCACGATTGCCGCGATGACCACCGACACCACGGGCATTGCCGCCCGAGACGGAGAATCCCGCCCCGGCGGACCGGCCGACTCGCCCTTCGTCCGGGCCTGCCGCCGCGAGCCCGTCCCGCACACCCCGGTCTGGTTCATGCGCCAGGCCGGCCGGTCGCTGCCGGAGTACCGGGAGATCCGGGCCAACGTGGGGATGCTGGAGTCCTGCCGCCGCCCGGACCTGGTCGCCGAGATCACCCTCCAGCCGGTGCGCCGGCACGGAGTGGACGCGGCGATCCTGTTCAGCGACATCGTGGTGCCGGTCGCCGCGGCCGGGGTCGACCTGGACATCGTTCCGGGCACCGGGCCGGTGGTGGCCGAGCCGGTGCGCACGGCCGAGGACGTCGAGCGGATCCGTCCGATCGGCCGCGACGACGTGTCCTATGTGGACGAGGCGGTCCGGCTGCTGGTGGCCGAGTTGGGCGGGACCCCGCTGATCGGGTTCGCCGGCGCGCCGTTCACCCTCGCCAGCTACCTGGTCGAGGGCGGCCCGTCGCGGACCCACGCGAAGACCAAGGCCCTGATGTACGGCCAGCCGGAGCTGTGGCACGCGCTCTGCGCCCGCCTGGCCGAGGTGACCCTGTCCTTCCTGCGGGTGCAGATCGAGGCCGGGGTCTCCGCGGTCCAGCTCTTCGACTCCTGGGCCGGCGCGCTCTCCGAGGCCGACTACCGCCGCTACGTGCTGCCGCACTCGACGACCGTGCTGTCCGGGCTGGCCGACGCCGGCGTGCCCCGGATCCACTTCGGGGTGGGCACCGCCGAACTGCTCGGCGCGATGGGCGAGGCCGGCGCCGACGTGGTCGGCGTGGACTGGCGCACCCCGCTGGACGTCGCCACCCGCCGGATCGGCCCGGACCGGGCGGTGCAGGGCAACCTCGACCCCACCGTGCTGCTCGCCCCCTGGTCGGTGGTGGAGACCGAGGTCCGGCGGATCGTCAAGCAGGGCCGCGCGGCCCCAGGCCACGTGTTCAACCTCGGCCACGGCGTCCTGCCGGAGACCGACCCCGAGGTGCTGACCCGGGTGGTCGCGCTGGTGCACGAGATGTCCGCGCGCCGGGCCGAGCAGGGCTGAGGCGTCGTGTCGCGGCCGTGGCGGGTGGCGGTGGTCGGCGGCGGGATCGCCGGGCTGGCCGCCGCCGTCCGGTTGCGCGACCGCGCCCCCGCCGGCACCGAGATCACCGTGTACGAGCAGTCCGGCGCGCTCGGCGGCAAGCTGCGCACCGGTGAGCTGGCCGGGCAGCCCGTCGAGTTCGGCGCCGAGTCGTTCCTGATGCGCGACCCGGCCGGCGGGGAGTCCGCCGCCGTCACGCTGATCCGCCGGCTCGGCCTGGCCGAGAAGGTCGTCCACCCCACCGTCGGGCAGGCCGCGCTCGCCGTCGACGGCGGGCTGCGCCCGGTGCCGGGCGGCACGCTGGTGGGCGTACCCGGGGATCTGGAGCGGGTGGCGACGGTCGCCAAGCCGGCGGCGGACGCCGACCGCGACGGCGGCCGGCCCTTGCTCGGGCCGGACGAGGACGTCGCGGTCGGGACGCTGGTCCGGGCCCGCCTCGGGGACCAGGTGGTGGACCGGCTGGTCGACCCGATGCTCGGCGGCGTCTACGCAGGCCGGGCCGACGACCTGTCGCTGGCCACCACGATGCCGGCGCTGGCCCGCGCGGCCCGCGTCGAGCACACCCTCACCGGGGCGGTCCGCGCCGCCCAGGCCGCCGCGCCGCGCGCCCCGGGCGCGCCGGTCTTCGGCACCCTGGCCGGCGGGCTCTCCACCCTGGTCGAGGCCGCGGCGACGGCCAGCGGCGCGACCATCCGACTCCACGCCGCGGTCCGCGAGCTGACGCTCACCGCCGAGGGCTGGCGGCTGACCGTCGGCCCGACCCGCGCCCCGGAGCTGGTCGAGGCGGACGCGGTGGTGCTCGCCCTGCCGGCCCGGCCGGCCGCCCGGCTGCTCGCCCCGGTCACCTCCGAGGTGGCCACGACGATCGGCGGGCTCGACTACGCCAGCGTCGCGCTGGTCACCCTGGCCCTGCCCGACCCGGAGCTGCCGGCGCTCTCCGGGTTCCTGGTGCCGGCCACCGAGGGCCTGCTGATCAAGGCGTCCACGTTCTTCACCACCAAGTGGGGGCACCTGGCCCGGCCGGACGGGATCGCCCTGGTCCGCGCCTCCGTGGGCCGGTACGGCGACGAGACGTCCCTGCACCTGGCGGACCCCGACCTGGTGGCCACCGTGCACCGGGAGCTGTCCGGCGTGCTCGGGGTGACGCTGCCCGCGCCGCTCGCCAGCCACGTGCAGCGCTGGGGCGGGGCGCTGCCGCAGTACGCCCCGGGCCACGGCGACCGGATCGCCGCCGCCCGGACGGCGCTGCGCGCGGCCCACCCGACGCTGGTCCTGGCCGGCGCCGGCCTCGACGGGGTCGGCATTCCGGTCTGCGTCCGCTCCGGCGAGACGGCGGCCGGAGAGATCATCGAAGCACTGGGAGGATCGGGTTCATGACCGAGCAGACCAACGCGGCGCGGCTCAAGGAGCTCAACGCGAGCATCCGCTACACCATGTGGTCGGTGTTCCGGGCGACCAGCCCGCTGCCGGCCCTGCGGGAGAACGTCACCGGCGAGGTCGAGGCGCTCTTCGAGGAGCTGGCCGGCAAGGACGTCGTGGTCCGCGGCCTGTACGACGTGGCCGGCCTGCGCGCCGACGCCGACCTGTTGATCTGGTGGCACTCGTCCTCCAGCGACGCCCTCCAGGACGCCTACCTGCGGTTCCGCCGGACCACCCTGGGTCGGGCGCTCACCCCGGTGTGGTCGCAGATGGCCCTGCACCGGCCGGCGGAGTTCAACAAGAGCCACATCCCGGCATTCCTCGCCAACGAGGAGCCTCGCCCCTACCTCTGCGTCTACCCGTTCGTCCGCTCGTACGAGTGGTACCTGCTGCCCGACGCCGAGCGGCGCGAGATGCTGGCCGAGCACGGCAAGATGGCGCGCGGCTACCCGGACGTCCGGGCCAACACGGTCGCCTCGTTCGCCCTCGGCGACTACGAGTGGATGCTCGCCTTCGAGGCCGACGAGCTGCACCGGATCGTCGACCTGATGCGCGACCTGCGCGGCTCCGGCGCCCGTCGGCACGTCCGCGAGGAGGTCCCGTTCTACACCGGTCGGCGCCGCTCGGTCGGCGACATCGTCAACTGCCTGGTGTGACGGGCTCGCCGGGATTGCGTACCCCCGGTAACGTGTCAGATCCATCACGGTAACTGTCGCTGCCGTGCGGATCCGTCTGGAGGCCCGGTGTCGCAGCTCGTCGAGTTCCCGCTGGACGGCGGTGGCGCGGTCCGGGTCGAGATCGCCGACGAGGAGGGCGTGGTCCCGGTCGGTCGGGCCGGCGAGGTGGTGGCGCGGGCGCAACAGACGCTGGAGTCCGCCCTGACCCAGCTGCGGCCGGTGACCGACGCCGTGCTGCGCAACCTGCGCGACGCCGCCGAGCCGCCGGACCGGGTCTGCGTGGAGTTCGGCGTGAAGCTGGCGGCCAAGGGCGGGCTCGTCGTGGCCAGCGGCACCTCGGAAGCCAACCTCAAGGTGCAGCTCGAGTGGAACCGCGCCGACCCCGCCGCGTGAGCCGGCGGCGTCGGACCACCGCGTGATGCCCGGCGCGACGGAGCGTCCACCGCAGCGGCCCTCGCGCCCCGTACCCGGCGAGGCGACGCTCGCGGTGGCGGCCGTGCACGACCGGGCCGGGAACGTCGTCGGTGCGGCCTTCCTGATCGACTCCGCCCGCCTGCTGACCTGCGCCCACGTGGTGCAGGCGGCGCTGGGCCCGGAGCCGGTGGCGCCCGGGCCGGCCGAGGCCGTCGTGGTGTCGGTGAGTTTCCCCCTGGTGGCGCCGGGCCGCCGCCTCGCCGCGCTGGTCCTGCCGCAGCACTGGCAGCCGGGGCGGCCGGACGGCTCGGGCGACTACGCCGTGCTCCAGCTCGTCGCGCCGGCGCCGGTCGGGGCCCGGCCGGTCCGGCTGGCCCGCCCCGGCCAGGCCGGCACCCGGGACCGGGTCTGCCGGGTCTTCGGCTTCCCCCGCGCGCTGCCCGAGGGCCGCTGGTTCGAGGGGTGGGTGGTCGGGCCGATCGGCGGCGGCTGGATCCAGCTCGCCAACCGCAGCGACTCCGGCTACCAGATCGAGCCGGGTTTCTCCGGCGCGCCGGTGTGGGACAGCCGGCTGCGCTGCGTCATCGGCATGATCGTCGCGGTCGACCAGGTGGTCCGGCCGCAGCCGGCCCGCCCGGCCGCCTTCATGATCCCGATCCGCCGGCTCCCGGTGGCCGACCAGTTCGGCCGGCCCCGGGTGCTGCCCCGCTGGCGGCAGCCGTTCAGCCGGTGGCGCACCGGTCCCGCCCCGGCCGCCGCCCGCTGGTCGCCGCGAATCCGGGCCCGGGTGGCGGCGCTCCTGGTGGCGCTGCTGGCGGTCGGCCTCGCCGCCGTGCCCGAGCCGCTGGGCGGCTGCGCCGGGCCGGTCGAGCTGCGGGTCGCCGCCGCCCCGGACGACCTGGTCACCTACCAGGCGGTGGTCGCCGCGTACGAGTTGTGGACGGCGGCCCGCGCCGGGGGCTGCCGGACGACCAACGTCTTCGTCTATCCCGCCGCGCCGCGCGAGGTGGCCCAGGGTCTCCAGCTCGGCTGGGCGGAGTCCGCCGGCCGGCCGGCGATCGAGGGCGACCCGGGGACGCCGGGCTGGTACCCGGCCGACGTCGGGCCGCGCCCGGACGCCTGGTTCCCGGGCGCCGAGCTGCCGTCGCAGCAGGTGCTGAACCTGACCACCGTCCGGGACTACCTGACGGTGGCCCGCTCGCCGCTGGTGCTGGCGGTGCCGCGCGCCCTCGTCGACCCCGCCCGCGACGACGCCGACCGGCAGCGTTCGCTGTCCTGGCCCGAGCTGTTCGCCAAGGCCAGCCGGGGCCCGGGGGAGGAGCCGACGGTCACCGCCTCGGGCCGGCGGGTGACCGGCACCGGCTGGCAGGTCGTCCGCCCCGATCCGGCGGTGTCCCCCGAGGCCCGGATGGTCGACGTGGCGCTGTACGACGGCGCACCCGACACGGCGTGGATCCGCCAGCAGGTCGAGCAGCGCCTGGAGGCCGCCCAGGACGAGCGCGGCTTCCCGCTGGGCAGCCTCGCCGCCGTGCTGTGCCGGCAGCGGCAACTCGCCGCCGACCCGGCCGCCCCGGCGCCGCCCGCGGTGGTCACCACCGAGCAGGCGCTGGTCCAGTTCAACCTCGGCGAGCGGCTCGGCGACGGCTGCGTCGAGCGCGGCCGTCCCGCGCCCGGCCGGGCGCTGGTGGCCTTCTATCCGGAGCTGACCCCCGGGGTGGACCACCGCCTGGTCCTGCTGCGCTGGCCGGACTCCGTGCAGAGCCCCGCCGCCCGGGCCGCCGCGGACGACCTGCGCCGCTGGTTGACCGGGCCGGGGCGGGACGATCTGCTGGCCCGGGGCTTCCGGGTGCCCGGCCGGGACGGGACCGGGCGGGCGCTGACCGAGGAGAACGGCGTGCTGCCGGGCTGGCTGCTGGACAACCCGCAGTGGGAACTCGTCGACGGCTCCGACGCGCTCGCCCTGAACACCGCCGACCAGCGCTACCGGGAGGCCCGGCGGCCGGCCCGGGTGCTGCTGGCGCTGGACACGTCCGGCTCCATGCTGGCGGAGGCGGGCCGGGGCACCCGGTTCGACGTGGCGGTGGACGGCATCGCCGCCTCGCTGCGCCGCCTCGGCGGCCGGGACGAGGTCGGGGTGTGGGCGTTCTCCACCGCCTACCGAGGGAACGCCGGGCGGCTGCGGGAGGTCGGGCGGGCCGACCGGGCGCGGGACGAGGCGCTGGTCGCCCGCCTGCGGCGGACCGTGCCGGCGGGGGACACGCCGCTGTACCGGACCATCGACGCCGCGATCGGCGAGCTGCGCCGGCTGGGCGGCGGGGACGAGCACCTGCGGGCCGTCGTGGTCCTCACCGACGGGCGGGACACCGCCAGCGGCGGCCTGGTGCCCCGGGTGGAGGGCGACCCCCCGGTACGCCTCTACGTGATCGCCGTCGGCGAGGCGAGCTGCGACGACCGGGTGCGGACCCGCACCCTGCGGCAGACCGCCAGGGCCAGCGGCGGGCAGTGCCTGCAGGCCGAGGCGAGCACCGTGGACCGGGCGCTGACCGGGCTGTTCCGTCAACTCTGGGAGAAGGGAGCCGGCCAGTGACCGACCGGAAGCCGCGCGGTGCGTCCGGGACTGCTCGTCGCCGGCGTCGGGTGCCGGCGTCGTTCCTGCTCGGGGTGGCCGTCGGCACGGTGATCGGTGTCGTCGCCACGCTGGGCTGGTACGTCGCCACCCGGGAGGAGCCGCTGGAGCGCGGCGAGCTGGTGGTCCTCAGCGGCAAGGACACCAGCTCCGGCGGGCAGCGGGAGGAACTGGTCAAGCTCTGGAACGTGCTGCACCCGCAGAGCCCGGCCCGGATCCGGGAGGCGCCGGTCACCACCGACCAGCAGCACAGCGAGATGGTGGGCATCGCCCAGGCGCAGGCGGCGGGCGGTGGCGACGACCCGGACGACGCCGTGGACATCTACAACCTCGACGTCACCTTCACCGCGGAGTTCGCCGCCGCCGGCCACCTGCGCCCGATCGACGAGGCGCGGCTGGCCCCCGGGCACCTCGACGCGTTCGTGCCGGAGGTGCTGGACAGCTGCCGCTACCGGGGCTCGCTCTGGGCGCTGCCCTTCAACACCGACGCCGGCCTGCTCTTCTACCGGTCGGACCTGGTGACCGGCGGGGCGCCGGCCGCTCCGGGCGAGGCGCCCCGCTTCGACTGGGACGCCATCCTCGACCGCAGCGCGGCGCTGCCCGGTGCGGGCGGCGCGACGCAGCGGCCCGCCGCCGGGTACGTCGGGCAGTTCGGCCCGTACGAGGGGTTGACCGTCAACGGGATGGAACTGCTCTGGGCCGGCGGCGTCGACCGGCTCGTCGACGAGACCGAGAACCGGGTGGTCTTCCAACGGGAGCGGTGGGAGCGCCGGCTGCGCGACGTCGCCGCGGCCCGGCGCGACGGCCTGCTGGTGGGCGACGCCTTCACCGTCCCCGGCGACGAGGCGCGCAGCCTGCGGGACTTCCAGGAGGGCCGCGCGCTGTTCATGCGCAACTGGCCGGTCAACTACCGGTCGCTGGCCGACACCGACACGCCGGGGCCCCGGGTGCCGTTCGAGGTGACCCGGCTGCCCGGCCCGTCGGCGCTGGGCGGCCAGAACCTCGCCATCGCCAAGCAGAGCCGGCAGCCGCGCGCCGCCCAGGCGCTGATCGAGTTCCTGACCCGGGAGGAGGCCCAGCGCACCTTGTTCACGGTGGGTGGCTTCGCGCCGACCCGGACGGACGTCTACGCCGACGCGGCGCTGCGGCAGCGGTTCCCGTACCTCGCGCTGCTCGGCGAGGCGGTCCGGGAGGCCCGGGTACGGCCCCGGGTGCCGCACTACTTCCAGTTCAGCCGGGTGTTCCGGGAGGGCGTCCGGACCGCTTTGGAGGGGGACGGCACGCTGCCGGAGGACTTCGAGGCCCGGCTCAACCAGGCGCTGCGGGGTGGTTGACGGCGGCCGGGCCACGGCGTGCGCGGCCCCGGCCGACGCTTGGTGTCGTACCACGGCCTTCGCGGCGCCTCGGCCCGGGGCGCTGGCGTCCATGTATTTCAATCGCTGCTGTCAGCAGTGCACATGCCAGCGCGCGGGAGGTTCAGGTTGGACGCAGTCGGACTCGTCTCCGCCGTTGTCTCCGTGGCCGGTGCCGTGCTCACCGCATTCCTCGGCTACTGGTACCAGCAGCGGGCGCGCCGGCTCGACCGGCAGGGCTACATGGACCGCTACGGGGCGCACATGGCGTTGGCGGCCTTCGAACTGCAGAGCCGGATCTTCAACATCCTGCACGGTCACCGCGTCGACCTGATCGGACAGAGTCGCGGTTTCCTGACCGCCTTCGTGGTGCACGGCACCGCCGAGGACGCCGAGTACGCGCGACGCAGTACGGCTTTCGTGTTCGCGGAGTACCTGGCCTGGGTGGAGATCCTCCGTCGGGACGTGCAGTTCCTCGATCTGGGGAAGAACAAGCTGAACCGGGACGTGATGCGGCAGATAGCGCTCATCACCGGGACCATGAGCAGGGTCCGGGGCGAGCGGGCAGCGCCGGGTAACGAGTTCTGCATCTTCCGCACCGCCCAGCGCGCGATCGGTGAAGTCATGATCAAGGTGGACGGCGAGATCGAACGGCGGCACTGTCGCGGCTACGCCGAGTTCACCACTCTTCTCAACGGGGATGAGTCGTTCGGGAGTTGGTTCGCCCCGATCCTGCGCGACGTCGACCGGGTTGCGGCCGATCTGGAGCCCGCCCTGCCGAGGCTCACCGCACTGCAACACCAACTCGTCGGCCTGATCGATCTGCTCGACCCGAGGTTCATTCGATTTCCCCGTGAGCAGAGGTCGCTTTTCGCGGAGTCGGGCGACGGTGCACCGCAGCCAGTGGTCTCGCCCCGCTCCCGTCAACGCGGTCCCTGACCGGCGAGAGGCCGTAACCCGGCCAGCAGCCGGGATAGGGCGTCTCGCAGAAAACGCTATCCGTCAATGCCCCGACGGTTGGCGGCTCGGCGCTCCCGGTGCATCGGGACGTGCGGGATGCCGTCCTCGACGTACTCCGGGCCGGTCACCGCGAAGCCGTGCCGGGCGTAGAAGTCGACCAGGTAGGACTGCGCCTCCAGCACGCACGACCGGTCGCCGACCAGCCGCAGCGCCTCGCTCATCAGCCGGCCGGCGTGCCCGCCGCCACGGGCCGCCGGCGCCACCACCACCCGGCCGATCCGCGCCGCGCCGTCCGGGTCGGCCAGGATCCGCAGGTAAGCCAGCACGGCGCCGTCGCGCTCCAGCCAGAGGTGCCGGGTGCCGGGCTCGACGTCCCGGCCGTCCAGCTCCGGGTACGGGCAGTGCTGCTCGACCACGAACACGTCGATGCGCAGCCGGAGCAGGTCGTGGAAGGTGCGGGCGGCCAGGTCGGCGAAGGCGGCGACCCGGACCTGGGTGGTCTGCGGCGGCATCCCGCGATGGTAGGCCGGGCGGTGGCGCGTACCCCGGCAAGCCCCGGTCCGGTGCGGGCCGGGGCGCGCGGTCAGGCCGGGCGGGCGCCGACCGCGTCGCGGATCTCGGCGCCCTGGGCCTCCTCGGCGCGGGCGCAGTGCGCGCAGCAGAAGAACCGGCCGCCGACCTCCACGCCGTGGCCGAGGATCTTGACCTCGCAGTGCTCGCAGATCGGCGCCAGCTTCTGCGCCGCGCACTCGAAGCAGTCGAAGGTGTGCGTGTCACCGCTGACGGTGCGCACCTCGAACGCCATCCAGTACTCGTTGCCGCAGACCTCACAGGTAGCCACGATCAAAAACCCCCCGAATCAGGACATGTGACATCAGGGTGCGCCAGGGCGGGGGCCGTTGGGGGCGAAATGCCGCGAGTGGATCCGGCCGGACGGCGTTTCGCCCCCGGCGTGTCGCGCGTTGGGCCTGGTGAACCGCCTCGACCCCGGAGGACCACGTGATCAAGCGCAACAAACTCTTCGGCAACCAGACCCGGGTCACCTTCTGCCTGCCCCGGGACACCCCGCCCGGCCCGGTCAGCGTCGTCGGCTGCTTCAACGGCTGGGAGCCCGGCCGGCACGAGCTGGTCGCCCGCCGCGACGGCACCCGGACGGTGACCGTGAAGCTCGGCCCCGGCGAGTACCGCTTCCGGTACCTCGCCAGCGGGGGCGTCTGGCTGGACGACGACTCCGCCGACCGAATCGACGAGAAGGGCAGCCTGCTGCGGCTCTGAGCGGGGGTCAGGAGCATCATGGACGTCGATGGTTTTTATCGACAGGAGTCTTTACTGTTAACAAGGTTTAAATTATGTTGGTGGCACCTTCAGCAGGCCGAAGCCGAGGAGTTGCCATCATGCGTCGAAGAGTCACCGTCCCGGTCCTGGCGGCGGGCGCCGTCGTGTCCTCGCTCGCCGTCGCCGCCCCCGCCCAGGCGCACGGCTACGTCTCCGGACCGCCCAGCCGCCAGGCGCTCTGCGCGCAGAACCGGGTGCCCGACTGCGGGCAGATCAAGTACGAGCCGCAGAGCGTGGAGGGCCCGAAGGGGCTGCGCAACTGCCACGCCAACATCGCCCACTTCGCCGTCCTGAACGACGACAGCCGGGGTTGGCCGGCCACCTCGGTCGGCAGCTCGGTGACGTTCACCTGGGTCAACACCGCCCGGCACGCCACCAGCAACTGGGAGTACTTCATCGGCGGCACCCGGCTGGGCGTCTTCAATGGGGGCGGCCAGCAGCCCGGCGCCACCGTGTCGCACACCGTGAACCTCGGCGGCTTCTCCGGCCGGCAGAAGATCCTCGCGGTGTGGAACATCGCGGACACCGCCAACGCGTTCTACTCCTGCGTGGACGTGCAGATCGGTGGCGGCGGCGGTCCGGGCCCCAGCCCGACGCCGACCCCCACCAGCTCGCCCACCCCGACGCCGCCGGCTCCCACCACCCCGCCCGCCCCGAGCGGCAGCTGGACCGCCGGTCGCGCCTACCAGGTGGGTGACCAGGTCACCTACAACGGGCTGAGCTACCGGTGCCGGCAGGCGCACACCGCGATCCCGGGCTGGGAACCGCCGAACGTGCCGGCGCTGTGGTCGCAGGTCTGACCGGACGGGTACGGCCCGTGCCGGTGCGGGCCGCATCCGCCCCTCGGCGCGACCCGGCCAGGGGTGGCCTGGCACGGGCGGTGGTGCTCGTCGCGCTCGCCGCCCTGCTGCCGGCCGCCGGCTGCGCTGACGCCCCGACCCCGCAGGCGACCCGTCCCGCGACCGCGGCTCCGACGGACACCGCGCTCGGCACCCTCGACGTGGTGTACCTGACCATGATGGTGGCCCACACCGAGCAGACGATGGAGATCGTCCGGCTGGGGCGCGACCGGGTGACCGACCCCGAGCTGCGCACCCTGGTCGCCGCCATCGAGGTGACCGAGGCCGACGAGCTGACCACCATGCGCGCCTGGCTGCGCGACGCCGGTCCGGCCGCGACCGCCGGGCGGCACGACCACAGCGGGCACCTCGCCGCCCCGGCGGACCTCGCCCGCCTGCGGAACGCCCCGGCCGGCCAGGTGGACGCCGTCCTGCGGCGGTTGCTCTGCAGCCACCAGCAGGAGGCGGCCGACCTGGCCCGGGCGCACCGGGAGACCGCGACCAGCACCCGGGTACGCGAGCTGGCCGGGCGGGTCGAGCAGTCCCGTACCGCCGAGGTGCGGCTCCTGACGGCGCCGGCGACCGCCGGGCGGTAGGCGACGACGCCCGGCCGGCCGGCGTTGCCCGGCGGGTCAGGCGTCGGTGCGTGGCTCCAGCCGGATCGACAGCGAGTTGACGCAGTGCCGGGTGTCCTTCGGGGTGAAGTGCTCGCCGTGGAAGACGTGCCCGAGGTGGCTGTCGCAGCGCGCGCAGCGGATCTCAGTGCGGCTGTGGCCCAGGGTGCGGTCCTCGATCTCCTTGACCCGGCCGGGGATGGCGTCGTCGAAGCTCGGCCAGCCGCAGTGCGAGTCGAACTTGGTGTCACTGGAGAAGAGTTCCAGGCCACAGGCCCGGCAGTGGTAGACGCCGGGGGTCTTGGTGTCGACGTACTCGCCCGTCCACGGTGGCTCGGTGCCGGCCTCGCGCAGCACCCGGAACTCCTGCGGGCTCAACCGGACCCGCCACTCTTCCTCGGTGCGGGGCAGCTCGTTCTTGTCAAGACTCACCCGCTAACGGTACGTCGGATGTCGGGGGCGTCGCATATGGTCGCGGAATGGGCGGCTCCTCGAAGGCGACGGTGACCGAGATCGAGGTCGCCGGGCACACCGTCCGGCTGAGCAGCCCCGACCGGGTGATCTTCCCCGGCCGCGGCTTCACCAAGGCGGACGTCTTCCACTACTACCTGGCGGTCGGCGACGGGATCATGCGCGCCCTGCGGGACCGCCCCACCACGCTCCAGCGCTTCCCCGAGGGCATCGAGGGGGAGATGTTCTTCCAGAAGCGGGTGCCCACCCGGGGCGTCCCGCCGTGGGTGCGCACGGCGAAGATCAGCTTCCCCAGTGGGCGCAGCGCCGACGAGCTGTGCCCAGCCGACCTGGCCCACGTGGCCTGGGCCGCCCAGATGGGCACCATCGTCTTCCACCCCTGGCCGGTGCGGGCCGCCGACGTGGACCGCCCCGACGAGTTGCGCGTCGACCTCGACCCGCAGCCCGGCACCGACTTCGCCGACGCGGCGACCGCGGCCGGCGAGGTGCGCGCGCTCCTGGCCGAGCTGGGTGCGACCGGCTGGCCGAAGACCTCGGGCGGCCGGGGCGTGCACGTCTATCTGCGCATCGAGCCCCGCTGGACGTTCACCGAGGTGCGCCGGGCCACCATCGCGCTCGCCCGCGAGCTGGAGCGCCGCCGCGCCGACCTGGTCACCACCGCCTGGTGGAAGGAGGAGCGGGGCCGGCGGGTGTTCGTCGACTACAACCAGATGGCCCGGGACCGCACCATCGCCTGCGCCTACTCGCTGCGCGCCAACGCCCGGGCCACCGTCTCCACCCCGGTCACCTGGGACGAGCTGCCCGACGTCGAACCGGACGACTTCGACCTGCGCAGCGTGCCCACCCGGCTCGCCGAGCGGGGCGACCCGCACGCCGGCATCGACGACGCCCCGTTCGACATCACCCCGCTGCTGGAGTGGGCCGAGCGGGACGCGTCCGCCGGCCAGGGCGACATGCCGTACCCGCCGGACCACCCGAAGATGCCCGGCGAGCCGAAGCGGGTGCAGCCGAGCCGGGCGAAGCGCGAGGCCGACGAGACCGCCTGAACAGGCGGCCGCACGGCTCGTCGACTACGTCCGCCGCTGGGCCGTCCAGGCAAGGAACCTGTCGAACAGGTCCGCCGGGGACGGGGCTGGGTTCGGGCTCAACTTGAGCAGGTCGGCGGTGGCGTCGAAGAGGCAGCCCGCCATGTAGACGGAGAGCGCCACCGGGTCCCGGCAGTACTCCATGCCGAGCAGCAGCCGCGCCGGCGGGCACGGCCAGGCGGCGGCGCACACCCGGCACAGCCAGAGCGGCCGCATCGGCACGTGCGGGCGGACCGCCCGCCGCTGACGGTCGGGTACGGCGGAGATGTGCGGCGTGACCATGCACCCATGCTGGCCGATCCTGTTGTCTACGTCAACAGTCACCGTAGTTGTCGGCGTATGGCGACTGCGCCGCTGTCATCGTCAACGTGTGGAGCTTGTCGGCGTGTCGGAGATTCGCGAGATGCTCGGTGGCGTCTCCCGGCAGCGCGCGTCCGTGATCGCCAATCAACGGAACTTCCCGGAGCCGATCGCCGTCCTGGCCATGGGCAAGGTGTGGCGGAAGTCCGATGTCGAAAAGTGGATCAAGCAGCACCGGCCGGACTCGCTCGCCGACTGAACGCGCCGACGGCTCCTGTCCGAGCAGACTTCCGGCACACTGACCGCCATGACCTCCACTTCCGGCGTGGTTCGGCGACTGGTCGGCGTCTACCACGCCGACGGCGGACTGCGCGGCGAACTGGCGTACCTGGTCGGCAAGGTGCGGGGGACCACCTCGTGCCCGCTGTGTGACGTCACCCACCACGGTCTCGGCCGCAAGCGGGAGTGGCGGGAACTCGTGCCCGAGCTGGGGGTGCCGGTGGACCTGGTGCACCTCAACGAGCGCAGCCCGGCGGTCCGGGCGGCCAGCGAGGGCCGTACCCCCTGCGTGCTGGCGGTGACCGACGGCGGCCCGGTGGTGCTGCTCGGCCCGGACGAGCTGGCCGCCCTCAACGGCAGCGTCGCCCGCTTCGCCGAGGCGCTGCGCGCGGCCGCCACGCTGGCCGGCCTGCGCTGGGACGGCGTCGGATAACGATCATGTAAAGGGCGCGAACCTTTTCCGGCCCGTACCCCCTCTACCTGGTCACCGGCCCAGCGAGGGCCCCGGGGGAGGCGTACGGATGAAGCTGGTGTGGAGGCGGGCCTACGAGGCGCGGGGCCTGCTCGCGGCGGCGGCGGTCGCCGCGTTGGTCGCCGTCGCGCTGGTCACCGGGTTGTCCGACTACAACCAGCGGGCGATCGACGCCGGGCAGCGGGCGATGCTGGCGGCGGCACCCGCCGCCGAGCGCAGCCTGCTGATCAGCGGGTCCGGTGGCCGGGACGCGGCCGAGGCCGCCGGCCGGGACCGGGCCGTCCGGGACAGCTTCGCCGGCGGGCTCGGCGGGGCGACGGTCGTCGTGTCCGGCGCCCGCCACGGCACCGGCCGGGAGCTGACCGGCGACCTCGGCACCGCCCGCACCGATGACGACCCGGTCTTCGCCGACCTGGCCACCCTCGACGACCTCGCCGGCCGCGCCGAGCTGGTCGGCGGAGCCTGGCCCGTCGCCGGGGCGAACCCGACCCAGGTCACCGTGCCCGAACGGGTCGCTGGCGCGCTGCGGCTCACCCCCGGCACCCGGGTGCCGATGACCGACCGCAGCTCGGGACGCGCCGCCGACGTGGTGGTGTCCGGGATCTTCCGCCCCCGCGACCCGGCCGCGCCGTACTGGCAGCTCGCCCCCGGCGTGCACGGCACCGGCGACGACGGCGACTCGTACGGCCCGTTCGCCCTCGACCCGGCCGACTTCACCCGCACCTTCCCCGGCTCCACCTCGGTCTCCTGGGTGGTCGAGCCGGACCTGCGCAGCGTCGCGTCGAGCCGGCTGCCCGAGGTGCAGCAGGCGGTCGCCACCGCCGCCGTCGAGGTGCCCGAGAAAGCCGGTCTCGGCTCGTCCGCGCAGAGTGTCACCGGCCTGGACCGGCTGATCGACCGGCTCGGCCGGGCCGACCTGGTGGGCCGCTCGGCGCTGCTCACCCCGCTGCTGCTGATCGTGGTGCTCGGCGGCTACGCGCTGGTGCTGGTCGCCGCGCTGCTCAACGAGGACCGGCGGGCGCAGACCGCGCTGCTGCGCGCCCGCGGAGCCGGCCGGGGCCAGCTCGCCAACCTCGCCGTACGGGAGGCGACGCTGGTGGTGCTGCCGGCCGCGCTGCTCGCGCCGCCGCTGGCCGGCGCGGCGCTGCGCGGGATCAGCGGCGGCGAAGGCCCGGCCGGCCTCCGGCTGGACGGCGGCGGTGCCGGGGCGGTCTGGGCGGTCGCCCTCGCCGCGGCGGTGGGCTGCCTGCTCGCCATGGTGCTGCCGGCGCTGCGCCGCGCCGGCAGCTACGTCGCCGACATGGCCGCCCGGTCCCGCCCCACCCGGGCCGCCACCGTGCAGCGGGCCGGGGTGGACCTGGCGCTGGTGCTGCTCGCCCTGCTCGCCTGGGCGCAGCTGCGCCAGTACTCCTCGCCGCTGGCCGGCGCGGGCGGCCGGCTCGGCATCGACCCGCTGCTCGCCGTCGCCCCCACCCTCGGCGTGCTGGCCGGGGCGGTGCTCGCCCTGCGGCTGCTGCCCCCGGCCACCCGGGTCGCGGAACGGCTCGTCGACCGGCGGCCCTGGACGGCGACCATGTTCGGCATGTGGCAGGCGGGCCGCCGCCCGCACGCCGGGCCGGTGCTGCTGCTCGCCCTCGCCGTCGGCGGCAGCACCCTGGCCTGGTCGCTGGTCAGCACCTGGGAGCGGTCGCACACCGACCAGGCCGACCACAGCGTCGGCGCCGACCTGCGGGTCACGGAGCGCGGCGGTGCCGCGCCCGTGGACCGGGCCGCCCACCTGGCCGGCGTGCCGGGGGTGCGGCAGGTGCTGCCGGCCTGGCGGGACGAGGTGCGGCTGGGCCGCGACAGCCTGCCGACCACCGTGCTCGCCCTGGACGCGACCGCCGCGCCGGACGTGGCCCTGATCGCCGACCGGCTCGCCGACCAGCCACCGAGCGAGTTGCTCGCCCGGCTGGCGCGCGACCGCGACGCCCCGGCCGGCGTCCCGCTGCCCGCCGACGCCCGGCAGCTCAGCGGCACCGTCCGCACCCCGGTACGCCAGCCGGTGACCGCCCAGCGGATCGAGGCGTCGGTGCTGCTCACCCGGGCCGACGGGCTGGCCCTGGCGCTGCCGCTGGCCACCACCGACTCCCTCGTCGACCGCCCGGTGCCGTTCGCCGTCGACCTGCCCCCTGGCGCCTGGCGGGTGGCCGGATTTCAGGCCGACGCCGGTGACGCGGCGGCCCCCGGCTACGGGCTGCGGATCGACGGGCTGCGGGTGACCGACGCGGCCGGCACCTCCCGGCCGGTCGCGCTGGACGGCGACTGGTCCATGGTGGACGCGGTCCTGGACGCGCCGGTGCCGACGACGGCCGTCACCGCGGGCGGGGTGAACGCCGACTACCGGATCACGTTGACGGAGGGCGGCCGCTTCGCCCGGCAGCCGACGGTCCGCTTCGCCGTCGTACCGGTGGGAGAGAGCCGGCCGGTGCCGGCGCTGGTCACCCCGCAGGTGCTGGCGGCCCTGAACGTCCGGCTCGGCGATGTCGTCCCGCTGCCGCTGTCCGGGGCGTCCGTGCCGGTGCGGGTGGTCGGCGAACTGGACGCGCTGCCGGGCGTGGCCGACGGCGGGGGCGTGCTGATCGACCTGCCCGCCGCGACGGAGTGGCTGGTCCGGCAGCGCGCCGTCGTCCGGCCGGTGCCGGAGTGGTGGGTACGCACCGACGACGGTGGGCACGCCGCCGCGGCGGCGGCGATCCGGGACCTGCCGGCCGTGACGGTCCTCGACCGGCGGGCCGTGGCCGAGGAGGCCGGCCGAGACCCGTACTGGCGGGGCGCGCGGACCGGGCTGCTCGCCGCGGCCCTCGGGTCGGTGCTGCTCGCCCTGGTCGGCCTCGCCGTGGACGTGTGGGCCACCGCCCGGCACCGGCTGGGCGAGTTCGCCGTCCTGCACACCCTCGGCGCCGGGCCGCCCCTGCTGGCCCGCGCGATGTTGGCCGAGCAGACCTTCCTGGCCGGCATCGGCGTCGCCGTCGGCCTGCTGGTGGGCGCGGGGGTGGGCGCCACCATGGCGCCGCTGGTGATCCTCACGCCGGGCGCCGGCCGGCCGGTGCCGGAGGCGGCCTTCAGCCTGCCCTGGACGCCGATCGGGCTCACCGCGCTCGGATTGCTGCTGGCCGCCCTCGCGTGCAGCGCCGTCCTGACCACCGGCATCCGGCAACGTGTCGCAGCCGCGCGGCTGCGGATCGGGGGAGAGCGATGAGCGTCCTGGCCGTGCTGCGCAGGGTGCGCGCGTACGGGGGGCACTTCCTGCTCCTCGCGGTGCTGGCCCTGGTCACCGCGCTGCTGGTCACCGGGATGCCGCGGATCGCCGACCGGCTCTCCGGCCAGGGGTTGCGCGAGCAGTTGGCCGACGTGCCGGGACCCCAGCGCGACCTGCTCTACACCCGGCCGGCGCAGCCGCGGCCCGGCCAGCCCGGGGTGGCCGCCGACCATCGGGCCGGCCTGGACTCCCTGCTGGCGGGGATGCCCGCGCCGGTGCGCGAGGTGGTCGGCGAGCGCTGGTACGTCGCCGACACCGAGTTCGGCCGGCTGACCGGGCCGGAGCTCACGTGGGACAAGGGGCTGTTTGACCTCAGCCTGCGCAGCATGACCGGGCTGCCGGAGTCGGCCACCCTGGTCGACGGCCGCTGGCCGGGCGAGGGGGCGGACCGGGCCGCGCCGGTGGAGACCGTGCTCGCCGAACCGGTCGCGCGGTCAACCGGCCTGCGCACCGGCAGCCGGTTGCATTTGGCGCTGCT
This sequence comes from Micromonospora sp. A200, assembly GCF_029893845.1. Classification (NCBI taxonomy): domain Bacteria; kingdom Bacillati; phylum Actinomycetota; class Actinomycetes; order Micromonosporales; family Micromonosporaceae; genus Micromonospora; species Micromonospora sp. A200. Next base: position 135,829 of record NZ_JARXXY010000002.1, on the reverse strand, counting down.
CGCCCCCGACGGCCGGAAGTACGCCGCCACGACCGTCGCGGTGGTCGGCCTGTTCCGGCCCGTCGACGCCGAGGGCGGCGCCTGGGACGCGCTCCCCTCGGCGCTGCGGCTCACCCCACCGATCGCCGACGGTTTTCCCTTCGAGATGGTGGGCCTGACCGACGACGCCAGCTTCGACGACCGGGCGGCGGCCGGCTGGGCGGTCGGCTTCAGCTGGCGCTACCGGATGGACCCCGAGCGGCTCACCCCGGGTCGCCTCGACGCGGTGGTCGACGGCGTCGCCCAACTGGACCGGGAGCGCCCGGCCGGGCTGCTGCTCGCGCAGGGCACCGACATCCCGCTGCGGCAGTACGCGCACTCGCTCGCCGCCGCCCGTACGCTGCTGACCGTCATCGCCGCCGGGGTGCTCGCCACCCTCGCCGGCCTCACCGTGCTCGCCGCCCGGCTGGCGGTGCGCCGCCGCCGCGACGAGTACCTGCTGCTGCGCGCCCGGGGCGGCTCGACCACCACGGTGGTCCGGCGCGGCCTGGCCGAGTCGCTGCTGGTGGTGCCGGTCGCCGCGGTGGCGGGGTGGCTGCTCGGCGGCCTGCTCCCCGCCGACCCGCTGGGCGCCGGCACACCCGACGCGGCGAGCCGGCTGACCGTGGCGGCGGCGGTGCTGGCCACGCTGGCGCTGCCGGTGGCGGTGCTGACCGGCCAGCGGGACGGCGGCGGCCGGTCAGACCTGCTGCGCGCCCGCAGCGGAGCGGGCCGGGTCACCGTCGAGGTCACCGTGCTCGGCCTGGCCGCGCTCGCCGCGTTCCTGCTGCGTAGGCGGGGTCTCGTCCTCGGCGGCGAGGTGGACCCGCTGTTGGTGTCGGTGCCGGTGCTGCTCGCCGTCGCCGCCGCGCTGCTGGCGCTGCGCGCGTACCCGTGGCCGTTGCGGCTGTTCAGCCGGCTGGCTGCGCGGGCGCGCGGCGCGGTCGCCTTCCTCGGCACCGCCCGCGCCGGTCGGGCCGGGGTGGCCGGGCCGCTGGTGGTGGTCGTGCTGGCGGTTGCCACGGCGGCCTTCTGCGGGGTGGTCGCCGTCGGCATCGAGGACGGGCGGGACCGGGCGGCCGCCCGAACGGTGCCGGCCGACGCGCTGGTCAGCGGCGACCGGTTCGCCCCGGACACGGCGACCGAGCTGGCCGGTCTGCCCGGGATCCGGGCGGTCACCCCCGTGCTGGCCACCCCCGGGCAGCGGCTCTACGCCGACTCCGACGGCCGCCCCGGCGGGGCCGGCGAGGCGTACGTGCTGCTGGTGGAGCCCGCCGGTTTCGCGGAGGTGGCCCGGCGCTCCGGGCTCGACCTGGCGGTGCCCGCCGCGCTGGGGGCCGGCGGGGACGTCGCGACGGCGTTGCCCGCGCTGGTGTCGCCGGACTTCGCCGCCGCCCTCGCCGACGCGCAGCTCGCCGACGGCGCGGGCCGCCGGCCCGGCTGGGTGGACGTGCAGGGCAACCGGCTGCCGTTCCGGGTCGCCGGCACGGCGGAGGAGTTCCCGCTGATCCCGGGCGGGACGGGACGGTTCCTGGTGCTGCCCTGGCCGGGGCTGCCCGCCAACGCCCCGCACCCGCTCGCGCCGACCGGGTTCCTGCTCGCCGCCGGCGACGCCACCGTCGACCGGGCGGCGCTCGGGCGGGTCGCCGAGGAGGGACAGACCCGCTACCAGACCAGCGGCGCGGTGACCGGCGGGAAGCGACCGCTGCCCCCGCAGGTGACGACCTGGGCGGCCGAGCGGGAGCGGCTGGGCGGCAGCGGGGTCAACGGGCTGCTCGCCTTCGGCTTCGCCACCGGCGCGGCCGGCGGCGGCGTGCTGGGCCTGCTCGCGCTGGCGTTCGCGGTGCTCGCGGGCGCCCGCGGCCGGGCGCAGGTGCTGTCCCGGCTGCGCACGATGGGGCTGTCCCGCCGGCAGTGGCGGGGCCTGCTGCTGGTGGAACTCGCCCCGCTGGTGGTGGTCTCGGTGCTGACCGGTGCCGTGGTGGGCGCCCTGCTGCCGGTGCTGCTGAACCCGGTGCTGGGGTTGTCCGCGTTCACCGGCGGGGCGCCGGTGACGGTGCGTTTCGAACCCGGCCTGGTGGCCGGGGTGCTCGGGCTGGCCCTGCTGGCGCTGGCCTTCGCCGTCGCGGTCGAGGCCGTGAACAACCGTCGGATGCGCCTCGGCGAGGTGCTCCGGCTCGGAGAGGAGAGCTGAGATGACCGCTACCGCCGAGACGTCCGCCGTACCGGATCTGGCCGCGTTGCAGCGGCGGGCCGCGCAGCGCGCGGCCGAGCGGGCCGGCGGGCAGGACCGCCTGCGCGGGCACATCGTCTGCGACGGCCTGGTCCGGATCTTCAAGACCGAGGGGGTGGAGGTGGTCGCCCTGCAGGGGCTCGACCTGGTCATCGACCGGGGTGAGCTGGTGGCGATCGTCGGCGCGTCCGGCTCCGGGAAGTCGACGCTGCTCAACATCCTGTCCGGGCTGGACACCCCGACCGCCGGGATCGCCCGGGTCGCCGACTACGACCTGCTCGCCCTCTCCAACCGCCGACGGTTGAGCTACCGCCGGGACGTGGTCGGCTTCGTCTGGCAGCAGACCGGCCGGAACCTGCTGCCGTACCTGACCGCGCGGGAGAACGTCGAGCTGCCGATGAAGCTGGCCGGTCGGGCCGGCGGCGGGCGGGCCCGGCGGCGGCGGGCCGAGGAACTGCTGGACTTGGTCGGGGTGGGCTACTGCGCCGGCCGGCGGCCCGGCCAGCTCAGCGGCGGTGAGCAGCAGCGCTGCGCGGTGGCGGTGGCGGTGGCGAACGACCCGGAGGTGCTCTTCGCCGACGAGCCGACCGGTGAGCTCGACGAGGCCACCGGTGCGGAGGTCTTCGCGGCGCTGCGCACCATCAACGCCGAGCTGGGCGTGACGATCGTGGTGGTCACCCACGACCAGGCCGTCGCCACCCAGGTCCGCCGGACCGTCGCGATCCGCGACGGCCGGACCGCCTCCGAGGTACGCCGGACGGCGCGGATCGGCGCCGACGGCAGCACCGAGCTGGTCAGCGAGGAGTACGCCGTGCTCGACCGGGCCGGCCGGATGCAGCTACCGGCGTCCTTCGTCGACGCGTTGGCGCTGCGCGACCGGGTCCGCCTCAACCTCGAACCGGACCACGTCGAGGTCCGCCCCGGCGACCGTACGCCGAAACCGAACGGGAGTGACGCATGAGCGAGCAGGTTTCCGCCGGCCGGGCCGGTGCCGCGGCCCTCGTCGACGAGGTGGTCCGGGTGGAGGGGGTGAGTCGGACCTTCGGCCGGGGTGAGCACGCCGTGCACGCGGTGCGCGACGTCTCCTTCGTGGCCGGCCGGGGCGAGCTGGTGGCCGTCCGGGGCCGCTCGGGTGCCGGCAAGACCACCCTGCTGAACCTGGTCGGCGGGCTGGACCGGCCGGACAGTGGCCGGGTGCGGGTGGCCGGACACGACGTGACCGCCGCCGGTGAGGCCGAGCTGCTGCGGCTGCGCCGGGGCACGGTGGGCTTCGTGTTCCAGACCTTCGGGCTGGTGCCGATCCTCTCCGCCGCGGAGAACGTCGGCGTGCCGCTGCGGCTGGCCCGGGTGCCGGCGGCGGAACGGGAGGAGCGGGTGGCCGTGCTGCTGGAGCTGGTCGGGCTGGGTGGGCACGCCGCGCAGCGGCCGTACGAGCTCTCCGGCGGGCAGCAGCAGCGGGTGGCGGTGGCCCGGGCCCTGGCCAACGAGCCGGCCCTGCTGATCGCCGACGAGCCGACCGGCCAGCTCGACTCGGAGACCGGGCGCTCGATCATGGACCTGCTGCGCGCGGTGGTGCACGCCCGGGGCATGACGGCCCTGGTCGCCACGCACGACCCGGCCCTCATCGAGCTGGCCGACCGCACCCTCAACCTGCGCGACGGCCACCTGGTCGACGCCTGACCCCCACCGCGCCTCCGACCGGACCTGCGTGCCGCGCCGGACCTGCGTGCCGCGCCGGACCTGCGTGCCGCGCCGGACCTGCGCGCCCCGCCGGACCTGCGCGCCCCGCCGGACCTGCGCGCCCCGCCGGGGGCGGCGCGCCCCACGCCCGGCCGCGCTCCGGCTTGGTGCGCGCCGGCCCCTGCGGGGAACGACCAGCACCCGGTCAGCGGACGCTACCGACCTGATGACGTAAACGAATCGCCCGCTGGCCGACGCCCCTCAGCAACCCGGACCCATGCCGCCCGCAGGCCCTCGTCGGCCACCACTCAACTCCGGTGACGAAGAAGTTTGCGTCGCCGTAAGGATGGATTTTGACGCAACCCTCTTGATCACCGAGGTGGGGGAGCGGGGGTGATTCGTTTGGGTCATCAGGTTCGTAGCGGGTGAGGTGGGGGAGCGGGGGGTCAGAGGGGGAGTTTCATGCCTTCGTGGCTTGCGACGAAGCCCAGGCTGCGGTAGAAGCGGTGGGCGTCGGCGCGGGTCTTGTCGGTGGTGAGCTGGACCAGGGCGCAGCCCCGCTGCCGGGCCTGGTCGACGGCCCACTCCATCATCCGCCGGCCCAGCCCCCGCCCGCGCAGGTCGGAGCGGACGCGCACGGACTCGATCAGGGAGCGCTCGGCGCCGTGCCGGCCCAGCCCCGGGATGTACGTGATCTGCATGCAGCCGACCAGCTCGCCCGCCTCGTCGGCGACGATCAGGTGGTTGCGCGGGTCGGCGGTGATGTCGGCGAAGGCCCGCTCGTACGCCTCGTCGACCTCGGTGAAGTCCCGCGCCTTGCCGAGCACGTCGTCGGCGAGCAGAGCGATGACGGCGGGCAGGTCCGCCCGTACCGCCTCCCGGAAGATCACATCGGTCATGGCCGCAGCCTGCCACAGCGACACTCGACGATGTGCGGGCGTGGGTTGCCTTAAGCGGGCAGCATGGTGCGGCATGGAGCCCCTGCTGCTGCCCTTCCGGTGGATCTACCGGGGACTGGTGTGGTTCGCGAACTCGCCGCGTACGCTGATCATCTCGTATCTGCTCATGATCGTGGTGGCCGGCGTCATCTACGGCCAGGTGGAGAACGCCAGCGCCGCCGACGCGATCTGGTGGGCGGTGGTCACCGCCTCCACCGTCGGGTACGGCGACATCTCGCCGACCACCTGGGCGGGGCGCTTCCTCGCCGCCCTGCTCATCTCGACGATGGTGCTGCTGGTCATCCCGCTGATCACCGCGCACTTCGCCAGCCGGCTCATCGTCGACGACGACGCCTTCGAGCACGACGAGCAGGAGGAGCTGAAGCACGACGTCCGCCGGATGCGGGTGCTGCTGGAGGAGCTGGCCACGCGGTACGGAATCGACCTGCCCGAGCCGGAGCGGCGTCAGCCGCTCAACGCGCCGGACAGCGGAGCCCCTCTCTGGGAACGGTCAAGGAGATCAGGTAAGCGTCCACCGCGTTCGTGACGCAGGTCGTCTGCGGGTAGGCGGTGTGCCCCTCACCCTCCCAGGTCAGCACCCGCCCCACGCCCAGCATCGAGGCCAGCCGCGGCGTCTGCTCGTACGGGGTGGCCGGGTCGCCGGTGGTGCCGACCACCAGGATCGGCGGCGCGCCGACGGCCTTGCCGGTCGGGTACGGATCCCGCTGCCCCGGCCACTGGGCGCAGCCCAGCATCCCGACCGCCAGGGCCGGCCCGAACAGCGGGTACTTCTGCCGCCACTGCGACTGCATCTGCCGGATCTGCTCCAGGCTCGGCTTCTCGGTCTCGTCCGCGCAGTTGATGGTCAGGTTGGCGTCGAAGAGGTTCGAGTAGCGCCCGTCCTCCTCCCGGCCGGCGTACGCGTCGGCGAGCCGGAACACGTCGGCTGGGTCGCCGCCCTCCAGCTTGTCGATCGCCCGGCCCAGCTCCTCCCAACCCGACTCGGTGTAGAGCGAGGAGATGACCGCGTAGAAGACCCAGCCGGAGGTGGCCTCGCGACCGCCGGCGCCGCGCACCGGCGAGGCCTTCGCCTTGTCGATCGCGGCGGTCACCGCCGCCCGGGCGTCCGGGGCGATCGGGCAGCGGCCGGCGTTGGCCGCGCACCAGCGGGTGAAGTTGCCGAACGCCCGCTCGAACCCCTTGGCCTGGCTCTCCGAGCCGGCCATCAGCTTCTGCTGCGGGTCCACCGCGCCGTCGAGCACCAGCGCGCGCACCCGCTGCGGGTAGAGCTGGGCGTACGTGGCGCCGAGCAGGGTGCCGTACGAGTAGCCCAGGTAGGTCAGCTTCTCGTCGCCGACCGCCGCGCGTACCGCGTCCATGTCCCGGGCGGCCTGCTCGGTGCCGTAGAGCGGCAACTGGTCGCCGTACTTGTCGCCGCAGCCGGTGCCGATCTTCCGGTTCAGCGCGACGTAGTCGTCGAACAGCTCCTGGCTGGCCGGGTCGGGGTCGAAGCCGAAGCTGGTGTCCAGGTCGGCGTCGGAGATGCACTTGACCGGGCTGGACCGAGCCACCCCGCGCGGGTCGAAGCCGACGATGTCGAACCGGTCGGTGATCGAGGCGGGCAGCCCGCCGAACGCCTGCCCGAAGGAGAGGTAGACGGCGGTGTCCACGCCGGAGCCGCCCGGACCGCCCGGGTTGATGACGAGTGAGCCGATCCGGTTCCGCTGCTTCGACGAGCGGGCCCGCAGCAGCGAGATCTCGAAGGTCTCCCCGCCGCCCGGGCCGGCGGTCGCGCCGCCGCCGGTGCCCCAGTTGCGCGGTACGGCGATCTTCGCGCACTCGTACCGCATCCCCGGCGCGCCGCGCCCGACCAGGTCCTCCGCGACGTCCGGGCAGTCCCGCCAGGTCGGGGTGCTGCCCGGTGCCGCGGCCCCGCCCTGCGTCTCGGTGCGCGGCGCGAGGGCCGGCAGCGTGCACCCGGCGGCGAGCAGCGCCGCCGCGGCGAGCCCGGCGACGGTGAGCCGGACCCGGCGGACGAGGTGGGGAGTGCGGATCACCAGCGAGCCTCCATGATCGTGTCGACGGCCAGGCTACGCGGGGCCGGCGGCGGCCGGCTCCACGGTGGCCGTCGGGTCGCCGCGCAGGACCTGGTCCACGTCGAAGCGGACCGGCCGGTCGAGCTGGTCGTAGCGGCAGGACCGGGGGTCGCGGTCGGGTCGCCAGCGGACGAACCGGGCGGTGTGCCGGAACCGGTCGCCCTCCATCGCGTCGTAGCCCACCTCGACCACCAGCTCGGGGCGCAGCGGCTCCCATTCGAGGTTCTTGGTGCCGGTCCAGCGGCTCACCCCGCCCGGGATGCGCTGGCCACGCTCGTGGTCGCCGTGCACCCACGGGTGCTCGTCGCCGATGTCCCGGTAGGGGGCCAGCTCCTCCAGCAGCTCCGCGCGCCGGGCCATGGTGAAGGAGGCGCTGACCCCGACATGGTGCAGCACCCCGGCGTCGTCGTAGAGGCCGAGCAGGAGCGAGCCGACCACCGGGCCGGACTTGTGCCAGCGGAAGCCGGCCACCACCACGTCGGCCGTCCGGGCGTGCTTGACCTTGAACATCGACCGCTTGCCCGGCTCGTACGGCAGCTCGGCCGGCTTGACGATCAACCCGTCCAGCCCGGCGCCCTCGAACACGTCGAACCAGCGGCGGGCCGTCTCCGGGTCGGTGGTCACCTGGGTGACGTGCACCGGCGGGCGGACGCCGGCCAGCGCCTGCTCCAGCCGGGCCCGGCGGCGCGGGTACGGCTCGTCGAGCAGCAGCTCGTCGCCGAGGGCGAGCAGGTCGAAGGCGACGAAGTCGGCCGGGGTCGTCTCGGCCAGCAGCTTCACCCGGGAGGCGGCCGGGTGGATGCGCTGGGCGAGCAGCTCGAAGTCGAGCCGGGGCTGGCCGCCCGGGCCGTCCCGGCGGATCACGATCAGCTCACCGTCGACGGCGCACCGCTCGGGCAGCTGCCGGCGGGCCTGCTCGACCACCTCGGGGAAGTATCGCGTCATCATCTTGCCGCCCCGGCTGGCCAGCTCGACCTCGTCGCCGTCGCGGAACACGATGCACCGGAAGCCGTCCCACTTCGGCTCGTACGTCAGGCCTGGGTCGGTGGGCAGCTTGGCCACGCTCTTGGCCAGCATCGGCTCCACTGGGGGATTGATCGGCAGGTCCACGGCGACCAGTCAATCAGACGGTGCCGACAGTCGTGAGGCAGATCACCGGCGGTGGCGGTGCGGCGTGTCCGGAGTCCGGCCCGTCCGTCCCTCCCGTACGAATCACGTTTGCGCAGGTCAGAGCTACCGTCGCCGGGTGGAGTGGGTGTGCTGCTGCTGCGGGCGGTGGCGGGTCAGCGTGGAGCTGATCCGGGGCCGGCAGCGCTATCGGCTGGTCCGCCGCTACCCGGCCGAGTTCGGCGGCGGCAAGGACGTGCTCGGCGAGGTCGGTACCGTGACCGAGCTGGAGGAGCTGCTGCGCCGGCGTACCCCGCTCGACCTGGCCGACCTCCGCGAAGCCGCCTGACCCCCGCCCCCTCAGGGCCCGCTGCGAGCGGGGCTGACCAGCGGCTTCTGCAGTACGGCCAGCCGTACCCCGTTCGGGTCCGGCCGGTGCCCGACGATCCGGAAGCCGTGCCGCGCGTAGAACCGCAGGTTGCCCGCGCTTTCCGCGCCTGTGAAGAGTTCGAGCCGGGCGGCCCGACCGGCGCACGCCGACTCGACCGCGCCCAGCAGCCGGCTGCCGATGCCACGTCCCTGCTGGTCCGGGGCGATCGAGAGCCGTCCGACGTGGGCGGTGTCGCCGGCCACCCGGGCGCGCACCGAGCCGACCAGCCGGTGCCCGGCCCGGGCGGCGAGCACGATCGTCGGCCCGGTCAGCACCGCCCGGACCTCGTCGAGGGTCTCGGTCAGCGGCGGCAGGAACGGGTCGGTGTAGCGCTGGGCCTCGGCGACGTAGGCGGCGCGCTGCACGGTGAGGATCTCCCCGGCGTCCGCGACGCCGGCCGGGTCCACGGTCACCTCGGTCACCACCCCACCCCAGCACACCGCCGCCCGGACGCGAGGCCGTCCCCACCTCCCCAACGCGTTGATCATGAAGTTGTTGTCGGCGGCCGCGGCGTGTCGGGACAACAACTTCATGATCAAGGCTGTGGTGTGAGGGAGCGCGGTCGGTCGGGCCGGGGGGCCCGGGGTGGGTGGGGGCGGGGGACGGCGGCCGACCCTAGGCTGGACGCGTGTCCGAGCTGACCTACCAGGAGGTCGGGGCGACCCGGGACGGGCGGCTGCCGGCCGGCTGGCACCAGGTGCGCCACCGGTACCGGCTGCCCGAGGGGTGCTACGCCGTCGCCGCCGAGGCGGTGCTGACCTGGCGGCTGCACCGGACGGCCGGCTTCCGGATGCGTACCGACGCGCCGCGCGCCACCCCGGGCGTCCGGGTCACCACGGGCCTGGGGGTGGGGCCGCTGCGGGTCTGGGGCCCGTGCGAGGTGGTCTGGGTCTCCGACGACGAGCGCAGCGCCGGATTCGGCTACGGCACCCTGCCCGGGCACCCGGCGCGCGGCGAGGAGGCCTTCCTGGTCACCCGCGACGACGCCGGCGCGGTCTGGTTCGAGGTGACCGCGTTCAGCCGGCCGGACCGCTGGTTCATGCGCGCCGCCGGGCCCGCCGGCCGGGTCGTCCAGCACGGGTACGCGCACTGGCTCGCCCGCACCCTGCGCCGCCTCTGCGCCCGCCGCTGACGCCGGCCGCCACGGCCGGACGGCTGCCCGCCGGAGGGCCGGAGACGGCCCGGATCAGAAACGGGCGAAGGAGCGGATCGGCGCGCGCGGCCCGAACTTCGGCGCCTGGATCCCGGCGGCCTCCAGCAGCCCGCAGACCCGCCCCCGGTGCCCCCGGAACGGCTCCAGCAGGGCCAGCATCCGGGCGTCGTCGCCGCGCGCCTCACCGGCCAGCGCCCAGGCGACCGTGTTCGGCACGTGGTAGTCGCCGACGCTGACCGCGTCCGGGTCCCCGTACGCAATCCGGACCACCTCGGCGGCGGTCCACGGGCCGATGCCCGCGATCGCGGTCAGCCGCCGGGTCGCCTCGGTGCTGTCCGCGCAGCGTTCCAGCCGGTCGGCGACGGCGGCGGCCCGGCGCAGCGTGTCGGCCCGGCGCTGCTCCACGCCGAACGGGTGGAAGACCCAGTACGGCGCGGCGGCCACCACCTCCGGCCCGGGCGGCAGCAGCAGCGGCTGCATCGGCCCCGGCGCCGGCTCGCCGAAGTGCCGGACGGTCGCCGCGTACGCCCGGTACGCCTCCTTGCCGGTCACCTTCTGCTCGAAGATCGCCCGCAGCAGCCGGGGGAAGACCTGGCCGGTGGCGGGCATCCGCCGCCCCCGGTGCTGGGCGGCCAGCCGGGCCACCAGCGGGTGCGCGGCGGCCAGCTCGGCGAACCCGGTGAGGTCGTCGCGCAGCCCGGCGATCGCGTCGGCGCGCTCGACCACCCAGTCGGCCCCGGGGCCGTACCCCTCGGCCAGCAGCTCCCCGCCGCCGGCGCGCAGCGCGAGGGCGGCCGGCCCGGCCGGGGTGCGGGTGGCGTACCAGAAGGTGCCGGCCGCGATCCGCGCGCACGGGTCGTACGGGCTGAAGGTGAGCGACCGGACGGAGGCGGCCAGCCGGTAGTCGGCGGGCGGGCGCAGCGCCCGGCGCGCGGCGGGCTCGGTCCAGGTCACCAGCCCACTCTGCCACCTCTGTCGTCGGCAGTCGGAAGAGGTACGTGCCGACGGTCCGGCGGGAGAGCTCAGCGGACAATTTCCGCCTGCCCGTCCTGGTGCGGCTCCACCACCTGAACGGCCAGGATTTTTCCGGCAAGTGCTACAAATCCATATATCTCCAACATGCGAGCATGCCCTTCCGCCCCCTTCCGCCGATTGGTTGGTTTCTCGCCGGTGAACTCGCTGCTAACGTGCCATCTGCGCTGGCCGGAGACCCGTCTCGGGAGACGGCCGCCGGTACGGATCGCGAGGGTCACACTGACCGGGAGACGGCTCACCGCCCACCCCTGTCCGACCGTCCGGCAGCGCAACGGGGGCTCTGCAGAGAGGCATGCGGTGATGACTGCTCGTGCGGTTGTTCGGCCGGGGCAGGTCGGGTGCGGCGTTTCGTCCCGCCACCAGCAGCACTGACGATGGTCACCGACGAGGTGGCCGTCCGACCGGAACGGCCAGCAGCATGATCGCCCTGCGCGTCTACCGACTCCTCCCGCCCGCCGCTCGGCGCCGGCTGCTCGGCCTGCTTCCCGCGCACCGGCGGCTCCGCCTCGTGCGCACCTTCACCCGCCCGCGCGGCGGTGACACGGTGCACCCGGTCGGCGCTCGGGTGACCGTCGCCGACGGCGGCGTCCGCACCGAAGCAGAGGTGGTCGCCCGGGCGACACCGCTGGAGATGTGGCACCGCAACCTGGTGGCCGTCACGTCCACGCTGGAGTCGGCCGGGATCGAATACCACTGCCTGCGCAACGACGACTACCTGCGTAGCTCGGTGGCCATCCTGGTCGACCAGCGGGACGCGGTGCGTCGCCTGGTCCGGTCCGCACCGGAGTTGTCGGGCGCGCACGTGCGCACTGTCGAGGTGCAGCCCGGGCGGAACCAGCCGGACCTCGCCCCGGCCGAGGTGATCCAGGTGTGGTTCCCGGTGACCGACGCCCGGGCGGGCGTGGTCCTGGGGGCCCAGTTCGCCTGCGAGATCGAGTTCTGGACCCGGGTGGGTGACGTCGTCCGGGCACCCCGGCACAACGCGGTGATCGACGAGGCGCCGGCCCGGGCCGAGCCGGTACGCGTGGCCGCGGCTCTGCTCAGCCACTTCGTTCCTGAGGCGGACGACCACACCTACGGCACCCGCCGCGATCTCACCGTCCGCGCCCCGGACCGGGTGGGCTTCCCGATCGACGCCGTCTACACCTGGGTGGACGGCTCGGATCCGGAATGGCTCAAGCGCAAGATGGCCGCGCTCCGTGCTCCCGACGCGCCGCGGCACGCGGTGGCGGCGAACTCGTCGCGCTACCACAACCGGGACGAACTGCGGTATTCCATGCGGTCGCTGCACGGCTTCGCGCCCTGGCTGCGACGGATCTTCCTGGTCACCGACAGCCAGCTGCCGAGCTGGCTCGACCCGACCCACCCGATGATCACCGTCGTCACGCACGCCGAACTCTTCGCCGATCTCGGCGGCCGGTCGTCGTTCAACTCGCACGCCATCGAGTCCCGGCTGCACCGCATCGAGGGCCTGGCGGAACATTTCCTCTACCTCAACGACGACGTCTTCCTCGGCCGGCCGCTGCTGCCGACCCACTTCTTCCATGCCAACGGGATCGCGAAGTTCTTCCTCTCCCCGGCGCAGTTCGGGCTGGGCGAGGCGAGGGCCGCCGACCCGCCGGTGAACGCGGCCGGCAAGAACAACCGCCGGCACATCCAGCGGCTCTTCGGCGTGACCATCACGCAGAAGATGAAGCACACTCCGTTCGCCCTGCGGCGCAGCATCATGCACCAGATCGAGCAGATGTTGCACGCGGACGTGACCGAGACGGCACGGCACCAGTTCCGCCACCACGGCGACCTGTCGATTCCGTCCTCCCTGCACCAGTACTGGGCGTACCTGACCGCGCAGGCGGTGCCGGGCGACATCGAGTACGAGTACGCGGACCTCGGTCACCCCTCGACGCCCGCCCGCCTCACTGAGCTGCTGACCCGTCGGCACCGTGACGTGTTCTGCCTCAACGACACCGACTCGGATTCGGAGGCCTTCGCCGAGCAGGAGCGGATGCTGGCCGACTTCCTGTCCCGCTACCTGCCGTTCCCCGCCCCGTTCGAGCTGCCCGACGACGTGGTCGCCGAGCGGCGGAAGCTGGGCGCCAGCGCGCTGTGGCGGCAGTCGCGCGGCGCGGATCGGTACGGCCGGCAGGTGGATGCCCCGACCACGCCCGCCCTCGGCCGGCAGGTGGACGCCCATACCGCGCGCCCGCTGCGGGTCGGTCCGCGACTGGACGCGCCCACGCTGCCCTCGATGCGCATCGCCGCCACCCGCGAGGCGCAGGAGGACATTGTGTCGCCCGGCTGGTGGGGGACGTACCCCGCCGAGCGTCCCGATGCCTGAACCTGATTCCCGTCGCACATTACGCTTCGACCAGCTCGTCAACATCTCTGCGAACCCCCAGTGGAGCCCAGTGTGGTAGGCCCTGCCCCCCAGGTCACGATCATCGTCCCGGTCTACAACGTCGAGGACTACCTGCCCGAGACGCTCGAATCGATCGCGGCGCAGACCGTGTTCGCGCAGTGCAACGTCATCCTGGTTGACGACGGCAGCACCGACGGTTCGGTGATCCTGGCGAAGCAGTTCGCTGCGGAGCACCCGAACGTGACCGCGATCCAGCAGGAGAACAGCGGGCCGGGCGCGGCCCGGAACCGGGCGCTGGACATGGCTGACACGCCGTACGTCGCGTTCGTCGACTCCGACGACATCCTGCCGCCGCGTGCCATCGAGGTGCTGCTCAACGCGATCGTGGCGAACAAGGCGAGCATGGCCGTCGGCGACATGGACACGTTCCCCAAGCCCACCCCCTTCCTCTGGAAGAAGCCCTTCGGCAAGGGCGACCGCCTGCTGGAGACGGTGGTCGACGCGCCCGACCTGATCTTCGACGCCGGCCCGTGCCACAAGCTCTACGACCTTTCCCAGCTCCGGGCGCACGGCCTGCGGTTCCGCGAGGGGGTCCACTTCGAGGACGCCTTCCTGGCCATCCCCATGCTGCTCAAGGCGGAGCGCATCGCACTGGTCGACGAGGTGGTCTACAAGTACCGCAAGCGGGCGGTCAGCAGCTCCATCATGGACAACCTGTTCGTCCGGGAACAGAACTTCTGGGACCATCTGGAACTCTGCGAGACCCTCGCGGAGCTTCGTTCCGAGCTGGACGTGTTCCGCCGCGAGGTCCTCGAACGCTTTCTCGTTCGCAGCTACCAGGGCTTCGCCATGCGGGCGCACGACCTCTTCGAGGACGCCGACCTGTGGAAGATCTTCGACCGGTGCAGTCGGATCTACCACGACATCGACCCGTCCTTCATCGCGCGTTGGACGCTGGACACCCGGCACCGGGTGGCGTACCTGGCCTTCAAGTCGTACGACTTCGAGCTGTTCGCCCGGCCCTGGGAGCGGTTGCAAGGTGTCGTCGCATGCGGCGGTGACCTGCACCTCGACTACCCGGTCACACCGGCGTTGCTGCCGCTGACCAAGGTGACCGCCGTGGGGGCGCGCGTGGAGCAGGTGCTTCTCTCGCCCTCGGGGGACACGCTCAAGGTGTCCGGGCACATGGTGATCAACGGGCTGCCGATGCGGGCCCCGATGGCCACGCCGCTCGGGCTGCGGGTGCGGGGCAGCAACCTGACCGCGCCGGTCACCGTCGAGAGACGGGCTGACCTCAAGGCGGGAGACGACAACCGGGAGTGGAGCGGCTTCTCGGCCGAGCTCCCGGTGGACAAGCTCCGCAGGGGGCAGCACCACCTCCGGCTCGTGTTCCTGACCGAGACCGGCCAGGCCTCCCGGCAGTGCCTGATCTCCGCCGCCTTCCTGCGTGACGCCACGACGAAGGTGGCTGGCGACACCCGGATCCTGCCCACCTTCACCGGGCGGGAGAACGCGGCGCTGCTGGTGCAGCGGGGCGGCGGGACCGCGGGGCGGCGGCGGTGGCGGCGACTCATGGTGCGCAAGGACCTACGGCACATCGCCTCACGGGCCCCCTTCTGGAAGCAGCGCCTGCTCCGCCTGCTCACGGCTCCGCTGATGAGCCGGCGCGACGTATGGCTGATCGGCGAGCGCAGGGACACGGCGCAGGACAACTCCGCGCACCTGTTCCGGCACCTCCGCCAGGTGGAGCGCAGGCGGAACGTCTACTACCTGCTGGCGAAGGAGAGCGCTGACCGTCAGCGGCTGCGAGGGCTGGGCAACGTCGTCACCCACGGCTCCTTCCGGCACAAGTTCCTGATGCTGCACGCCACCAAGCTGATCAACTCGTATGACATCGACGCCTACATGTTGCCGGAGCGTTGGGAGCGGTCGCCGTTCCTGAAGCACCTGAACTGGCGGATCGCCTCGTCCCGGGTCTTCCTCCAGCACGGCGTGACCGAGAAGGACGTGAGCGCCGGTCTGCACCGGGGCCGGGGTTCGTTCGACCTCTTCGTGGCCTCGGCGCACCGGGAGGCCGAGTACGTGGCGAAGGAGCTCGACTACGGGGACATGGTGAAGACCACCGGCATGCCCCGGTTCGACGCGCTGGTCCCGGACCGGGGCAGGCGGAGGATCCTGTTCATGCCCACCTGGCGCACATACCTGGTGACCCCGTCGTACAACAGCTCCGCCCGACCTCGGGTCGCCTTCGACGGATCGGCCTACCAGGTCTTCATCGCCGAGCTGTTCGGCAGCGAGCGGCTGCGGCAGGCGCTGCGCCGGCACGGCTACGTGCTGGAGTTCCTCCCGCACTACGAGATGCGCTCGCTGCTGACCGATGTCGTCCCGGCAGACGACTGCTTCGCCATGGCGGACCAGACGACTCGCACGGTGCAGGACGCGCTGCGCCAGTGTGACCTGTTCATCACGGACTACTCGTCCACCGCCTTCGACGTCGCCTACCTCGGCACCCCGCTGATCTACGCCCAGTTCGACGAGGAGGAGTTCTTCACCGTCGGCGGTTACAAGAAGGGCTACTTCGAGGCCCGGGAGGACGGGTTCGGCCCGGTCTGCGAGACCGCGGAGGAGACCGTGAACGCGATCATCAGGTACCTGGAGAACGGGTGCGTCCGCGAGGAGGAGTACTCGCGCCGGGCGGCCGATTTCTTCGCCGTCCAGGACCGCAACAACTGCCAACGGGTCGCCGACGCCATCGCCGCGCTGCCGGGGCCCCAGCGGTGAGTCGGCGACCCGTTCCCATGCGGGAGTCAGCGGCCGGTGCGGGCGGACCGGGAGGACAGCGGTGACCGACCCGAAGCCGACGCCGTCGGAGACGCCACGGGCACTCGCGGAACCGTCGGGGCTCGTCGAGGTCTATCGCCGGGTGCTGAGCCCGCAGACCCGCCGCGCCATCGCGACGAAGGTGAGTCCGAAGGCGCGGCACCAGCTGAAGCAGTGGGTCGCCCGGGCGTCGGCTGACACCACGGTGGCCGGGCGCCGGGGCGAGCGGATGGCGCGGCGACAGCCCCAGTTGCTGGCCGGAGGCGACCGGGTGGTCGTCACCGCCGACCGCGCGCCCCGCATCGCCCAGGTCGACGCCGACCTCACCCCGCTGCGCGCCCGGGCGGGGAACCTGACCGTCGTCACGGCGGCCCTTGACGAGGCAGGCGTGGCCTACTTCCGGGTCCGCGGCAGGACCGACTGCGCATCGGTGGTCGCCGTCGACGACGCGGACCGGAAACGGGCGTACGCCGCGCTCGCCGCCGCCTGCGCCCGGGTGCCCGGCTACGTCACCGTGCCGCGGGCCCACGCGGAGCGACCTCCGTCGGCCGGCTTCGAGTCGCGCACCTGGGACCGCCTGACCGACGCCCCGGTCATCCGGCTCACCTGGTACCGGACCGACCCGCGGCGCCGGCTCGTGCTCGGCCAGGCCCACGGGTGCGAGGTCGAGTTCTGGACCCGGCAGGGCGACGAGCTCGTCGCTCCCCGCCCGAACCCGGTGGCCGAGCGGGTCCAGGTGTCGGCGCCGCCGGTGTTGACGTCCGAGTCGCTCTTCACCGGCCTGGTGCCGTACACCGGCGCGACGACCGCGCGCACCCGGCAGGAGTTCGCCGGACGGCAGCCCGACGACGTCGCCTTTCCGGTCGACGTCGTCTACACCTGGGTGGACGGCGCGGACCCGGAGTGGCTGCGCCGCCGCGCCGAGATCGCCGGCGTCCCGTACCACGCCGAGGCGGCGAGCGCGGCCCGCTTCCTCAGCCGCGACGAACTGCGCTACTCGCTGCGGTCGCTGCACCAGTTCGCGCCCTGGGTACGCCAGGTCTACCTGGTGACCGACGACCAGGTGCCGGAGTGGTTGGAGCCGTCGGCCCCAGGGATCCGGGTGGTCAGCCACCGGGAGATCTTCGCCGACCCGTCCGTGCTGCCGACCTACAACTCGCACGCCATCGAGAGCCAGCTGCACCACATCGACGGGCTCTCCGAGCACTTCCTCTACCTGAACGACGACGTCTTCCTCGGCACCGAGGTGCTGCCCCGGGACTTCTTCCTGGCCAACGGCATCTCCCGGTTCTTCCCGTCGCCGGCTCTGGTGCCGCCGGGTGCCCCGACCGCGGAGGACATCCCCTCCTCGGCGGCCGGGAAGAACAACCGTGCGTTGATCGCCGAGCGCTTCGGCACGGTGCTCACCCGGAAGATGAAGCACATGCCCCACGCGCTGCGACGCAGCGTCCTGTACGAGATCGAGGAAACCTTTGCGGCCTCGCACCGGGTCACCGCCGGCAGCCGCTTCCGCAGCATGTCGGACATCTCGATCGCCTCGTCACTGCACCACTACTATGCGTTCCACACGGGCCGGGCGGTGCCGGGGGACCTGCGCTACACCATCGCTGAGTTGTCCCACCCCGACACACCGGCACGCCTGGCGCACCTGCTCGCCCGCCGGGACCGGCACGTCTTCTGTCTGAACGACGCGTTCTCCACCGAGGAAGACCTGGCGGCCCAGCTTTCGGTCCTCACGCCCTTCCTGGACACCTACTTCCCGGTGCCCAGCCCGTGGGAGAAGGGCTGACCCTGGGTACGCGCAGCGGCGCCGGCCCGCCTCCGGGCGGGCGCCGTTGCGGGCTCTGCGGGTCGTGGCGCGCACCCGCAGCAGTCGTGCCAGGTGGAACGGTGATCCCTCACTCCGAGGAGTCCAGGCCTACCTCCGGGAGCGCCTCGACTCGATCCTGCAGCAATCGTCTGGGCCGTCGAGGTCATGCTGGTCCGGTCCGGTCCGGTCCGGTCCGGATCGGCTCGCGGCGATCAGGCGCCGGTCGGGTTGGGGTAGAGATGGTAGCGCGCCGCCAGCAACCGGTGGTCGGAGAGCGGCGCCTGGATCGCATCGCAGCCGAGCGGCTTGAGGCCGGGTCCGGAGAACAGGTAGTCGATCTTGACCTTGCCGAACGTCGCCTGCATCCTGCCCAGGTCGCAGTCGACGCTCTGGTCGTACAGCGGTTGCAGGACGAGCTGGTGCCTGCCGGTCACCGTCGCGGCCGGGGTGGTGTTGAAGTCGCCGCCCACGATGGTCAGATATCCCTGTGCGCGGCCGCGGCGCGCCTCGGCGGCGAGCCGCGCGGCCTGCGCGGCCCGAAACCCACCGTCGGGATCCTGCTCCGGCGTTGACAGGTGGGCGCCACAGACCTGGAGCTGGGGCACGCGCAACCGGACGCACAGCGCAAACCGCTGCTCCATCCACCTGCTGTTCCTGGGTTTGGGTGACGGGAGCTGAACCAGCCACGACACCTGGACGGGCGATGCCGCACGGGCACCCCGCTCGACCGCCGCCCGCACCGCCACCGCCTGGCCGTACCGGTCTCCGTTGGCCCCGCAGGTGGTCGGTCGGCTGACCCTCGTGCCGCGCTTGACTGCGGCCGTCGTGGCCTGGCGGAAGTGCACCTTCCAGTCAGTGCCGAGGCTGCTCCCCAGCGCGGGCAGCAGGTCGGCGCACATCTCCTGCAGCAGCACCACGTCGGCCGAGCGATTCCGTGCCGCCTGGCCAATGGCGGCGGCGAGCTGCCGGTGCCGGCTGGCGGCGGGACAGCGCTGTTTGGCGTTGGCGCACGCGTTCCAGGTGAGCACCGTCAACGAAACCAGCGCGGGCGGTGCGGGAGCCGGCGAGGTGGACTGGGTGGGTGCCGCGATCGCGGGGCGGTCGTCGTCCACGGGCCACCGCGCGGCCGCCGTCGCGCCGATGGCGCCGATGAGGGAGCCGGCCAGCGCGAGCACCACCGGCAGGGGCGCTCGGCTCCGCTTCGGCGCCATGCCGCCTCTCTTCCCCGGATATCGGCGCTGTCGTGCTGTCGACCGTGGACAACCATGTCGCAGCCGCCGCTGGGCTGCCAGATTAGCGGTCGGCGGGCCCGGTGGCGGAGGCAGGGGCCATGCGAGACGAGAGGCGCTACCGGTACGACGGCGTACATGACGATGGCCGGCCGCGCCCTCCCCGGCTGCGACCGGCCACCGTGTCCCGGATGGTGGCGGGAGATCAGTACGAGTAGCCGGAGCCGCCCGCGTCCGCGCCGCCCGAGTCGCCGGCCGCCGGCGGAGCGACCGCCTTCGGGGTGCCGGTCGGCAGGCAGGTCAGGTTCTTCTTGCCGTTCGGGTCCACCACGAACCAGGTGCCACCGACGCCCTGGCCCTTCCACTGGCCCGGCTTCTTGTCACCGATGTAGCGGTAGACAGGCCAGCCCCCGATGGTGATCTGCCGGGTGCCGTCCTGGCGGGTGACGGTGCCGACCTTGTCGTCGGAGACGCCCTCCAGCTGCGGGTTGCCGTCGGTCAGCGCGGGCGGCCACACCTGGGCGCACTTGTCCACGCAGTTCGACGACGGCGGATCGTCGGAGTCCTTGTCGAAGCGGTAGAGGATCCAGCCGTCCTGGTCGGTGACCACGTTGCCCATCCGGGCGACCTTCTTGCCGACCAGTTCGTCGGTCAGGCGCACGTCCGCGGGGGGCGGTGCCTGCTCGGCGGCCGGCGCTTCGGCGGAGGCGGAGGCCTCCGGTTCGACCGCCGCGGTGGGCTCGGCCGCGGCGACGGCGACCGGCTCGGCAGCGCTGGAGTTCGCCCCGTCGTAACCCGCGGGAGCGCAGGCCGTAAGTGCGACCATCGCGCTCGCGACGATGACGGTTCGCTTCATCTGTGCCACGTGCCCTCCTCATTCTTGGCAGTTCACCGAGTAGTACGGAGGGTCCACTGTCAAGGTTGAACGATTGACAGTGGGCAATTTCACTCGAACCCGTTGAACCGTTCCGGGGCTACGTACGTGTGCAGGCACGTCGGCGTCGCCGCGGCCAAAGCCGAAACGGCGCCGGCCCACGCGGGGCCGGCGCCGATCGGGAGTTCGCCGGTCAGGGGACGACGGTCACCAGCGGGCTGGCCACCCCGTTCGCGTCGACCGACTGCACCTGGACCTTGGCGATGTCGCCGGGCGGCGCCGAGGTGGACGCCTCCAGTTGGAGGTCCTGCGGGTTCAGGTTGGTGCCGTAGCCGCCGCCCGGCACCGACCAGGTGGAGACCACCTCGGTGGTGGAGTTCTTGCGCACCACCACCAGCCGGCAGGTGCGCGGACCGGGCAGCCGGGTCAGGTTGAACCCGATCCAGGTGCCGTACTCCTTGCGGGCCAGCCACATGGTGGCCTTCACCCCGGTGCTCGGGTCGGTGGCGTCGTGCTGGTCGCCCTCGATCTCGTTGCCGCCGACGGCCGGCCCGGAGCGGGTCGGCTGCGGGCTCGCCGGCCCGTCCACCGTCGCGGTCACCGTCGGCTCGGCGACCACCTGGTCGCCGACGCGGTTGCCGTCGAGGACGGCCACCCCCAGGCCGCTCAGCGCGCCGACCGCCACCACCGCGGCGGCGGTGGCGAAGACCCGCCGGAACTGGGCGCGACGCCGGTGGGTGCGGACCGCGACCAGGGTACGGTCCAGCAGGGCCGGGTCGGTGGCGGTGTGCTCCATCGCCATCATCGTCTCGCCGTCGATGTCGGAGAGCAGCCCCACCACCGGGACCATCGTCTCCAGCTCCGCGGCGCAGGCCCAGCACGTGGCGAGGTGCTCCTCGAACCGTTCGGTGTCCTGCTCGTCCAGCACGCCGAGCGCGTACGCGGCAACGTCCATGTGGTCTGCCCGGCTCATTCCGTCACCCCCCTCTCCTGCAGAGCCGTGCGCAGCGCGCGCAGCGCGTAGTAGACCCGCGACTTGGCGGTGCCGAGCGGAAGGCCCAGCTCCTCGGCCGCCTCCGGCACCGTGCGGCCCCGGAAGTACGTGGCCACCAGGATCTCCCGGTGCGACTGGCTCAGGGTACGCAGCGCGTCGGCCACGGTCATGGTGCGCAGCACCCGGTCGGTGCTGTCCGCCTCGGCGAACGCGGTCAGGTCCCGGTCGTACGTCTCCGCCGGTCGGGCCTGCTCACTGCGGTGCTCGTCGATGGCGATCCTCCGGGCCACGGTCACCAGCCAGGGCCGAAGCGAACCCTGGCCCTGCACGCCGAGGCGGTGCGCGTTGCGCCAGGCCCGCAGCAGGGTCTCCTGCACGATGTCCTCGGCGCGCTGCCGGTCACCGCCGGTCAGCCGCATCACGAACATCAGCAGCGGCCCGGCGTGCTCGGCGTAGAGCAGCCGGACGAGCTGGTCGGAATGGCTGGCCTCGGGGGACGCCGCCTGGTGGCGTCCGGGCGCCGGTCGCGGCGTCACCGGGCCATTCTGGCGATCGGTGGGGCCCGCGTCGACCCCCCGGCCCGACCTCGAGGCACGGGACTGGGGCTGGGCCCGGGCGAACATCCACCCTGGCCTGGCCATCTCGCCGTGCAAGCCGGCCGCGACCGCGTGCATGCAGACCTCCTGGTGTCCCCTCGACATCAGCCGGCCCACGGGGAGGGCCGCCCCGTGATACGTGCGGGTCGGCCCGGCGGATCAACGACGTACCGAAAAAATTCCGGGCGGCGGTGGGGTGGAGTCGGTCGCGTCGGCGTCGCGCACCACCAGGGCGCCCCCGGCGAACCGGTCGAGTTCCGCGCCGGCCACCACCCGGCCGGGGAACCAGTCCCCGGCGGCGCGCCGGGTCAGCTCCGGCACCGGCGGCTCGATCCGGCCCGCGACCAGCACCAGGTTGCCGTAGCGGCGCCCGCGCAGCACCGCCGCGTCGCCGACCAGGCAGGCCCGGGGCAGCACCGTGCGGACCGTGGCCACCTGGGCCCGGGCGTGCCGCAGCGGCGGACCGTCGGCGAGATTGGCCAGGTACCAGCCGGACGGGGCCAGCACCCGGGCCACCTCGGCGGCGTACTCGACCGAGGTGAGGTGCGCCGGGGTGCGCGCGCCGGCGAACACGTCGGCGACCACCACGTCGTACGCGGCGTCCCGGGTGGACGCGAGGGTCGCGCGGGCGTCGGCGACCCGCACCTTCAGCCGGGGGTCGGTAGGCCAGGGCAGCGCCCGCCGCACCAGCTCGACGAGCGCGCCGTCCACCTCGGACACCCGCTGGGTGGAGCCGGGGCGGGTGGCCTGGAGGTAGCGGGGCAGAGTCAGGGCGCCGCCGCCCAGGTGCAGCACCCGCAGCGGCGCGCCGGCCGGGGCGAGCAGGTCGAGCGCCGCGCCGATCCGGCGGACGTACTCGAACTCCAGGTGGGTCGGGTCGGCCAGGTCCACGTGCGACTGCGGGGCGCCGTCGAGCAGCAGGGTCCACGAGCGGGGCCGGTCCGGGTCCGGCACCAGCTCGGCCTCGCCGGTGTCGACCGGCGCGACGACCCGGTCGTCGCCACGGCGGCGACCCATCAGCGGCCCGCCGTGCCGGCCCGGGTGGCCATCGTCAGCGCCCGGTGCAGCAGCCGGGCGTCGCCGAGCAGCCCGCGCAGCCGCCGCTCCAGC
Source organism: Micromonospora sp. A200 (assembly GCF_029893845.1). Taxonomy (NCBI): domain Bacteria; kingdom Bacillati; phylum Actinomycetota; class Actinomycetes; order Micromonosporales; family Micromonosporaceae; genus Micromonospora; species Micromonospora sp. A200. The sequence goes on along the minus strand of NZ_JARXXY010000002.1, from coordinate 113,347 downwards.
CCGGCGATCGGCACCAGGTTCTGCGGGGCGCGCGGGTCCTTGTACGGCGAGGAAGCGAACCGGGGCAGCGTCACCAGCGACAGGTCGGCCAGCGCGATCGCCTCCTCCGGTGGCAGCTCCGCCGAGCATTCCATCCGCACGATGCCGGCCCAGGGCGCGCCGAGCGCCACCGGCAGCCGCAGATACCAGGACCAGCCGCCCCAGGCGGTGCCGAGCCGGAACACCGGGGACCGCTCGCCCGGCGCGAGCCCGGTGACCACCGCGGTGAGCCGGGCGTCGAGGTACTGGCTGTGCTGCGTCTTGATGTAGCCCAGGGTGCGCGGCAGCTGCCGCCGGCTGCGCAGCGGCCCGTCCACCACCAGCAGGTCGCCGTCCACCCGCGCGGCGTCGGAGACCGCCACCTCCAGCGCGGTCAGTGGCGCCTGCACCGCCGCGGGGAGCTTGCTCAGCTCGCCCGTGCCGCCCACCCGGTGCACCGGGTAGCGGACCCGCCCGCAGACCACCTCCTGCGCCGACGGGCTGGCGGTGAACAGCCCGCGCCCGACCTGCGCGCCGGCCAGCTCCGCCGCGCCCCGCTCCAGGTCGCAGCGGACCACCCCGGCCGCGTACGAGGCGGCGATGCCGGGGAACGAGGCACCGTCGTCCTCGGCCGTCCAGACGCTGGCGTCGATCCGGCGTACCCCGTCGACGAGCAGCACCACGTCCGGCGAGCGCAGGCCCGGGCGGGGGCCGATCGCCCGCCAGTCCACGGCCGGCAGCTCGACGTCCGCCTCGACCTGGGCGCTGCTCTGCGCCGCCGGCCCACCCACCGAGGCCTCGAAGGAGGCACCGTACGACGGGTCCCAGGCGTCGACGAAGAGCCGCGGCCCGGTCACGCTCACAGGCCGGTCCGTTCGACGCGGGCCGTGCGGGCGTCCTTGCGGACCTCGTAGCGCACCGGGATCCGCTCGGCCAGCGCCGGCACGTGGGTCACCACGCCGACCATCCGGTCGCCCCGGGCGGCCAGGCTCTCCAGGGTGGCGGCCACCGTGTCCAGGGTCGCCGCGTCGAGGGTGCCGAAGCCCTCGTCCAGCACGATCGACTCCAGGCTGGCCGCGGTGGTGGACATCCCGGCGAGCTGCTCGGACAGCGCCAGCGCCAGGGCCAGCGACGCCTGGAACGTCTCCCCGCCGGAGAGGGTGCGCACGCCCCGGCGCAGCCCCGCGTCGTGGTGGTCGACCACGGCGAACTCGCCCTTGTCGTGGACCAGGTCGTACTGGCCGTTGGAGAGGTCGCGCAGGATCCGGGAGGCGCCGTCGACCAGCAGGTCGAGCGCCTCGGCGAGCAGCCACCGCTCGAAGTTGTTGGCCCGCAGGTGACCGGCGAGCGCCCGCGCGACGCGGGCCTGCCGCTCGTGTTCGTCCCGCTGCCGGCGCAGCTCACCGGCCTGCTCGCGGCGTTCCTCGATGCGGCGCCGGTCCGCCTCGGCCCGCTCGGCGGCGACCGCGACCGCGTGGACCGGGTCGTCGGCGGGCGGCAGCCCGGCGGCCGACAGCAGCGCGGCCAGCCGTTCCTCCACCGCCTCGGCGGCCGCCTGTGCCCCGGTCACCGCCTCGGCCAGCCCGACCCGTTCCGCCCGCCGCCGCTGCGCCTGCCCGGCGGTCCAGTCGACCAGGGTGGCCCAGGCGGCGGCGACGTCGTCCCGGTCGGTGGCCGGTGGCCCGAAGCGGGCCAGCCCGTCCCGGGCGGTGTCGAAGCCGCGCCAGGCGGCGCGTAGCCGCTCCTGCGCCGCGTCCAGCGCGCCCCGCGCCCGCCGGGCGGCGTCCCGGCCGGCGCGTACCGCCCCCGCCGCCTCGTCGAGGGCCCGGCGCAGCCGGGCGTGCTCGTCCAGCGCCGCGCGCAGCGCCGTCGGCGTCGCCGCGTCGGCGAGCTGGACGTCCAGTTCGGACAAGCGGGCCGCGAGCTGGTCGTGTCGGGCGCGGGCGTGCACCAGCACCCGCTCCAGGTCGCGGGCCGCCGCGTCGCGCTCCTGCACCAGCGCCTGGGCCGCCTTGCTGGCCGCCCGCGCCGCCTTGCCGGCGGCGGTGGCCGCGGCCACCGCCGAGCCGGCCGGCACCGCCGGCACCCGGGCCACGGTCTGCTCGCACACCGGGCAGGTGCCGCCGTCGACCAGGTGCGCCCGCAGGGCGACCGCCTGGTCGGTGGCCTTGGCCTCCTCGTGGGCGCGGAACGCCGCCTCCAGCTCGGCCTCGGCCCGGGCCGAGGCCTCCCGCGCCGCCGTCAGGGCCGCCACCGCCGCGTCGTGCTCCCGCTGCGCCTCGGCGACCGCCGCGCGGACCGTCTCGGCCTCGCCGGTCAGCCGCTCCCGATCGGTGTACGCCCGCAGCAGCAGCCGCAGCGTGCTCTCGTCGCCGGCCCCGGCCAGCTCGCCGCGCAGCTTCTCCTCGCGCTCCTCGGCCAGCGTCACCGCGGCCGCCGCCTCGTCGGCCGCCGCCCGGGCGGTGGTCACGGCCCGGGCCACCTCGGCCACCCCGTCCGGCGCCCGCACCCCGCTCAGCCCGGCCAGATCCGCGTCGAGGTCGGCCAGCGCCGCCGTCGCCGCCCGGGCCGCCGCCCGCGCGCTCTCCCGCTCGGGTACGGCCGACCCGACCGCCTCAGACAGCTCGCGCATCCGGTCGACCTGCGCGGTCGCGGCGGCCAGCGCCGCGTCGTCGACGTCGGTCAGCCCGGCGAGCACCTTGTCCACCGCGGCCAACCCCGCCTCGGCCTGGCCGGCCCGTTCGGTGGCGCGCTTCTGCACCTCCTCGTAGACGCCGAGGCCGAGCAGGTTGACCAGGATCTGCTGCCGGGTGGCCGGCTTGGCGTGCAGGAAGTCGGCGAACTGCCCCTGCGGCAGCAGCACGCAGGAGGTGAACTGCTCGTACGGCAGCCCGACCGCCGCCAGCACCGCCTGCTCCATCTCGGCCGGCGTCCCGGCGACCACCTCGCCCAGGTCCTCCGGGCTCAGCCCGGTGTCCAGCTTGGTGACGTCGAAGCCGGCCGGCATGAGCTGCAACCCGGCGTTGGCCGTCTTGACGTTGCCCCGGCCGTCCCGGCGGACCACCCGGGTGGCCACGTAGCGGGAACCGGCGGACTCGAAGACCAGCCGGACCCGCGCCTCGGTGGCCGACGGGGCGAGCGCGTTCGCCAGGCCCCGCGTGCCGCCCCAGCGGGGCACCGTGCCGTAGAGGGCGAAGCAGATCGCGTCCAGCACCGTCGACTTGCCCGAGCCGGTCGGGCCGACCAGCGCGAAGAAGTCGGCGTCGGTGAAGTCGACCGTGGTCTCGTCCCGGAAGACGGTGAAGCCCGCCATGTCCAGCCGCATCGGACGCATCAGCGCTCGACCTGCTTCCTACTGGTGCTCGTTGCTGAGCAGTTCGGATGTTTCGCTCTCCGCCCGGTGGTGGCCGGGCTGGAGTCCTGGACCGGCAGTCTGGTCCGGTGGCGATCGGTCCGGTCCTGCAAGATCTGCTTCACCCGATGATGTGGGGTATGCAGGGCGATGTCGGGGTCGACTGCTCGTTGCAGGATGTTGATCGCGGCGTTCACGTCGGCCTGCCACACCACCCCGCACGGAATGCAGTGAAGCCGGTCCCCACTACGTCGGCGAAGGCTGCCGCAGCGGTGACACGCTTGTGAGGTGTAGGCGGCGTTGACGTGTACGAGCGCAGAACCTCTGCGCTCCGACACGTTCGTCAGCGCCTCGGCGGTGACCCCTTTGGTCCACGCGGCGAGGCGCCGGTTGAGGTTCCTGCCGAACCTCTTGCGCCCGGCAAAGCGCTTGGTGAGGTCTTCGGCGACGACGGTGGCGGCCTTGTCGACGACCCGGTGCACGGCGGTGAAAATTTCCGTGCGGACCCGGGCGCGATGGCGAGCGGCTTGCCGGTCCCGCTTGACGGTCCCGAGATTGTTGCGCCTGATCCGGTGCGCTTTCGCCTGGTCGCCACGTAAGGCAGCGTTGTTCGCGATCGAGCGCAGCTTTGCCCGACGCCGGTTACGTTCCTTCAACTGATCCGACTCACTGGAAAGCAACTCACCGAGGCTCCCGCCGTGGTGGTCCCCATCGGAGTCGGTCAGGGCTTCGGTGTATCCCTTGTCGACGCCGATCGTCCGTTCGCCGCAAGGCCGCTGAGACGATCGCAGCTGCGACGCGTCGATCTGGTAGTGCACCTCCACCTGGCCGGCACGCAGGATCAGCCGCAGCGTGCCGGTCGGAGCGACGATCGTCGACAGCGGGATCTTGACCATCCTGCGACGTTGCAGTCCGGGAATTGCGAGCCACAGGTGGCCACGCTCGTCAGCGATGACGTTGTACTGGTCGGCGCGCACCACGATCTGATCGTGCGTGCGATTGCAGCCACGTTTCCAATGCTTGCGCATCTGCCGAGCCAGGAACGGTTCACTGGCCCACTGGCCAGTCCTCAGCGCCGTCAACATCCGCTTGCGCTCGGTGGGATCGCTTGTGCGCCGGCCAACCGCCCGGCGAACCTGCACCGTGGCCGCCGCCAGATTCGCTCTGATGTCGGCCATGGCGTCGCGGACGGTCTCCTTCCACGCATTCGCCAACACACCGAACTGCTCGTGGGTGCCGTCGGCCAACCACCAATCCCGCACCCGCCGGTCCGTCAACCCTGACCCGACACCGGCGACCGACCCGTAACGCTGCCACACCTCGCTGCGAACCCGACCCAATCGGCGAGCCTGCTCCACCAATTCCGCATACTTGCCTGGGTTGAGTGCCGTCGAGTACGCGACCCGGGTGACTTTCACCGTTCGCCCCTCACGGTAAAAAGTGGCCCTGTCGGTTCGCGCTTGCTCAGCGTCGAGACACATACGGCCGCCACCGGAAGTGCGTACGAGCGCCAGCAGGTCCTCAAAGCAGGGAAAGCCGCCAACTGGTCACACCTCCTCGAAGAGCTCGTCGAAGAGCTCCCGCACGCCGTCGTCGTCGTGGCCCCGGCTGTCCAGGTAGTCGGCGAACAGCTCCCGGGGGGAGCGGCCGGCCCGCTGGGCGACCCGGGTGCCGCTGCCCGGGGCCGGGACCAGCTCCGGGTCGATCCGGATCTCCAGCGCCCGGGGGAGCAGTTCCTGCACCTCCTCGCGCAGGCCGGCCCGCGGCTGCTCGCGGACGAACACCCGCAGCCAGCCCTCGGGCGGGGTCAACTCGGCCAGTTGGGCGAGGGTGCCCCGCACCGTGCGCAGCGGCACCGCCGCCGGCACCGGCACCTCGCGGACCTGCGCGGCGGTCTGCGCGGTGACCTCCACCAGCGTCACCGAGCAGACGTTCTCCTGCTCGCCGAAGTCGACCGCCAGCGGGCTGCCGCTGTAGCGGATCGGGCAGGGCCCGATCACCCGCTGCGAGCGGTGCAGGTGGCCCAGCGCCACGTAGTGGGCGTTGCCGGGGAAGACCGTCGCCGGCACGGCGTAGCCGAGCACGGTGTGCGCGTCCCGCTCGCCGCCGCCGGTGGTCGCGCCGACCACGGTGACGTGGGCGGTGACCAGGTGCACCCGGCCCGGTTCGGTGAAACCCTCGGTGAGCCGGGCGAGGACCCGGCCGAGGTGGTCGGCGTACGTCTGGGTGGCCTCGGCGGCGGTCAGCTCGTACATCTCCACCGCGCGGACGGCGTACCGCTGGGAGAGGAAGGGCAGCGCGGCGAGCTGCCAGCGCTCGCCGTCGCGGGTGGTGCCCTCGATGACGTGCTCGGCCGGGTTCTCCCGGACGCCGCCGCGCAGCGTGATGCCGGCCGCCTCGGCCCACGGGCGCAGCGCGTCCAGGGCCTGGCCGTTGTCGTGGTTGCCGCCGATCGCCACCACGTCGGCGCCGGTGCGCCGCAGCGCGGTCAGCGCCCGGGTGACCAGTCGGGTCGCCTCCGGGCTGGGAGCGGCGGTGTCGTAGAGGTCGCCGGCGACGATCACCAGGTCGGGGCGCTCGTCGCGGGCGATCTCGATGACCCCGGCCAGCACCTGCTTGTGCTCGTCGGCGCGGGACTGCCCCTTGAGCACCTTGCCGACGTGCCAGTCCGAGGTGTGCAGGATCTTCATGGGTGCGCGCTCCCTAGAACGGGATGTCGTCGTCGCCGGCGCCCGAGCCGACCACCGCGAACGGGTCGGCCGACTGGGTGATCGAGCGCAGCGTCTGCGAGGGGGGCCGGCCCGCCTCGGAGACCCGGGTGGCCCAGGCCGGGAAGGGGAACTCCAGGCAGAGCGGGACCGGGATGTCGGGCTGGTTGACGAACATGGTGCCCGGCTTGGCCAGCAGTGCCCGCTGACGCTGGGCCGGCGGGAGGAAGCCGTACTCGGGGCGGGACGCCTCGGCCGGGTCGAGCCGGCCGACCACCCGGATCGCCGAGTTGGTGACGATCCGCCGCTCCACCTCGCTCGCCGTCTGCTGCGCGCCGATCAGGATCACCCCGAGCGAGCGGCCCCGCTCGGCGATGTCGAGCAGCACCTCCTTGATCGGGGAGGAGCCCTCGCGCGGGGCGTACTTGTTGAGCTCGTCGAGGACGACGAAGAGCAGCGGCTTGGCGGTGCCGGACTTCTCCTTGCGCTCGAACTCGCTCTTGAGCGTCACACCGACCACGAAGCGCTGTGCGCGGTCCGGCAGGTTGTGCAGGTCGACCACGGTGACCTGGGCGCTCTCGGCGGTGTTGATGCTGTGCGGGCGGCGGGTGGCCAGGTCGCCCCGGATCAGCCGGCCCAGGTCCTTCTTGCTGCCGATCAGCCGGCGGGCGAAGGCGTTGACCGTGCCGAGGCCGACCGCGCTGCCCGCCCAGTCACTCCGGGTCTCGTCGTCGTTGAGCTGCTCGACGATGTGGTCGACCAGGTCGGCGTACGAGCCGAGCCGGACCCCGTCGACGCTCACCCCGCCGTCGGCGGGCTGGGCGTACCGGGCCAGGTGGGCGGCGACCGAGTGGACCACCATCGTGTACTGCTGGCGCTCGTCGTCGGCGTCGGCGAAGACGTACGGCAGGAGGCGGTCGGCGCAGAACTCGCTCAGCGTCCAGTAGAAGCTGTCCACGCCGGTGAGCCGGCTGCTCACGTCCGGCGTGCCGGAGGCGTCGCCGACCCGGGGCGGGGCGTAGACCCGCACGTCGGGGAAGGCCCCGGCGTCCAGCCCGAGCTTCGCGTACGCGGCCCGGGTCGGGTCGTCGAGCCGGGCGTTGGGGTGGTCGAGGAAGAGCAGGTCCTCGCCCTTGACGTTGAAGATCAGCGCCTTGGCGTTGACCGCGTCGCCGCCGAGCACCCCGGAGCGGAAGACCGAGTAGAGCAGGAAGGTGGCGAAGCTGGTCTTGGTGGCCACGCCGGAGATGCCGGAGATGGAGACGTGCGCGCCCCGGCTGCCGTCGAGGAAGTCGGCGTTGAGGTAGACCGGGACGCCGTCGCGGCCCATGCCCATCGGGATGCGCCGCTCCATCCGGTCGAAGTGCAGCGCCCGCGCCCGGGCGTCGCCCTCGGCCCGGTAGACCGCCGCGCCCGGCGCGGGCGGCACGTAGAACTCCGGGTCGACCCGGGTCGTGGTGATCTCGGCGGCCTCCTGCACCTGGGCGGGGAGGGTGCCGTCGGCGATGGCGAACACGTCCGAGTCGAACTGGGCGCCCTCGTGCCGGGCCCGGACCTGGGTGACCACCCCGGCGATGGTGACCGGCTCCCGGTCGGGCAGCTCACGCCGGGTGACGACCACGTCGTCGAGCTGGAGGTAGCTGTCGGGGGAGACGGCGGTCCAGAACTGCAGCGGGGTGGCGTCGGCGGTGCCGAGCACCCGGCCGACCGGCTGGCCCGGGCCGTCGAGCAGGTCGTCGGTCATCGGGGGACTCCGGTCAGCTGCTCGTCTGGGTCAGGGCGCACGCCCTGCATCCTGCCCGAGGAGTACGACACGTTGCCACGCGACGCGGCGGACGCCACGCGCCGTCGTCGCGGGCCGTCGCGCTGCGGGACGGCGTGACCACGGTGCGTCTCCCTCGTCCGCGCGATTCCGCCACCGAGGGGCGGGATCCGCGAGAGCATCGGAGGGCCGCGAGAGCGAGGAGCGCCGTGGGGACGACACGAGGCCGACTGGTGGGGCTGCTCGGTCTCGCCGCGCTGCCCCCGGTGCTGGAGGAGGCGCTGCTGGTCGGCGTCGGCCTGCACGCGGCCCGGGGCCTGGCCCCGCAGGCCACCGCCGTGTGGCCGTACGACTCGTACCACGACCTGCGCTGGCTGCTGGTCTACCACAACTCCTGGGAGATGTTCCTGGTCGGCCTGCTGCTGCTGACCGTGCTCCGGGGCGTGCTCTCCGCCGGGCTGACCGCGCTGGCCTGGCCCGCCGGGATGCCGCGCCCGTCCTGGGGTTGGCTGATCCGGCGCAACCTGGAGGTCGCGGCGGTCGCCGCGGCGGTCATCTCGCCGTGGGCCGCGCTCTCCGTCGCCTTCTCGGCGGTGGCGTTGTCGTGGTACCTGTTCGCCTCGCTCGGCCCGATGCTGGTGCTCGCCCCCTTCCTGCTCCGGGCCGGGGTGGTGAGCCGGTGGTGGAAGGGGCTGCCGACCATCGAGCTGTTCGGCTGGGCGTCGCTGAACTTCGTGGTGCTGACCCTGGCCGGCGCGGTGATCTCCAGCACCCCCGGGTGGTGGACGGTGCTGGTGGCCGGTCTGGCCGGCGTGGCGAACGGGCTGCTCTGGCAGCGGACCGTGGCCGCCGCGACGGCGCCGGTCCGGCGCTGGGCGCGGGTGCCGGTCGGCCCGATCGCGATCGTGCTCACCCTGGCCGGCGCCATCTGGGCCCAGGCGTTCATCGGGTTCGCGGCCGGTGGGGGGCAGGGGCAGTGGCGGCCACCGGTGCTCACCGAGCGGTTGCCCGACCGGGTGCCCCACGCGGTGATCGTCCTGGGCGGGCACAACTCGAGCTGGGACGGGACTCCTGCCGCCGACCCGCGGGTCGAGCGCTTCTCCTACCGGGGCCTGGACGCGCAGGGCCGGCCCCTGCCGTACCCAGCCGGGGCGACCCACCGGTCGCTGGATTCCAGCAGCGCCCTGCTCGCCGACCAGATCGAGTCCGTGCACCGGCGCACCGGACGCCCGGTGGCCCTGTTGGGGCAGAGCGAAGGTTCGATGGTGGCTCGCACCTACCTGGAGCGGCTTCCGCGCGGCCCGGTGACCGCGGTGGTGATGTTCAGTCCGCTGGTCCAGGCCGGCCGGACCTACTACCCGCCGCCCGGGCACGCCGGCTGGGGAGTGGCGGCCGGTTGGGAGCTGCGGGTCATGTTCTGGCTGGCGAACCTGCCCCTGGAGGTGAAGGACGAGCCCGACAGTTCGTTCGTGCGGTCGGTGCTGAGCAACGCGCCGTTCTACCGCAACCGCACCCTCTGCCCGGTCGCCGGGGTCCGGATGATCGCCTTCCTGCCGACGGTCAGCGCCGCGGAGGCCCCGCCCGGGGAGTACAGCCGCGTCCCGGTCTACCAGCAGCCCGCGCTGCACGGCGGTCTGGTCGGCGACCGGGCGGTGGAGGACCAGGTGGTCGCGTTCCTGGCGGGGGAGCCGGTGGAGATGCCGCGGCCGGAGTACGGCCTGCTGCAACGGCTGGGCGCAGCCTGGCAGGCCCCGCCGCTGGCCCTCATGCTCAATCCGATCTGGTCGGCGACCAGGGAGGGGGATCCGGCGATGACGGGCCGGGTCTGCGAGCCCCGCTGAACCCACCCGTGGCCCGGCCCACACGACGGTGTCGCAGCAGCAGCCACAGGACCGCGGCGTCGAGCCCCACCACCAGCAGCGCCGGAACCGGCGCGTACGGGAACAGCAGCAGCTCGACGGCGGCGCTCAGGGCGGCGCAGCCGAGGGCGACCGACGTCGTGCCCCGGCGTCCGGTGGCCGCCGCCAGGCCGCCGAGCGTGACCGCCGCGCCGATCGCGACGTGCAGCCAGGCCCAGCCGGTGATGTCGACGAGGTACATGCCCCGGCCGGTCTGCACGACGAACGGGTCGGCGGTCGTGGTGGCCCACGCGGACAGCAGGTCCACCAGGCCGCTGGTGGTCAGCAGGGTGCCGGCCAGCAGCGGTGGGCCGGGTCGCTGCGCCCCGGTGGTGTCGACCGGCTGAGGAAACCCCATCTGCCCAGGTTAGGGCCGGCACGTGAGTTCTCCGCCGCGAACAGCAGGGACCCGCGCCCGTCGTCGTGGCCCGCAACCCACACACCGACAGCGAAAGAGACGGGCCGGGGCGGACTGTCCGCGTACCCCGTTGGTGGCGGCCGGGGGACGGCCCGGCGCGGCCGGGGCGCGCCCGATGGCCGGCGGACCGGCAGTCCAGGGCGGCCGCTAGGCGGGCGGGGCGGCTCCGGCGGGCGGCGTCCCGGCGGCGTCCCGGGCGTGGCGCAGCATCAGCACGCCGTCGTCGGCGGCGAGCACGTGCCGCAGCGGCAGCTCCCGGGGCGCGCCCGGGTCGCCGGCGGTGATCCGGCCGGGGCCCGCTCCGGCGAGCAGCGGGGCGACGGTCAGGCAGAGCTCGTCGACCACGTCGGCGGCGGTGAGCGCGCCGAACAGGTGCGGGCCGCCCTCGCAGAGCACCTGGTCCAGCCCCCGCCGGCGCAGGTCGGCCAGGCCGGCGGCGAGGTCCACCCGCTCGTCGCCGCAGCGGACCAGCTCGGCGACGTCGGTCAGCCCCGGGGGCGGCTCGGCGCCGGCGTGGGTCAGCACGACGGGTCGCACCGGCGCGTCGGCGAACGCGGCCTGCGCCGGGTCGAGGTCCAGCGACCCGGAGACGACCACCAGGGTGGGGTACTCGGGCAGCCCCCGCTCGCGCCGCCAGGCCCGGCGCGGCTCGCTCAGCCGCACCGCGCGGTAGCCCTCGTGCCGCAGCGTGCCGGCGGCCACCAGCAACCCGTCGCAGAGCATCCGGAGCAGCCCGAAGACCCGCTTGTCGGGCCCGCCGGAGAGCCCGGCGGAGTAGCCGTCCAGGGTGACCGCGCCGTCGAGGCTGGCCACGAAGTTGACCCGCAGGTGCGGGCGGTCGGCGCGACCGTAGAGCGCGGTCAGCTCGGCGTCGTCCAGGGGCGGGGTGGCCGGCGTCGGCCAGATCCGGCGGATCGGGATTCCGACGGTCATTCGCCGGCCGGACCGGTGACCGGAGGGATGGGTCCGGGGGTACGGTGCTGGCAGTCGCACCACTTCCGGCCGGGACAGTCGTCGTGCCGCCGCTCCCGGCAGGCTCGGCAGATCATGTCGGCAGCCTATGCGGTGGGAGGAGGGGGCAGCATGCCACGTCAGATCTTCCAGCTGAAGATGTCCCTCGCCGGGGTCCGCCCGCCGGTCTGGCGGCGGGTGCTGGTGCCCGGCGGTTACACCCTCGACCGGTTGCACCGGGTGGTGCAGCACGCCATGGGGTGGCGCGACTGCCACCTGCACTCGTTCGAGATCGACGGGCTGCAGTACGGCGAGCCGGACCCGGACGGTGAGCTGTCGCTCCGCGACGAGCTGGATGTCCGGCTCGACGCGGTCCTCGGCAAGGGCAGCCGGTTCCGCTACACCTACGACTTCGGCGACTGGTGGGAGCACGACCTGGTGGTGGAGGACGCCTTCACCGCCGACCCGGAGGAGCGGTACCCGTCCTGCCTGGACGGCGAGCGCGCCTGCCCGCCGGAGGACGTCGGCGGCCCGTCCGGCTACCTGCTCCTGCTCGCTGCGCTCGCCGACCCGCGGCACCGGGAACACGCGGCGATGCGGGAGTGGACGGGCGGCGGCTTCGATCCCGCCCGGTTCGACCCGGGGCGGGCCAGCACGCTGCTGCGTCACCTCTGCTGATCCCCTCCGTCCGCTGAGGACCGGTCGAGGGCGTCGGCCGTAACGATCTGGGAACGCTCCCATCGGTCTATTGACACCCCTGACACCTCCCGGCAATCTCATGGGAGCGTTCCCAGGGCGTGGCGCGGATCACCACGCACACCGCCCGGGCCGACCCGGTCCGCCGGCCGGCGGGAGCGCGCAGATCACCCCCCACCACACCCAAACCCAGCCTCACCACTGAAAGAGGGGTCAGGATGAGCGTCACCACGCGGCGTACCCGCCTCGCGGCCGCCGCCCTGGCCGCGGTCACCGCACTCGGCGGTCTCGCGGCCTGCGGCAAGGACGACGACGACGCCACGGCGTCCGGCGGGAAGCCCGCCAAGCTGGTCGTGGACACCTTCGGCGAATTCGGCTACGACGAGATCGTCAAACAGTACGAGAAGGACACCGGCATCAAGGTCGAGCTGCGCAAGACCGCGCAGCTCAACGAGTACCGGCCGAAGATCGTCCGGGCGCTGGCCACCGGCAAGGGCGCCGCCGACGTGGTCGCCCTGGAGGAGGGCATCCTCAACGAGTTCAAGGCGAACCCGGCGAACTGGGCCGACCTCGGCAAGCTGGTCGCCAAGGACCACAGCAGCGAGTACCTGCCCTGGAAGTGGGAGCTGGGCAAGGCGCCGGACGGCCGGCTGATCGGCCTGCCCACCGACGTCGGCAGCCTCGCCGTCTGCTACCGGCGGGACCTCTTCCAGGCCGCCAAGCTCCCCGTCGAGCGCGACCAGGTCGCGGCCCTCTGGCCGGACTGGAACGCCTTCATCGAGACCGGCAAGAAGTACCGGGCCGCCACCGGCAAGGGCATGCTCGACTCGGTGACCACCGCCTCCAGCGCGGTGATGTTCCAGCAGGGCGGCGACCTGTTCTACGACAAGGACGACAACGTCGTCGCCGACACCAGCGCCTCGGTGAAGAGCGCCTGGGACACCGCGATCGCGATGGCCGACGCCAACATCACCGCCGAGACGGCCACCTGGTCGCCGGAGTGGTCGGCCGGCTTCAAGCAGGGCACCTTCGCCGCGACCTTCTGCCCGTCCTGGATGCTCGGCATCGTGCAGGAGAACTCCGGCCCGGAGAACAAGGGCAAGTGGGACGTGGCGCCGGTCCCCGGCGGCGCGGGCAACTGGGGCGGCTCCTGGCTCGCCGTGCCGACCCAGAGCAAGTACCCCAAGGAGGCGACGAAGCTCGCCGAGTACCTGACCAACGCGCAGAGCCAGGTGGCGGCCTTCAAGGCCAAGGGCCCGCTGCCGACCAACCTGGAGGCGCTGAAGAACCCGGAGTTCCTCGCCTACACCAACGAGTACTTCAACAACGCCCCGACCGGCAAGATCTTCGGTGACAGCGTCTCCAAGATCCAGCCGCTGCACCTCGGTCCGAAGCACCAGGCCGTGAAGGAGAACGCCTTCGAGCCGGCGCTGCGGTCGTACGAGAGCGGGCAGTCGACCAAGGACAAGGCCTGGGAGCAGTACGTCAAGGACGCCAAGACCCAGGGCGCTTTCTGAGCACTGACCCACCACGGCGAGTGGCGTCCGGGTCTCCCGGGCGCCACCGGCCGCGTCCCGATGCACGTACCGCCCGCCTCACCGGCCCCGCCGGCGCCGGGAAAGGATCCCGCATGAGCCTGTCGGCCACGACCGCGCCGCCGTCACCCACGGCGTCGCCACCCCCACCCACCCGGCGCCGCAGCCCGGCGCTGTCGCTCAACCGCCTCGACCTCAAGCTCTCCCCGTACCTCTACGTCGCCCCGTTCTTCGTCATCTTCGGCATCTTCGGGTTCTACCCGATGCTGCGCACCGCGTGGATGTCGCTGCACGACTGGAACCTGATCGGCGAGCACAGCTTCATCGGCGTGGACAACTACACCCGGCTGTTCACCGACGAGTACTTCTGGAACGCCACTGTCAACACCTTCGGCATCTTCCTGCTCTCGACGATCCCGCAGCTGCTGCTCGCGCTCTTCCTGGCGACCCTGCTCAACCGCACCTTGCTGCGCGCCCGGACGTTCTTCCGGATGGCCATCTTCATGCCGAACGTGGTGTCGGTCGCCGCCGTGGCGATCGTCTTCGGCATGCTCTTCCAGCGCGACTTCGGCCTGATCAACTGGCTGCTCGGCCTGGTCGGGATCGACGCGGTGGACTGGGACGCGCAGCGGTGGAGCTCCTGGACCGCCATCGCCTCCATGGTCAACTGGCGGTGGACCGGCTACAACACGCTCATCCTGCTGGCCGGCATGCAGGCCATCCCCAAGGACCTCTACGAGGCGGCGGCCATCGACGGCGCCAACCAGTGGAAGCAGTTCTGGCGGATCACCCTGCCGATGCTCACGCCGACCTTCGTCTTCGTGGTCACCCTCTCCACCATCGGCGGGCTCCAGCTCTTCACCGAGCCGCTCGTCTTCGCCAACGGCAACATCATCGGCGGCGACCAGCGCGAGTTCCAGACCCTGGCCATGTACATGTACGAACTGGGTATCGAGAACCTCAACACCGCCGGGTACGGCGCCGCCGTGGCCTGGGCGATGTTCGTGATGATCGCACTGGTCTCGCTGGTCAACTTCCTGCTCGTCCGCCGTACGGTCAAGTGAGGAGCGACCGAGTGAACTCCGCGTCCCAGCGCCTCTGGCGCACCAGCCCGCTGATGTACGTCGCCCTCGTGCTGGCGGTGCTCTTCTCGATCTACCCCTTCTACTACATGGTCGTCATCGCCACCCGCAGCCTGGACTCGATCAACGACGTGCCGCCGCCGGTCACCCCGGGCGGCTCGTTCGGCGACAACCTCGACCGGGTGCTCGCCAACGACGCGGCGAACTTCCTCACCGGCCTGCTCAACTCGGTGATCGTGGCCGGCGTCGTGACCGTCTCGGTGGTGATCACCGGGTCGCTGGCCGGCTTCGCCTTCGCCAAGCTGCGCTTCCGGGGCCGCAACATCCTGCTGCTGTCGATCATCGTGACCATGATGATCCCGACCCAGCTGGGCCTCATCCCGCTCTGGGGCATGATCCAGGACCTCGGCTGGTACGACACCCTCTACGCGGTGACCGTGCCCTTCCTGGTCAGCGCCTTCGGCGTGTTCATGATGCGGCAGTACGCCACCCAGGCCATCTCCGACGAGCTGATCGAGGCGGGCCGGGTCGACGGGGCCAGCACCTTCCGGATCTACTGGAACATCGTGCTGCCCGCGCTGCGCCCGGCCGCGGCCGTGCTCGGCCTGCTCACCTTCATGCAGACCTGGAACTCCTACCTGTGGCCGTACGCCGTGCTCACCCCGGAGAATCCGACCCTGCAGGTGTCCCTGGCCTTCCTCTCGTACGCCTACTACACCGACTACTCGCAGGTGTTCGCCGCGACCGCCATCGGTACCGCGCCGTTGGTGATCGTGTTCGCCCTGTTCGGCCGCCAGATCATTGGCGGGATCATGGAAGGTGCCGTCAAGTCGTGAGCAACCCAGACCACCCGCCCGCAGTCGGCGTACTCGACCAGGGGCCGGAACTGATCTTCCCGCCCGGCTTCCTGTGGGGCGCGGCGACCGCCGCGTACCAGATCGAGGGGGCGGCCACCGAGGGTGGCCGGACCCCGTCGATCTGGGACACGTTCAGCCACACCGAGGGGCGGGTGCTCGCCGGGCACACCGGTGACGTGGCCTGCGACCACTACCACCGGATGCCGTCCGACGTCCGGCTGATGGCCGAGCTGGGCCTGAAGTCGTACCGGTTCTCGGTGTCCTGGCCGCGGGTGCAGCCGGGCGGCTCGGGCCCGGCCAACGCCGAGGGCCTGGACTTCTACCGGCGGCTCGTCGACGAGCTGCTGGGGCACGGCATCGAGCCCTGGCTGACCCTCTACCACTGGGACCTGCCCCAGCCGCTTGAGGACGCCGGCGGCTGGCCGGCCCGGGACACCGCCGGGCGGTTCGCCGACTACGCCGAACTCGTCGCGGACGCCCTCGGCGACCGGGTGACGTACTGGACGACGCTGAACGAGCCCTGGTGCTCGGCGTTCCTCGGCTACGGCTCGGGCGTGCACGCGCCCGGCCGCTCCGACGGGGCGGACGCCGTCCGCGCCGGGCACCACCTGATGCTCGGCCACGGGCTGGCGGTGCAGGCGCTGCGGGCGTCCCGGCCGCAGGCCCAGCTCGGCATCACCGTCAACCTCTACCCGGTCACCCCGGCCAGCGACGCGCCCGCCGACGTCGACGCGGCCCGGCGGATCGACGCGCTGGCCAACCGGTTCTTCCTCGACCCGGTGCTGCGCGGGTCGTACCCGACCGACCTCGCCGCCGACCTGCGCGAGGTCACCGACTTCGGGCACGTGCGCGACGGCGACCTCGCGGTCATCTCCACCCCGCTGGACCTGGTCGGCGTCAACTACTACAGCCGGCACGTGGTCGCCGCCCCGGTCGAGGGCGCCGAGCCGGAGCCGTACTGGCGGGCGCCGTCGTGCTGGCCGGGCAGCGAGGACGTCCGGTTCGTCACCCGGGGCGTGCCGGTCACCGACATGGACTGGGAGATCGACGCCCCCGGCCTGACCGAGACGCTGCGTCGGGTCCACGAGGAGTACACCGACCTGCCGCTCTACGTCACCGAGAACGGCTCCGCCTTCGTCGACGCGGTGGTCGACGGGCAGGTCGACGACGGCGACCGGCTGGCGTACTTCGACGCCCACCTGCGGGCGGCGCACGAGGCGATCAACGCCGGGGTGCCCCTGCGCGGCTACTTCGCCTGGTCGCTGATGGATAATTTCGAATGGGCCTGGGGCTACACCAAGCGGTTCGGGATGGTCTGGATCGACTACGACAGCCAGGCCCGTATCCCCAAGTCCAGCGCCAGGTGGTACGCCGAGGTGATCCGACGTAACGGTCTGGCCGCACAATAGGCGAAGGCCAGCCAGTTCTCGGGCGGCTCCGCGCCCACCCGCTCCCCACGGGTGGCGCGGATCCGTCCGACGTCGGAGGAGCAGACGATGACAACGCAGCGCACCCGGTCGCTCGGGCGCCCGACCCTCGACGCGGTCGCCGCCCGCGCGGGCGTCGGGCGCGGCACGGTCTCCCGGGTCGTCAACGGCTCGCCGCAGGTCAGTCCGGAGGCCCGGGCCGCCGTCCAGCAGGCCATCGCGGAACTGGGGTACGTGCCGAACCGGGCCGCCCGGGCGCTGGTCACCCAGCGGACCGACTCGGTGGCCCTGGTGGTCTCCGAGTCCGGCGACCGGGTCTTCACCGAGCCGTTCTTCGCCGGCATCGTCCGGGGCGTCAGCTCCGGGCTGCTGGAGACGCCGTTGCAGCTCTGGCTGGCCATGGTGCAGTCCCCGATCGAGCGGGAACGGGTCGAGCACCACCTGACCAACCAGCACGTGGACGGGGTGCTGCTGCTGTCGCTGCACGACTCCGACCCGCTCCCCACGCTGCTGGAGGAGCGTGACCTGCCGACCGTGCTCGGCGGCCGGCCCGCGCGCATGCTCCAGCCCGGGGCGCGGCCGTCCTGGTTCGTCGACGTGGACAACGTCGGCGGCGCGCGGCAGGCGGTGGAGCACCTGGCCCAGCGGGGCCGGCGCCGGATCGCCACCATCGCCGGCCCGCAGGACATGGGCGCCGGCCTGGCCCGTCTCGCCGGCTACCGGGACGCCGTCCGGGCCGCCGGGGCCGAGGTCGACCCCCGCATGATCGCGTACGGAGACTTCAGCGAGGGCAGCGGAGCGGCCGCGATGCGCCGGCTGCTGGAGGCCTGCCCCGACCTGGACGCGGTCTTCGTCGCCTCCGACCTGATGGCGTTCGGCGCGCTGCGTACCCTGCGCGAGGCGGGGCGGCGGGTGCCCGAGGACGTGGCCGTCATCGGCTTCGACGACGCCCCGATCGCCCGGCAGGCCGACCCGCCGCTGACCACCGTCTTCCAGCCGGTCGAGGAGATGGGCCGCCAGATGGCGCGGCTGCTGGTCGCCCGCATCCGCGGCGACGAGATCCCCGCCCCCCACATCCTCCTCGACACCCAACTCATCCACCGCGCCTCCGCCTGACCCACCCCCTTAATGCGCGCACGTTCAGAGAAAGCGTGGCTATTCGGCCGTGAATAGCCACGCTTTCTCTGAACGTGCAGGCGGCGGGCGGCGAACCCGCCGTCGTCACCTTTCCCGGGCTGCGCGTAGGCCGTGCGTTACCAGTGGGGCCACCATGTCGCCGATGCGGTCGAAGCCGGGGCCGAGCGTCTGCCCGAGGGTGTGCCGGTAGTGGATGCCCTCGCAGATCACCGCGAGCTTGAAGCAGCCGAGCGCGACGTGCCAGTGCAGCGGCCCGACGTCGACGTCGCTGCGGCCGGCGTACCGCTCGATCAGCTCGGCGCCGGTGGGGAAGCCGGCGCGCGGGCCGAGGCCGTCGGCGACCGGGTTGCCGGCGGCGAGGTCGCTGTCGCCCAGCACGTCCCAGTAGGTCAGCAGCAGGCCGAGGTCGGCCAGCGGGTCGCCGAGGGTGGCCATCTCCCAGTCGAGCACGGCGCGCACCGACACCGGGTCGACGGTGGTGAGGAGGTTGTCCAGCCGGTAGTCGCCGTGCACGATCCGCCCGGCGTTGGCGCCCTCCGGAACGGTGCCGCCGAGCAGGTCGCGCAGCTCGTCGATGCCGGGCAGCGGACGGCTGCGGGATCGGTCGAGCTGGCCGGCCCAGCGGCGTACCTGCCGGCCGAGGTAGCCCTCGGGGCGGCCGAAGTCGGCCAGCCCGACCGTGGCCGGGTCGACGGTGTGCAGGGCGGCGAGGGTGTCCATCATCGCCAGGGCCAGGTCGCGCCGCTGCTCGGGGGGGAGCGGGTCGGTCTGGGCGCGGCTGCGGAACACCTCGCCACGGACCCGCTCCATCAGGTAGAAGGGCGCGCCGAGCACGTCGGTGTCGGCGCAGTGCAGCAGCGCCGCCGGGACCGGCACGTCGGTGGGCGCGAGGGCGGAGATCACCCGGAACTCGCGGGCCATGTCGTGCGCGGTGGCCAGCACGTGCCCCAGCGGAGGTCGGCGCAGCACCAGCTCCCGCTCGCCGACGCGCAGCAGGTAGGTCAGGTTCGACTTGCCCCCGGCGATCAGGGTGGCCGACAGCGGCGCGTCGGCCAGCTCGGGCCGGTGGGCGGCCAGGTAGCCGGCGAGCCGGTCGAGGTCCAGCCCTCTGGGGGATCCGTTCGGCGCGGCGGCGGTGGGCGGGGTGTCGGGGGCGGCCGGAGAACTTCCCGGCCGGAGCGCGTCGACGGCCGGATCGGTCATCCGAATAGTTGATGGCAGCTCAGCTTTCTTGTCAAGCCGGGGATTTCCCCCCGGGACATGCCGCTGCAACAGGGGCGAAATGGTCAACCGGGAGGCTGGTGCCCAGCCTGCCGGCCGCCACGGTCGGCCCGCCGAGCGGAGGGACAGACATGTTGCTGAGAGTTCGGGTGACCCTGCCGGACCGTCCCGGCACGCTCGGCCAGGTGGCCCGGACGCTCGGCGTCTCCGGCGCCGACATCGTCCAGGTGGTCGTCCTGGAACGGCTCGGCGGGCGGGCGGTGGACGACTTCACGGTGGTCTGGCCGGGCGCCGCCCGGCTGGAGCGGTTGATGGCGGGTCTGGCCGCCATCCCGGGGGTACGGGTGGACGGGGTCTGGCGGGCGATCGGCGCGCCGACCACCACCGGCCAGGACGCCGAGCTGCTGGCCCAGGTCGCCGCGAACCCCGCCGACGGGGTGGCCACTCTGGTCGACGCGGTGCCCGGGCTGCTCGCCGCCGACTGGGCGGTGGCCGCGGTCGTCCCGATGGACTGGGCCTCGCGGGCCGGCGGACGGACGGCGACGGTGGGGCACGCGAGCTGGCGGGCGCCCCAGCCGCCGCTGCTGCCCGAGGTGACCCCGCTGCGGGCGCGGGCGCTGACCGGCGCCGACGGCAGCCACTACGCGATCGCGCCGTTCGGCCGCAACGGCCTGGTGCTGGTGGTCGCGCGCGAGCACACCGAGCCGCTCACCGCGGCCGCCTTCCACTCCACCGAGGTGGACCGGCTGGCCCAGCTGGTCCGGGCCGGCGCGGTGATCCTCGGCGACCGGCTGGACCTGGTCGGGGCGCCCTCGGTGACCAGCGTCACCTGATCACGCGCAACGGTTCCCGGGGTGTCACCGCCGGGCAACGGCGTGGCAACAGCCCTCCGGCAGTCTCGTAGGTGGGGAAGGGAGCAGACATGGTGCTGTGGCGGATTCGAGCCACCGTGGACGACCGGCCGGGCTACCTGTCGGTGCTCACGGCGAGTCTCGCGTTGCGAGGAGTCAACATCCTCACCGTGCAGGTGCACACGACCGAGGCCGGGGCGGTCGACGACTTCCTCGTCGACGCGCCGGACGTGGTGGGCGAGGCGGAGCTGGTGGCCGCCGTGGAACGGGGTCGGGGACGGGACTGCTGGGTGGCGCGCAGCGAGGCGCGGGGCCTGGTGGACCAGCCGACCCGGGTGCTCGGGCTGGCCACCCGGCTGGTCCGGGACCCGGACGCGACCGGGGAGATGCTGCGCGCCCTGCTCGGCGCGGACGAGGTGACCTGGCGAGCGGCGCCGGCCGTCCCGCACGGCGGTGTCGGCGCGGCGAGCATGCTGGTGGCCGACCCGTGTGGCGGGTCGTACGAGCTGCGCCGGCGGGCGCCCAGCTTCACCCCGGCGGAGTACGCCCGGGCGCAGGCGCTGGTCGAGCTGGCGGCCACCGCGGCCCGCCGGGCGGCCGACCGGGTGACCCTGGTGCTGCCCGACGGCGGGGAGCTGGTGGTCCGCCCGGCCACGGTCGACGACCTGGCCGGCGTGGTGGACCTGCACGAGGCGTGCTCGGCGCGCAGCCGCCAGCGCCGCTATCTCGGCGGGGGCGCGTTGCCGTCGCCGAGCCGGATGCGCCGGCTGCTGGAGCCGAGGCGGGGGACCACGCTGGTGGCGACGACCGGCTCCGGTGCGGGGGAGTCGGTGGTGGCGATGGCCAACCTGCTCGGTGAGGGCGACGAGGCCGAGGTGGCCCTGCTGGTGCGCGACGACTGGCAGCACCGTGGCCTCGGGTCGGCGCTGCTGCGCCGGCTGCTCGGGCAGGCCGGCCGGTCCGGGTACGCGGCCGTGGTGCTGCACGTCCAGGCGGAGAACACCCCGATGCTGCGCACCGTACGCCGGCTCGGGCGGCCCACGCCGATCGAGCGGGACGGCGCGCTGCTCACCGTGACGGTGCCGCTGGCCGCCCGCCCCGCGGGGCCAGCGCGGCGTGCCCTGCCCCGGCAGGCGGACGCGACCACCCGGCGAGACCGGGCGGGCTGAGACAACGGTCGTGGCCGCGCCGGCCGGGGTACCAGCACCCGGCGGCGGCGCGGGGCGACCCTCACCGGCGCCGGGTGGCGTACCCACGTCGCCCGGCGCCACCGGGCCGACCTCCGGTGCGGAGGACGGTGAATCGGCAGGGCCCCCGGTGCGGGGGCCCTGCCCATGTCCGGCGGTCGGCGGCGGCCCCGCCAACGGCGACCCAGGAACGCCGTCACGGCGGGCCGCCCGGGAAGGCCGCCACGGCGAGCCGCGGAGCAACCCGCCACGTGAGCCGCAGCGGAACGCCGTCCGGATCAGCCGAAGTGGAATCCGGCCCGGCGGTGACCCGATACGCAGAACCGGTTCCCCTCGGTGTCGGCGAGCACGACGTAGGGCAGTTGGCCCGGTTCCGGCTCGGCCGGGTAGTGCCGCCAGTCGACCCGTTGCGCGCCGAGCGCGACCAGCCGCGCCACCTCGTCGTCGAGGTCGCGGTCCCCCGCGTCCAGGTCGAGGTGGACGCGGGGGAACTCGGCCACCGGGCTGTCGCTGACGTCCATCGCGATCGCCGCGCCGGGGACTCCGGGCGGCGGCTCGACCACGATCCAGTCGTCGCCGTCGTGGCGCGGCGGCCGACGCACGTAGCCCAGGGCCGCGGCCCAGAACCGGCCGGCGCGGCGGTCGTCGGTCACGCCCAGCGAGATCTGCTCGATCCGTGCCATCGACCGAGGTTAGCGCCGCCTCAGGTGGCCGGGTAGCTGCTGTAGTCCGGGAAGTTGCCGTAGAGCCGGCCGTCGCCGCCCTGGGTGACCGCCTGCACCAGCAGGTCGCCGCCGACGAAGGCGCCCTTCCAGGAGGCGCCCCGGCCGCCGAACGGCTCCTCCCGGTCGCCCCGGGAACGCGGCTTGTTGATGCCCACCTTGAACGCCTGGAGGTCCACCGCGAGCTTGCCGGCCAGCTCCTCGTCGTCGCAGGCCAACGAGGCCACCAGCGCGCCGTTGGAGGCGTTCATGGCAGCCAGCAGCTCGTCGGTGGTGTCCACCACGACGATGGTGTCGACCGGGCCGAAGGGCTCGGCGTGCATCAGCCGGGACCGGCCGGGCGGGGCGAGCAGCACCGCCGGCGCCACGTACGCCGAGGTGTCCTGCCCGTCGAGGAAGGGCGCGCCGTCGAGCTTGCCGCGGTGCAGCGGCACGGCGCCGCCACGTACCGCCTCGTCGACCTTGCGGCGCAGCTCGTCGGCCTTGGCGCCGCTGATCAGCGGGCCGAAGTCCAGCTCCGGCAGCGGGTCGCCGGCCTGCCAGGTCTCGTCCACCGCGAGCGGGTGTCCGAACCGGACGGAGCGGACCACCGGCAGGTACATGTCGAGGAACTCGTCGACCAGGTCACGCTGGACCACGAACCGCGGGTACGCGGTGCAGCGCTGCTTGCCGTACTCGAAGCCCTTCTTCAGGTGCGCGGCGAGCAGGTCCCACTGGGAGAAGTTCCAGACGCCCCAGGCGTTGAGACCCTCCTGCTCGATGAAGTGCCGCTTGTCGGTGTCGAGCAGGGCGGCGGCCACCTTGCCGCCGTTGGACCGCCCGCCGACGAACGCGACCGCGCCGATCTCGGGCGCCCGGACGAGCACCTCGGAGAGCTCCTCGCCGCTGCCGGAGAGCAGGGTGGCGGGGAGCCCGGCGCGGCGCATCAGGGCGTGCGCCACGGTCAGGCAGACCGCGCCGCCCTGCGACGGGGTCTTGGCGATGACCGCGTTGCCGGCGAGCAGCTGCACCAGTTCCGCGTGGACCAGCACGCTCATCGGGTAGTTCCACGAGGCGATGTTGCTGACCGGGCCGGGCAGCGGCTCACGGCCGCCGGCCAGCATCCGATCGATCTCCTCGACGTACCAGCGAACGCCGTCCAGCGCGCGGTCGACGTCGGCGCAGGCGAGCCGCCACGGCTTGCCGATCTCCCAGACCAGCAGCATGGCCAGCAGGTCGCGGTGCGCGGTGAGGGCGTCCAGCGCCTCGCCGACCCGCGCCTTGCGCTCGGCGAGCGGGGTGGCCGCCCAGTCGCGGTGCGCGGTGGCGGCGTGGGCGACCGCCGCGCGCGCGGTGTCGGCGTCCAACCGGGGCAGGTTGACCAGCACGGTGTTGTCGACCGGCGTGCGTACGGCGCTCGGCGTACCGACCGCCTGCCACTGCCCGGAGACCAGGTTGTGCAGGGTGGTGACGCCGTCGACCTCGGGCCCGAAGGCCTCCGGTGCGGCGGCTGCCGCCCGGGCGAGCGTGTCGGACCAGGCGGTTCCGTCGGCGAGTCGTAGAGCCATCGCATTCTCCTCAGGGTCGACCGGGGGAGCGGCGGCGTCGACGGCACCGCTGGTGTGGCGTACTGTCCCGCGCCGGAAAGCGGTGCGGCAACAGTACGTTCGTATGGCGGAACGCGAGGCCCGCGCCGGACCGGTCCTGACGCGACCATCCGACCCGCGCAGCCGGGCCTTGACCTGCGCGTACGCGGACAATGCATTCACATGTCTCGATGATGTGATGAATCTCCGGGCGACGTCGACCGGGTTACCCGTCAGTACGCACGGACGCCGCGGACGGATCAACGCCCGGCGGAACCGGTGCGCAAACGGCGACCGGCCACCGGACGAGGAGTCCGGCGGCCGGTCGGGCGCTGAGTCAGATCAGCTGGTGAAGGTGATGTTGTCGCGCCGGCGGCGCAGCATCAGCAGGACGCCGCCGCCGATCAGGACGAGGCCGCCCAGCGCGATGCTGCCGGTGGCCACGCCGGTCATCGGCAGGCTGCCCCCGTTGCTTCCGCCGTTGCCGCCCGTGCCCTCCGACGGGGAGCCGGAGGTCGACGGCGAGCCCGACTCCGACGGGGAGCCCGACTCCGTCGGGGTGACCGAGCTGGTCGGCGAGGTCGACTCCGACGGCGAGCCCGACGGCTGCGGCGACTCGGAGGTCGTCGGCGAAGGGCTCGGCGACTGCGTCGGGGCGGTGCCGGCGCAGGCGTGGCTCAGGTTGAACTGGTCGGCCTCGCCGCTGATCGTGGCGCTGCCGTCGACCAGCGTCCACCCGGCCGGGGTGAAGAGGTAGGCGTGGATCATCCGGTCGGTGTTCCCGGCCGGGTAGAGGTGGTCCGGGTAGGCGTCGGTGCTGTCGGGCACCTTCACCGTCACCGTGTTGGTGCCGTCGCTGAAGGTCAGGGTCAGCGTCTCGAAGCCGCCGGACTCGGCGCCGCCGGGGAGCACGAAGTGCCAACCGTCCTGCCCGGGCGTGCGGCCGGTGAACCGCTCGTCGGTGCACTTCTGCTCGGCATCGGCCGCCGTCGAGCCCTTGTGAGCGGGGTTGAGCGGGGCCGTGCTGCTCGCCCAGGCCGGGGTGGCGAAGGCGAGGCAGGCCGTGGCGGCAGTCGCGGTGAGAGCCGCGCGCGCCACGTACCGACGCTGGGGCATGAGTATTCCTCCGGGATCGGTAGAGGGGACGGCACATGATCCCATGCACGGCATCGAAATGCGACATCGGGCGAACGGCCTGAGCTGGGACGACGTGGCGGATCGGATTCGGGAATCCGACCAAATGGCGGGGATTTCGCGGCGTGTTGATGTAACGCGGACGGGACTGTGGACGCTCCGCCCGCCACCCACCGCCAGACCGGCACGGCGGTGACCGCGACCAACCTCTCCTACAACGGCACGCTGGCGCCCGGGGCGTCGACCAGCTTCGGCTTCAACGGCACCCACACCGGCAGCAACCCCAGACCCACCACCTTCACCCTCAACGGCGTCACCTGCGCGACCGCCTGACGGCTGCCGCGTCGAGATCTTGGACAGTTGCCGCTCGCACCGGACGGCAACTGTCCAAGATCTCCAGCGCCCGGCGGCTCCGGGTGAACCGCTCCGCCGGGCGGGAGGGGCTGGCTAGGCTCGACGGCGTGCGGGCCGCGGAACGCAGTGACACCGTGCTCTTCGTCGTCTACGACGGGGTACGGCTGCTCGACGTCACCGGGCCGCTGGAGGTCTTCACCGTCGCCAACGAGCACGGCGGGACGTACCGGCTGGTGCTCGCCTCCCCCGACGGCCGGGACGTGGTGAGCAGCGCCGGGGTCCGGCTCGGCGCCGACGTGGCGCTGCCGGAGGTGACCGGGCCGATCGGCACGCTGGTGGTGCCCGGTGCGCCGGACTGGCAGGCCACGGCCGCCGACCGTCCCTTGCTCGACCAGGTCCGCCGGCTGGCGGCCGGCTCGTCGCGCACCGCGTCGGTCTGCGCGGGGGCGTTCACCCTCGCCGCCGCCGGGCTCCTCGACGGCCGCCGGGTGACCACGCACTGGGACCTCGCCGACCAGCTCGCCGCGCACTTCCCGGCGATCACCGTCGACGCCGACCCGATCTTCATCGCCGACGGGCGGGTGATCACCTCGGCCGGCATCACCGCCGGCATCGACCTGACCCTCGCCCTGGTCGAGGCGGACCTCGGCCCGGAGACGGCACGCACGGTCGCCCGGCAGCTCGTCGTCTTCATGCAGCGCCCCGGCGGGCAGTCCCAGTTCAGCGTCCGGGCCGCCACCCCGAGCACCCGGCACGACCTGCTGCGCCGGGTGCTGGACGCCATCGCCGCCGACCCGGCGCAGCCGTACGACCTGCCGGGGCTGGCGGCCCTGGCCGGGGTCAGCCCGCGTCACCTAGGCCGGTTGTTCCGCACCGAGCTGGGCACCACGCCGGCCAGGTATCTCGACCGGGTCCGGGTGGAGGCGGCCCAGGGGCTGCTGGAGCGCGGTGACGACACCCTCGACGTGGTGGCCCGCCGGGTCGGCTTCGGCTCGCCGGAGACGATGCGCCGGACGTTCCTGCGGGAGCTGGGCATTACCCCGGGCGCCTACCGGTCCCGCTTCCGCACCACCGGGATCGACGAGCAGCGGTCACCGCCCGTCACCGACGGGCGGGCCGTCCCCGGCGACGTTGCGCCGGGGACGGCCCCCGCCTGACCCGGTCGCCACGGGGCCGGCCCGCGCGTGACCGGGCCCGGTCAGCGGCCGGCGGCCGGCGCCGGCTCGGCGCTGCCCGAGCCGGCGGCCAGCGCCGGCTCGCCGGTGCCGGGCGCGGCAGCCGGGGCGGGGTCGCGCTGGCGCAACGCGACCAGCCCGGCGGCGGCGAGCAGCCCCACCGACAGCCAGAGCCCCACCTCCACCCCGCCGGAGTCGGCGAGCAGGCCCGACAGCAGCGGGCCGACCGCCTGGCCCACCGAGAAGGCCACCGTCAGCAGGGCGATGCCGGCGGTCCAGCCGCTCGCCGGCAGGGCCCGGCGGGCGAGCACCGTGGCCGCCGTCGGACCGGCCATGAAGGAGCTGCCGAAGATCACCGCCGACACCACCGCCGCGGGCAGCCCGGCCGGCAGCAGCAGCACCGGCAGCACGCCGAGCAGCACCAGCAGGGAGACCAGCGCCGGGGCCCGGCCGCCCGCCAGCCGGCCGACCACCCGCCCCCACACGGTGAGGGTGGCGACCGCCGAGGCGAGACCCAGCACCACGAAGAACGCGGCGACGCCGGGGGTGCCGAGACCCCGGTCGCGCAGCAGCGCGATCACGAAGGTCAGGTAACTCACGTAGCCGGCACCGAAGAGCACGTACCAGCCGAACGTCGGGGCGAGCCGGGCCAGGTCCGCGCGGGGCAGCCCGGCCCGGGTGACCCCGGCCACCGGCGCGACCCGCCGCACCGCGAACACCGCCGGGCCGACCGCCAGCACCGCGACCACGCCCAGCAGCAGCCAGCCGGACCGCCAGCCGGCGTCCCCGGCCACGGTCAGCGCCGCCGGCACCAGCAGCCCCGAGAGCGCCACGCCGACGCCCACCCCGGCCATGTAGATCCCGACCAGCAGCGCGCCCCGCCGCTGCCCGCCGCCGGTGGCGACCCGGGCGGCCAGCGCCGAGCCGAGGACGAAGGCGACCGCGGTGCTCAGGCCGCCGACGAACCGCAGCAGGTTCAACACCGGGTAGTCGGCGGTGGTCGCGGTGAGCAGCAGGGCCAACGCGCTCACCACCAGGGTGCCGACGAAGGCGGCGCGGTCACCGAACCGGCGGGCCCAGAACACCGCCGTGCCGGCGCCGATGACGTAACCCGCGGCGTTCGCCGTGTTCAGGCCGCCGGCCTGGGCGTACGTCCAGTGCAGGTCGTCGCGCATGGCCGGCAGCAGCAGCGCGTACGCGAAGCGGGTGAAGCCGAGCGCGACGACCGGCCCGGCGGCCAGGCCGAGCGCGGTCAGCGGGTCCCGCCAGCGTGGGGATCGGGACATGGTTCCTCCTTGGTCGGCGGGCTCTTCGACCCGCTGATCAGGTGGAACCGGGTGGGGTGGGTGGGTGATGGCCGGCGTTGCGGACAGCCGACCCTCGGATCGGGACATGCCGGGTCGCGGACCGGATGAC
Source organism: Micromonospora sp. A200 (assembly GCF_029893845.1). NCBI lineage: Bacteria > Bacillati > Actinomycetota > Actinomycetes > Micromonosporales > Micromonosporaceae > Micromonospora > Micromonospora sp. A200. The sequence goes on along the minus strand of NZ_JARXXY010000002.1, from coordinate 85,881 downwards.
CGGAACGTGGCTCAGTCGGCCAGTTCGTCGGCGAGCAGCTCCATCAGCAGCGCGTCGTGCCAGGTGCCGTCCTCGCCGCGCTCGTACCGGCGCATGATGCCGACCGGCCGGAAACCGACCTTCGCGTACGCCCGGATCGCGGCGGTGTTCGCCGCCGCCGGGTCGATGGTGAGCCGGTGGTGGCCGTGCGCGGCGACCAGGTGGCGGGCCAGGGTGCGGATCGCGTCCCCGCCCAGCCCCGAGCCGTGCACCGCCGGGTCCAGGTAGATGTCCAGCGCGGCGTGCCGGTAGTCCGGGTCCGGCTCGGCGTAGTACTGGACCAGGCCGACCACCCGCCCGTCGTGCTCGACGGCGTACGCGATCAGGTCGTCGTCGGCCAGCTCGGCGCGGACCGCCGCGGCCAGGTCGTCGCCGCCGCGCCACCACCGGCGTACCTCGGCGGTGGCCCGGATCGCCGCGAGGGCGGGCACGTCCGCGTCCGTCACCGGCCGCAGGATCACGCTCCGCCCCCGCAGCATCGCCTCAGCCCCGGATCTCGCCGTGCTCGACGCAGGTCGCCGACCAGCCGACCGGCAGCACCTGCACCTTCATCCGGCGGCGGCAGCGCGCGCAGTAGCGCGGCGGCTCCAGCGCCCGGGCCGCCGCGCACGCCACGTGCGGACCGGCCGCGGCGTCCTCGCCGCAGCGGTCGCACCAGGTCACCGCCGGCTGCACCACGTCGGTCACGTCAACCTCACAGGGTGGCGGAGAGCGCCTTGACGGGCATCTTAAGATCGTCGAGCAGCTGCAGGTCGGCGTTCGCCGGCCGGCCCAGGGTGGTCAGGTAGTTGCCGACGATCACCGCGTTGATGCCGCCCAGCAGGCCGTCCCGGGTGCCCAGGTCACCGAGGGTGATCTCGCGGCCGCCCGCGTACCGGAGGATGGTGCGCGGCATGGCCAGCCGGAACGCGGCGATGGCCCGCAGCGCGTCCTTGCCCTCCACCACCGGCCGGTCACCCAGCGGGGTGCCGGGGCGGGGATTGAGGAAGTTCAGCGGCACCTCGTGCGGGTCCAGCTCGGCGAGCTGCGCGGCGAACTCGGCCCGCTGCTCCACCGTCTCGCCCAGGCCCAGGATGCCGCCGCAGCAGACCTCCATGCCGGACTCGCGGACCATCCGCAGCGTCTCCCAGCGCTCCTCCCAGGAGTGCGTGGTGACCACGTTCGGGAAGTAGGAGCGGCAGGTCTCCAGGTTGTGGTTGTAGCGGTGCACGCCCATGTCGACCAGCTCGTCGACCTGCTCCTGGCTGAGCATGCCGAGCGACGCGGCGACCTGGATGTCGACCTCCGCCTTGATGGCGGCGACACCCTCGCGCATCTGCTTCATCAGCCGGGCGTCCGGGCCGCGCACGGCGGCCACGATGCAGAACTCCGTCGCCCCGGTCGCCGCGGTCTGCTTCGCCGCCTCGACCAGCGAGGGGATGTCCAGCCAGACCGACCGGACCGGCGAGGTGAACAGACCGGACTGCGAGCAGAAGTGGCAGTCCTCCGGGCAGCCGCCGGTCTTCAGCGACACGATGCCCTCGACCTCGACCTCCGGGCCGCACCAGCGCATCCGCACGTCGTGGGCGAGCTGCAGGGCGGCGGGCAGGTGCTCGTCGGGGAGGTTCAGCACGGCGAGGACTCCGGCCTCGTCGAGGCCGACGCCGTTCTCCAACACCTGGGTACGGGCCTGGTCGAGGATCTCTGGCATGGCTCGTACCCTACAAGGCCGCCCCGGGGCGGAGAAATGACCGAGGTCGCACCCTCGCCGAGCGTCACCGGCACCTCGGTGCGGCGGCCCCGCGCCACGCCGGTGCCGGCCGGGCGGGTGGTAATTTCGCCCGGCGGCGCGTTGCTCGCCGACGACCTCCTCCGCGCCGGATGCCGGGGGAGGCGAGCTGCGCGGCGGAGGGAGACGGTGACGGTGGCGGACTGGCTGGCGGCCCTGGAGCGCCGCGCCGAGCTGCGGGCCAAGGCGGGGCTCACCCGCACGCTGCGCCCGCGCGCCGCCGACGACGCCGTGGTCGACCTCGCCGGCAACGACTACCTCGGCCTGGCCACCCACCCCGAGGTCACCGCCGCCGCCGCGCGGGCGCTGTCCGCGTACGGGCTGGGCGCCACCGGGTCGCGGCTGGTGCGCGGCTCCACCGACGCCCACCACGCGCTGGAGGACACCCTCGCCGAGTGGCTCGGCACCGACCGGGCGCTGGTCTTCTCCTCCGGCTACCTGGCCAACCTCGGCGCGGTCCGGGCCCTGGTGCAGCCCCGTACGCTGCTCGTCTCGGACGCCCACAACCACGCCTCGCTGATCGACGGCTGCCGGATCTCCGGCGCCGAGACGGTGGTGACCCCGCACGCCGACGTCGACGCGGTGGCCGCCGCGCTCGCCGCCGCCCCCGGCCGCCCGGCCGTCGTGGTGACCGAGTCGGTCTTCTCCGTCGACGGCGACCTCGCCCCGCTGGCCCGGCTGCACGCCGTCGCCCGGGCGCACGGCGCGCTGCTGCTGGTCGACGACGCGCACGCGCTCGGCGTCACCGGCCCGGGCGGCGCCGGCGGGGTGGCCGCCGCCGGCCTGGCCGGCCAGCCGGACGTGGTGGTCACCGCCACCCTGTCCAAGGCGCTCGGCGGCGCGGGTGGGGTGGTCGCCGGCCCGGCCGAGTTCGTCCGGCACCTGGTCGAGACCGGACGCACGTTCATCTTCGACACCGCGCTGCCTCCGGCGGTGGCGGCCGGCGTGCGGGCCGCCGTGACGCTGGCCCGCGCCGGCGACGACCTGCGGGCGGAGCTGGCCGACCGGGCCGCGCTGGCGGTCCGCCGGCTCGGCGCGGCGGGGCTGACCGTCTCCGCCCCCGACGCGGCCGTGGTATCGGTGACCGCGCCCGGCCCGGAGGCCGCCACCACGTGGGCCGCCGACTGCCGCGACCGTGGCGTCGCGGTCGGCTGCTTCCGACCGCCCTCCACCCCGGACAGCCGCTCCCGGCTGCGGCTCACCATCTCCGCCGGGGTACCGCGGGCGGAGTTCGAACGGGCCCTGGAGGTCATCGTGGAGTGTGCCCCGTGAGCGCGAGGAGTGAGCCGGTTCTGCGAGCCCCGCAGTCGCGAACGAAGGTGGCCCCGTGAGCGCGCCGTGGAAGGGCGCGGTGCTGGTGACCGGCACCGACACCGAGGTGGGCAAGACGGTGGTGACCGCCGCGGTCGCGGCCGCCGCGCAGGCCGCCGGCCTGCGGGTCGCCGTGGTCAAGCCCGGCCAGACGGGTACGGCCACCGGCGAGCCCGGCGACATCGACTCGGTGACCCGGCTGGCCGCTCCGCTGACCGGGCGGACCCTGGCCAGCTACCCGGACCCGCTCGCCCCGCTCGCCGCGGCCCGGGTCGCCGAGCTGGAGCCGCTGGAGCTGTACACCGTCGTCGACGCCATCCGCGAGGAGGTCGACAAGCACGACCTGGTGCTCATCGAGGGGGCCGGCGGGCTGCTCGTACCGATGGGGTTGCGCCCCTCCGGGGAGCCGTGGACGGTCGCGGACCTCGCGGTCTCCCTCGACGCCCCCGCCGTGGTGGTGGCCCGGGCCGGTCTCGGCACGCTCAACCACACCGCGCTGACCCTGGAGGCGCTGGAGCGGCGCGCGGTCCCGGCCGGCGTGGTGATCGGCGCCTGGCCGGCCGAGCCGCAGCTGGTGCACTGGGCCAACCTCACCGACCTGGTGCCCAACCTGCTCGGCGCGCTGCCGGCCGGCGCCGGGGCGATGGACCCGGGCGTGTTCCGCCGCTCCGCACCCGGCTGGCTCACCCCCGCCCTCTACGGGGTGCTGGACGACTGGCGCGCCTGGGCCGAGGACATCAGCTGACCACCTGACCTTCGTCGGTGCCCGGGTCCGCCGGGCGTCGGTAGCCTGGCCGACGTGCGCGAACGCGAGATCTGGCGCCGGGTGGACCGCCGGGTGGCCGGCGACGTGGCGCTCTGGGCCGGGCTCGCCGCCCCGGTGGCGTACGCCCGGCTGACCCCGCCCTACGAGCGGTACGTCGTACCCCTGCTGGTCGGCTCGGTGCTGCTGCTGGCCGCGGCGGTGGTGGTCGGCCGGCGGCTGCCGGCGGTGGCCGTGCTGCTGGTGCTGCTCGGCTCGGTGGTGGACGGCAACTTCGTCTTCGCCCTGCTGGTGTTCAGCTATCTGGCCGGGCGGCGCGGGGAACGGGCCGCCCCCGCCGGGGTGCTCTTCGCCGTGGTGGCGGCCGGTGGCACGGTGCTGCATCTGGTGCTGCTGGACACCGGCATGGCGACCTGGTTCCTGCTCAGCTGCGTGCTGCTGGGCGCCGGGGTGTTCCCCTGGCTGGTGGGCCGCTACCGGCGGCAGCAGCAGGCGCTGGTGCTGGCCGGCTGGGAGCACGCCGAGGCGGTGCAACGCGAGCAGCGGGGCGCCGCCGAGCGGATCCGGCTGCGGGAACGGGCCCGGATCGCCCAGGAGATGCACGACTCCCTCGGCCACGAGCTGAGCCTGATCGCACTCCGTGCCGCCGCCCTGGAGGTCGCCGGTGACCTGGACCCGCGGCACCGGGTGGCGGCCGGCGAGCTGCGGGCCAGCGTGGCGGGGGCCACCGAGCGGCTGCACCGGATCATCGGGGTGCTCCGCGAGGCGGACGTCCCGGCCAGCACCCGCCCCGCCGGGGAGAGCGTCGCCGACCTGGTCGACGGCGCCCGCGAGGCGGGGATGGCGGTGCGCCTGCACCACTCGCCGGACGCCGCCGACCTGCCGGAGTTGACCGCGCACGCCGCGCACCGGGTGGTCCGCGAGACGCTGACCAACGCCGCCCGGTACGCCCCCGGCGCCCCGGTCACCGTCACCCTCACCGGCCTCGGTGACCGGGTCGAGGTGCGGGTGGCCAACGCGCCGCCGCCGGCCGGCCCGCTGCCCGGGCCGCCGTCGCACGGCTCGGGCCTGCTGGCGCTCCGCGAACGGGTACGGCTGGCCGGCGGCGTCCTCGACGCCGGCCCGACCGACGACGGGGGATTCGCCGTGGTGGCCCGGCTGCCGGTGGCCGACGCCGCCCCGCGCCCCGAGGCCGGCGACGGCGGACGGGCCGGGGAGCCCGGGCGGCTGCGCGACGCCCGGCGCGGGGTGCGGCGCAGCCTGCTCGCCGCACTCGCCGCGCCGCCGGCCGTCGCGCTGCTGCTGTCGCTGGTCTACTACCCGGTCGTCACCACCGGCGCGGTGCTGGACGGAACGGCGTTCGACCGGATGCGGATCGGCACGCCCCGCTCCGAGCTGACCGGGCTGCCCCGCCGCCAGGTCGAGCCGCCGCTCGACGCGCCGGCCGTGACCGCCGGCGTGACCTGCGAGTACTACACCGACGGCAACTTCCCGCTCGCCCAGCCGACCTGGCGGCTCTGCTTCGCCGACGGCCGCCTGACCAGCAAGGGACGGACCACGACGTGACCGCTGACGACGTGCCGGTGACGGTGCTGCTCGCCGACGACGAGGCGATGGTCCGGGCCGGGGTGCGGGCCATCCTCGCCGCCGACCCCGGCATCGAGGTGGTCGCCGAGGCCGGCGACGGCCGGGCCGCGGTGGAGCTGACCCGGGCGCACCGGCCCCGGGTCGCGCTGCTGGACATCCGGATGCCGAAGCTGGACGGGCTCGCCGCCGCAGCCGAGATCCGCCGGCTCGTGCCGGCGACGGCCACCGTCATGCTCACCACGTTCGGCGAGGACGAGTACGTGGCCCGGGCGCTCGGCCACGGCGCCAGCGGCTTCCTGCTCAAGGCCGGTGACCCCCGCGAGCTGCTCGCCGGGGTGCGGGCCGTCGCCGAGGGCGGGGCGTACCTGTCGCCGCGGGTGGCCCGCCGGGTGATCGAACTCAACGGCGACCGGATGGCCCGGGTGCCGGCGGCCCGGGACCGCACGGCCGGGCTGACCGACCGGGAGCGGGAGGTGCTCGGCCTGGTCGGGGCAGGGCTGTCCAACGCGGAGATCGCCCGCCGGCTCTTCCTCACCGAGGGCACCGTGAAGGGCTACCTGACCAGCATCTTCACCCGGCTGGACGTGCGTAACCGGGTGCAGGCGGCGATCATCGCGTACGAGGCGGGGCTGGCCGGCTGACCGGCCCGCCCCGCCCCGTGCCGCTCAGGCGTCCCGGCGGCGCAGCGCGGCCCGGCCGACCGCCAGCGCCGCGCCGGCCCAGCCGGCCAGCAGCACCAGGCCCACCACCGGCGGGTACGGGTCGGTGTCCCCGGCCAGGAAGTGCCCGCCGGCCACCCCCGGGAACGCGTCGGAGATCCGGGTGAGCAGGGTGATGTCCGGCTCCCGCAACGACAGCGGCACGATCATCAGCACGGCGAAGAGCACGGTCAGGGTGAGCACCGCGCTTCGCAGCGCCGCCCCCAGCCCGAGGGCCAGCACCCCCACCAGCGCCAGGTACGTCGCCGTCGCCAGCACGTCGCCGAGCGTTCCGGCCAGCGGCGCCCGCCCCCACTCGCCGAGCAGGGGCCCGGCCGCGAGCACCCCGACCAGGCCGAGCAGCAGCCCGAAGGCGAACGTCACCGCGCCGGCCACCACCGCCTTGGCCAGCAGCATCCGGCCCCGCGACGGGGTGCCCTGGAGGGTGGTGCGGATGGTGCCGGTGGCGTACTCGCTGGTGACGGCGAGCAGGCCGAGCGCCAGCACCGCGTACTGGGTGAGTTCCAGCGCGCCGACCAGCACGCTGCCGACGGTGACCACGCCCCGGTCGTCGGCCGGGTCGTCGTTGGTGTTGGCGTTGGCCGCGTAGATGGCCAGTTGGGCCGAGGTGGCGGCCATCAGCAGCACCCCGGCCAGCAGGGTCCACCAGGTGGCCCGCACCGACCAGAGCCGGGTCCACTCGGCGGCCACCGCGCCGGGGAGACCACCGCCACGGGCGGCCGGGCGGGTGGGGGAGAGGGCGCTCACCGGGCACTTCCCGCGGCGTACTCGACAGCGTCGCCGGTCAGCCGCAGGAACGCCTGTTCCAGCGTGACGGCTACCGGGGTCAGCTCGTGCAGCGGCACCCCCAGCTCGTACGCCAGGTCGCCGACCCGGTCGGCGGTGGCCCCGGTGACGGCCAGGCCGCGCGGGCCCTCGGCCGTGACCGCGTACCCCTCGGCGGTGAGCCGTCCGGCCAGCGCGGCCAGCCCCTCCGGGAGTGGCCCGCGGACCCGCACGGCGGCGGTGGCGCCCGTGGCGAGCACCTCCGCGACGGGCGCGTCGGCGATCAGCCGGCCCTTGCCGATCACCACCAGGTGGGCGGCGGTCTGCTCCATCTCGCTCATCAGGTGGCTGGAGAGCAGCACGGTCCGTCCCTCGGCGGCGAGGTCGGCGGTGAGCTGCCTGATCCAGCGCACCCCGTCCGGGTCGAGGCCGTTGACGGGTTCGTCGAACATCAGCACCGGCGGGTCGCCGAGCAGCGCGGCGGCGATGCCGAGCCGCTGCGCCATGCCGAGCGACAGGGTTCGGCCCGGCTTGGCGGCGGCCCGGTCGTCCAGGCCGGCCGCGGCGAGCACCTCGTCGACCCGCCGGGCCGGGATGCCGTTGCTGCGGGCCATCGCCAGCAGGTGCGCCCGGCCCGCCCGCGCCGGGTGGATCGCCCGGGCGTCGAGCAGCGCCCCGACCTCCCGCAGCGGATGGCGCAGCTCCCGGTACGCCCGCCCGGCGACCAGGGCCCCTCCGGCGGTGGGCCGGTCCAGGCCGAGCACCATGCGCATGGTGGTGGACTTGCCCGCGCCGTTGGGGCCGAGGAACCCGGTGACCCGCCCGGGTGCGATGTCGACGGTCAGGTCGTCGACGGCCGTCACCGCCCCGAACCGCTTCGTCAACCCACGTAGTGTGATCATGCGTTGACGGTAGGAACCGACGGGCCGGCGCCGCCGCTGCCGATCGGCGTCCGCCGGACCCGACCTTCGTCAGGTACTCCGGCGTTGGCGCCGTGTGCTGCCCGCTCGGTCGGGTCGCCGTCGCCGGGCGGTCTGCCGTCCCGGCCCGCCGTGCGCTCGCCCGGTGGGGTCGCGGTCGCGGGGCGGTCTGCCGTCCCGGCCCGCCGTGCGCTCGCCCGGTGGGGTCGCCGTCGCGGAGCGGTCCGCCGTCCCGTCGGCCGTGGTGCTCAGGCGCTGTCGAGCTGATGTCACAGACGACTCATGGGCGGGGCGGGGCAGCCTGAATCGTTTGCGACATCAGGTCGATATGACGCGGGGGAGGTGGTGTGGGGCTCGGCCATGAGTGCGGCACCGGACCCGAGTCGTCCGGCTGGCCGATGGAGGCGACTCTGTCAGCCGGCCGCGACACCGGCGCCAAGGGACGTGGGACGTGGCGCCGGCCCGGCCATGAGTGCGGCACCCGACCCGAGTCGACCGCCGGGGCCGGCGCAGGCATCCCGTCAGCCGGCCGCAATACCGGGTCGGCGGACGCGGAGGTCAGGGCCGGCGGACCACGAACGCGTCCGGCATCCGGAAGGTCAGGTTGTCCGGGCACCAGGGCGGGCGGACCACGGTCACCCCGTCGAGCAGCGGGGCCGCTTCGGCCACCACCACCGCCGCCTCCATCCGCGCCAGTTGGGCGCCGACGCAGCGGTGCGCACCCGCCCCGAAGGCCAGGTGCCGGCGCGACCCGCGCTGCCCGGGCCGGAACGCCTCCGGCGCGGCCACCACCTCCGGGTCGCGTCCCGCGCGGGCCAGCCAGAGCACCACGCTGGTGCCCGCTGTCACCGCCGTCCCGCCCAGCGTGGTGTCCACGGCCGCCACCCGCCGCCAGGTCACGATCGGCGGTTCCAGCCGCAGCCCCTCCTCCACCACGTCGGCGACCGCGACCGTGCCGGCGCGCAGCCCGGCGCGTACCTCGGGCTCGGCGGTGAGCCGGTGCAGCAGCAGGGTGAGGAACTGCGAGGTGGTCTCCTGGCCGGCCACCAGCAGGAAGAACAGCGCGCCGACCACCACGTCGGGGGAGTGCCCGTCGGCGCGCAACGCGGCGGCCAGCCCGCCGCCGGTGGCGGCGAAGTCACGCAGCACGGTGTGGAACCGGCCCACCTCGGCGGCGAGGGCGAGCTGACGGTCGGCGTCCAGCGGCGCCCAGAACAGCTCCAGCGCGGCCCGGGCGAAGTCCTTCACCGCGCCGACCGGGGCGTCCGGCAGCTCGACGAGCCGGGCCAGCACCAGCAGTGGCAGGTCGGCGGCGAGCTCGGCATACAGGTCGACCGGTTCCCCCGCGTCGAGCGCGGCGGCCAGCCCGGTCACCCGCCGCCGGACCAGCCCGGTCAGCCAGGGCTGCTGCGCGGCCACCCGGGTCGGGTGCAGGGCCTCCGCCACGATTCCCCGGATCGCCGGGTGGCTGGGGGTGGAGTTGTTCGCCAGCGTCGGCGGCAACCGGAACCGGTGCCCGGCGAGCACCCGCAGCGCGGCCACCGGGACCGGGGTCACCGCGTCCAGGGCGTTGTCCGGCCGCCAGGTGTCCGGGTCGGCGAGGACCTGCCGCACCAGCGCGTGCCGGGTGACCACCAGGTGGTCCACGCCGACGTGGTCGGCGACGGTGGCCACGTCCGGCCACCGCTCGTCGACGGACTCCCCCCAGCCCCGGAACAGCACGCCGACACGCTAGCGGGCGGCTCCCGGCGGGGTCGGGTCCAGCTCCCAGACGGTGGTGCGCTTCACCCGTACGCTCTCCAGCGCCTCCGGCACCGGCACGTCGTAGGCGGCCAGCTCGCGGAACCGCTCGCGGGGCAGGAAGGCCCTGCCCGGGTCGCCGACCAGCACCCGGGCACCGGAGCGGGCGGCCCGCAGCAGGAAGCGCAGCACCCGCCGGGCCATCGCCTCGCTGTAGAAGACGTCCCCGGCGAGCACCACCTCGGCGTCCCCGGCGTCGCCGTCGAGGATGTCGCCGAACTCGGCGTCGACGCGTACCCCATTGGCCTCGGCGTTGAGCGCGACGGCGGCCACCGCCCGCTCGTCGACCTCGACGGCGCGGACGGTGTTCGCGCCGGCCCGGGCGGCGGCGATGGCGACCAGGCCGGAGCCCGACGCCAGGTCCAGCACCCGGCGGCCGGCCACCAGCTCCGGGTGGTCGGTGACGTAGCGGGCCAGCGCCTGGCCACCGGCCCAGGCGAAGGCCCAGAACGGCGGCGGCTGGGAGCTGTGGAACTCGCCCTCGGTCAGCTCCCAGAGCCCGATCGGCTCGTCGGCCTGGTGCAGCCGCACCTCCGGGACGAAGGCCACCGGGGTGAGGCGGGCGTGCAGCCGGACGAAGGCCGCGGAGAGATCGGACACCGGGGAATTGTCTCCCGGGGCGGTTCCCGGGCGTGTCGCGGGTCGGGCGTGACCGGTTCACCACCCAGCGTGATAACCCGACCTGTACTTCACGGTTCGTGCGAACACGCCCGTCTACCGGCTACCCGGCACCCCTCATAGCGTTGCCAGGTGGATGCGACCGACGGGAGGGCGAGGCGGTGGTGACGGTGTGGCGGAACGCGCTGCGGGCCGGGGTGGTGCTGGCCTGCCTGTCCGTGGTGGGGCTGGCCGCGCCCGCGCCGGCCTCGGCGGCGGCCGGCTTCGCCACCGAGCTGAGCGGCCTGCCGGACGAGTTCAGTGCCGGGGACCAGGTGAGCACCCTTTCCGCGGTGGTGTCACGCAACGACGGCGGCCGGTGCGTGAAGGTCCGCTGGTCGATGGTGCTCAGCGTGCGGGGCCTGCGGCTGGACCAGGTGAAGGTGGACCGGGTGGAGGACTCGGGCAGCTTCCCGTTGCAGATCCAGACCGAGGGGGACATCGCCCGGCTCACCGACCGTCAGCTCGACCCGGGCACGCTCTGCCCGGACCGGACGGTCACCGCCCGCTACCGGGTGGCCTTCGCCGAGGATGTCGACCGGGGACGGGTGACGCTGGCTGCCGAGGCGTACGACGCCAACCTGCGGCTGCTCGCCCGGCAGAGCGCCACCCGCGACGTGGTCGGCCTGCTCGCCACCGAGGCGTCCGCCACGCCGGAGCCGAGCGGCTCGGCCGTGGCCGTCGACCCGACCGAGCCCGTCGACGCGTCGACGGAACCGACCGAGGAGGCGGTGGCGGAGGTGCCGCCGGCGGCCGGGCGTCCGGTGGCCGGTGCCACCCGAGGGGGATTCGGTCTGGTGCAGGCCGCCTTCCTCCTCGGCGGGCTGCTGCTCTTCCTCGGTGCCGGGCTGCTGCTCAGGTTGCGGCAGCTGACCCGCGCGGCACGCGGCGGCGAAGCGGACCTCGGCGGGCCGGCGTACGAACGGGCCCGCCGGACCGGGCGCTGGGCGGCGACGCGCCGCTGATCGGGGGCCGCCGGGGCCGGGCGGCGACGCCACCCGACCCCGGCGGGGTTCACTTCGAGAACACCTGGAACTCGGCGATCCGGACCTGGTCGCGCGCCGGGCTGGCGGTCGCGCAGTCGGTGCTGGTGGCCGGGTCGTCGTCCTGCTCACCGGCGTACGCCGGGCCGCCGGTGCACTGGCTGGCCAGCACCTCCAGCCGCACGTGGGTGGCGAGCGTGGTCGGCACCGGGAACGACCGCAGGTTGATGTCCCGGGTGTACGCCCGGTACTTCCCACCCGGGAACGCGTCGCCGGCGCTGGTGTAGATCCGCTCCCAGCGTGCCGGGTCGGCGCAGTCGGTGGTGGTCGCGTCGCAGGTGAGCACGGCGAAGGAACGCAGTGCGGTCAACGCGTTCTGCCCGCCCGCGTCGGGGTCCCCGGCGATCGCCGGGCGCAGCATGGCGCTGACGTTGACCCGCTTGACCACCTGCGGGGCGCCACCGGGCAGCGCCACCGTGACGCCCCGGCCGGCCACCCCGGTCAGCGACGCCCAGTTGGTGCTCTCGGTGTCGTCGCCGATCCGCTCCAGGTTCACCCCGTCGCCGGTGATGACCGCGCCGGAGGTGGTGGACGCCAGGTTGCGGCTCAGCCGCAGGTCGACGTACCCCTCCTGGCCGGCGCGGGCGACGACGCTGAGCCGCTGGTGCCCGAAGCCGGGCGCCACCGCCAGCAGCTGGTGCGTACCGGCGACCGCCTCGAAGGTGTCCGGCAGGGCGGTGGCCGGGTCGGTGTCGGCGATCGGGGTGGCCCGGGCCTCGTAGTCGCCCACGTACAGCCGGATCGGCGCCTCGGCGCTGTCCCCCTTCGGCCGCAGGGTGAGCGTGGCGTTGTCGCCGTACGGGCTGGCGAAGCTCGGCGTCGGGTCGGTGTCGGTGGCGCCGTTGGTGGCGGCGTCCCGGCCCATCCCGGAGCGGGCGAACTCGGCCCAGATCAGCTCCTGGTTGGCCCCGCCGAAGCGGAGCCGGTCGGCGGTGAGCAGGTTGTCCCGCATGTCGAGCATGCTGACCTGGCTGGCCGCCTGGAGCAGGAACGAGTCGAAGACCAGCTGCGCCCAGCGCCGGTTGCCCGGGCAGTTGTCCGCGGCGACCTTCCCCTGCGCGCAGTCGAGCTGCCGCTGCGGGGTGCCCGACCCGTACCGCTTCACCAGCGCGGAGCGGATCCGGTAGTTGGTGGCGCTCCAGATCTCCCCGTCAGCGTGCACCGCCGGGCCGGCGGTGTTGTAGCCGACGTCGGAGTAGTTGAGCGGGCTGCGGCTGAAGTCGTGGTTGCGGATGCCGCTGATCAGGTTGCCGGTGACGTACCCGCCGGTGACGAAGGGCGTCTGGCCGGGGGCGCGCAGGCCGTGCTCGTAGAGGTACTCGGCGGCGAGCAGGTCGCTCCACGACTCACCCATCGCACCGCCCTGGTGGCCGCCGATGCCGCTGTCCGGACCGGCGATCATGCGGTTGGTGATGGCGTGGGTGTACTCGTGCCCGATCACCGTCATGTCGTAGTCGCCGTCCACGCACGGCGGGTACGGCCCGCCGGCCTGCGGCTGCCACAGGTACATGTTGGTGGTGGGCGGCAGGCCGTCGCGCGGCGTGCCCTGGTTGGCGTTGTTCCGGTTGCCGGACAGCGCGCCCTGCTGGGCGCGGCCCTGCTCGGCGTCGCCGCCGAGGCCGGCCCCGCTCACGTTGACCGCCTGCAGGTTCCAGGTGGCCTCGGTGAAGCCGAGGTGCCAGGCCCAGTCGTGCATCCGGTTGTGCATGGCGAAGAGGTTGGCGATGGCGGCGTCGGCGTCGTTGCGCTGCGCGGAGGTGAACACCGCCGGGTTGCAGCGGGCCTGGTGCCACTGGTCGGTGAACGGGTACTCGTAGCGGCGCTCCGGGCTGGCGGTGGCCGGCAGCAGCGGGCTGCCCGCGCCCCAGGAGACCACCGTGTTGGCGGAGTTGCCGCGCGAGGTGCCGGTCGGCGTGCCGGTGGCCTTGTCGACGTCCCAGGCGTTGCCGGTGGCCGGGTCGCGGAACGCGGCGGCGCAGCCCGGAGCGGGGTCGGCGCACCAGCGCACCCGGGGGTCCTGCCCGGGGGCGAGGTCCTGCGGCGGGGTGGCCGGGTAGACCGCCCAGCTCGGGTTGTCCGAGTCGAAGTCGACGAGGTCCTCGCGGACCAGCACTTCACCGGTGATGCCGTCGACGTAAGTGGTGAAGGCGGCCGGGTGGTCGGTGTCCGCGCCGATCAGGGTCACCTCGTACGCGGCCCGGGTGCCGTCGAGCGGGGTGGGCACCGCGACCGGGCGGACGTGGTGGCTGGCCACCCGGGCGGCGTCCAGGCCGGCGTCGGCGAGCGCGGCCGCGTACGCCTGCTCACCGGTGAGGGTGGCGGGGGCGGGCGCGGCGGCGTCCCGGGCGAGCGAGGAGCTGACCGAGATGACGGCGCCGTCGGCGACCGCCACGGTGACCAGCCCGTCGTGGCCGGCGGGCAGGTCGCCGAAGCGCTGCCGCAGGGTGACCACCGCGCCGTCGCCGATCGGCCGGACCAGCAGCCGATCCATCGCGGCGACCGAGGCGGCGTCGAGGCCGAACAGGTCCCGGTTGTCGGTGAGGTAGCGCCGGGCGGCCGCCTCCGGGTCGGCGGGCAGGCCGGTGGCGAGCGGCGTCCGGGTCGGGCCGAGCGCGTGCGGGGTGCCGAGCCGGTTCCACCGCACGTCGGCGTCGACCCGTCGGGCGAGGCCGCGCTGCCGGGCGTCGGGCGCGGCCGTACCGGTGCGGTTGTCGAGGTCGGCGGCCTGGTGGCTGTCGTCGGCGAACGAGCCGGAGCGGCCCGGTGTCGCGGTCGCGGCGTCGCCCGGCGCGGCGGCGGCGGTGGCGCCGCCGGGCAGCAGGGCGGCGACCACGGCGGCGGTCGCCAGTACGGGGACGAGCCGGCGTCGGGGCCGGCTCGTCGGAAGTGTCCACTCCGGTCTGGGCACGGGACCTCCTCGTGGGAGCGGGGGCCGACGCTGCGCCGGCCCGGTGCAGGCGCTGTTACGCATGCGCATCTGTGAATACCAGGCAGATCGGGCGAGGGCAAGGTCATCCGTGACGGTCGGTGCGGTGGCGATCACCGTGATCGCTTTACAAAAACTTGCCTCTTGTAAAAAGGAGTGGCCGGTGCCACAGTCAGGACAGCCCGCGAGATCGGAGGTCGGCGATGGCCATCAGCCCCGACGCGACGGTTCCTCCCGTCGCCTGGCGCGACACCCGCAAGCCGCTCTGGCCGCTGGCCCTGCTCGTCCCGGTGCTGCCCTTCCTGGGCTGGCTGGGTTGGCGGGACGGCGGCGGCGCCTGGGCCTGGTGGCTCACCCCGGTGGTGGTCTTCGGGCTCATCCCGGTGGTGGACCTGCTGATCGGCGACGACCGGCGCAACCCGCCCGACGAGGCGGTGCCCCGGCTGTCCGCCGACGGCTACTACCGCTGGCTCACCTACCTCTACCTGCCCACCCAGTACGCCGCCCTGGTGCTCTGCTGCGCCGTCTGGGCGCGCGGCGACCTGTCCTGGCTGGCTGCGGCCGGGCTGGTCGCCACCGTCGGGGTGGTCAACGGCATCGCCATCAACACCGCCCACGAACTGGGCCACAAGCGGGAGACCGCGGAGCGCTGGCTGTCCAAGGTCGCCCTCGCGCCGACCGGCTACGGGCACTTCTACGTGGAGCACAACCGGGGCCACCACACCCGGGTGGCCACCCCGGAGGACCCGGCCAGCTCACGGCTGGGGGAGAGCTTCTGGGCGTTCTGGCCGCGTACCGTCTGGGGCAGCCTGCGGTCGGCCTGGCGGCTGGAGACCAGCCGGTTCCGGCTCCGGGGCCGCAGCCCGTGGACGTGGCGCAACGACATCCTCAACGCCTGGGCGATGACACTGGTGCTCTATGCCGCGCTGATGCTCGCCTTCGGCCCCGGCGTACTGGTGTTCCTGCTGCTCCAGGCGGTGGTCGGCTTCAGCCTGCTCGAGGTGGTCAACTACCTGGAGCACTACGGGCTGGCCCGGCAGCGCACCGCCGCCGGCCGCTACGAGAAGGTCGACCCCCGGCACAGCTGGAACAGCGACCGCACGGTCACCAACGTCTTCCTCTTCCAGCTCCAGCGGCACAGCGACCACCACGCCAACCCGCTGCGCCGCTACCAGACGCTGCGCAGCTTCGACACCTCGCCGCAGCTGCCGGCCGGCTACGCCACCATGGTGGTCGCCGCGCTGGTGCCCCCGCTCTGGCGGCGGCTGATGGACCACCGGGTGATCGCCCACTACGGCGGCGACCTCGACCTGGCCAACGTCCACCCGCCGGCCCGGCGCCGGCTGCGGGAGCGCCAGCGCCGCCGCCCCGCGGCCCCCGGACAGGGGTACGCCGGCTGACCCCGTTGACCGCGTCGGTCGGACGCCGGACCCCCCTCGGGCGTCCGGCCGGCGCACCCCCTCGACCGCGCCGGCCCGGGCGCGGTCGTTCCGGTCGCGGTCGTTCCGGTCGCGACACCCTGCGGCAACTCCTGACCGGTAACGCGGTCCGGTCGTCCGCCGGCCTCTGTCGCCGCGGCCTCGGTCGTCGTGGTCAGGCAGGCGGCGTCCAGTCCGGGTCGCGGCCGAAGGCGGCGATCAGCCGGTCCTGCGCGTCGGCGCCGGCCCGCACGTCGAGCCCGGGCCGGACCAGGTCGCCGCTGCGGTGGTCGGCGACCCGGGCCTCGAACCACCGGGTGCAGGCGGCGACCACGTCGACGTCCAGGCGCGGGTCCGCCCCGATCGCCACCGCCAGGTCCCATCCGTGTACGAGGTGCTCGGCGACGAGCTGGTTCAGGTACTCACCCGCCGGCGTCTCCCCGGCCGTGAGGTGCACCGTGGTGTCGAGCGCGCCCGGATGGCTGGCCGCCACCTCGGCCTGGGACGCGACCTGCCGGACCGCCCCGATCGGGTCGTCGCCGAGCTGGTCCCCCTCGAACCGGTCGCCGATCTCCTCGACGGTCCGGCCGGCGAGCAGCGGCGCGATCCACCGGTCCTCGCCGACCACGTGGTTGACCAGTGCGCGGACGTCCCAGTCGGGGCAGGGCGTCGGGTCCGACCACTGCCCGGGCGCGACCTGCTCGACCCGGTCGACGAACTCGGCCAGGCTCCGTCGGTACGTCTCCAGCAGATCCATGCCGCCGATTGTCGCGGCTGTCCGTGCCGGTCCGGGCGATTTTGCCCGGTCGTCCGGCCCTCGGGCCGGCCGGTGCCGGGGCTCCGGTTCGCTGCCCCCGACCGCCCGGTCGGCTCCGGGCGGGGTGGAGACGTCAGTCGAGCTGGGCGGGGTCGAGGCCCAGCTCCCGGGCGGTGATCAGCCGGATCCAGTCGGCGAACTGCCGCCGGGAGATCACCCGCTCGTGCACCGCGAGCTGGATGGCCAGCCCGTCCATCACCGCGTTGATCCGCCAGGCGGCGGCCATCGGGTCGGCGCAGGCGAAGGTGCCGTCGGTCACCCCATCGGCGATCACCGCGGCGAGGTCCTGCCGCCACCGCAGGTCGAGCCGGCGGGAGACCCTCTCCACCTCCGGGGTGCGCAGCGACTCGGCCCAGCCGTCGATCCACATGGACCAGGAGATCGACCGCCCGGGCGGGGTGTAGAGGCGCAGCAGCTTGCGCAGCTTGGTCAGCGGTGAAGCGGAGGAGCGGACCACCACGTCCAGCCGGGCCAGGTCCTGCTCCACCGCGTACGCGAAGGCCTGCGCCAGCAGGCGTTCCTTGGTGGCGAAGTGGTAGAAGACGAGTGCCTGGCTGACCCCGGCGGCCTGCGCCACGTCGGCCGTCCGGGTGTTGGCGAGTCCGCGCTCGACGATCACGTCGCAGGCTGTACGCAGCAGGGAATCCAGGCGGACTTCGGCGGCACGTCTCGTCACGCGGTTACCGTAGCCCATCGATATGACCACAGTGCGTTACCGAGTCGGCCGGTCGGGCGTGCCACAGTCGGAACCCGGACAGCTATTCTTCGGCGCGTCGCGTCGCCCCCGAGCTGGCCCTTCGGCTGACCCCCCGCAATCCCTTCGACCACCCCACCCAGCCTCCTAGGAAGCTCCAGGGAGTGCCCGCGCTCACGCCGCGGAACCCCGCCAGGGACGCGCCGAGGGCACCCCCGAGTTGGCAACTCTTCCGTGCCTCGGCTAAAGTTCTCATCCGTCACCGGGAACGCCGGAGACAAGCGGACGTAGCGCAGCTGGTAGCGCATCACCTTGCCAAGGTGAGGGTCGCGGGTTCGAATCCCGTCGTCCGCTCGGAGCTGCCGCCACGCATGACGGGGGCAACCTCGGTGGGGTGGCCGAGAGGCGAGGCAACGGCCTGCAAAGCCGTGTACGCGGGTTCAAATCCCGTCCCCACCTCGGTATGAGCACGGGCGATTGGCGCAGTGGGAGCGCGCTTCCTTGACACGGAAGAGGTCACTGGTTCAAACCCAGTATCGCCCACAGAATGATCAGGCTGGTCACCGGAACCTTCGGTGGCCAGCCTTTTCGTTTCCCCGCCCTTCCGGGGCTCCGCATGCGAAGGCGCCGGCCACCCGTGGGTGACCGGCGCCCCGTCGTACGCCCGCGACCGATCAGCCCCGTCGGCCAGGTAGTGATGCGCCCTACAGCGGCGGAGCGATGTCCCGGCGCTCCTCCACCCGCCGGTACTCGACCGGCTCGGTGGTGGTGACCACCTGGCGGCGGCGACCCCAGACCAGCGCGGTCATGATGAGACCGAGCAGGCCGGCCGCCATCAGGATCCAGCCGATCACGTCCAGATCGACGCCGCCGACGCTCGCGTCCAGGGCGAAGGTCAGGATCGCGCCGGCGGCGAGCAGGAAAATACTCGTTCCGATACCCACGACAGCCTCCTTCAGGGGATGCGGTGTGCTGTCGAGGTGAATCAGTACCCCATGGGTTACCAGCGCAATCACCAGCGGCGGAGCGGGCGGGGTGGGGCGGCGGAGCCGGCGATCTTGCCGTCGGGTAGAGTTCAACCCGTCGCCGGGGAGACCGGGCGGCACGCGGACGTAGCGCAGCTGGTAGCGCATCACCTTGCCAAGGTGAGGGTCGCGGGTTCGAATCCCGTCGTCCGCTCTCGACCACGGGCGATTGGCGCAGTGGGAGCGCGCTTCCTTGACACGGAAGAGGTCACTGGTTCAAACCCAGTATCGCCCACCAGGCATTTGCTCGACGTACGGAGCCCCGGCTGATGAGCCGGGGCTTCTGTCGTTTCTTCCCCTGTGGCTGCTGCTCCGCGCCCGTCCTTCTCGCTGTCGGTGCGTGGGTTGCGGTGGTCGGTGGGTGCGGGCCACACCCCCGTCGCGGGCGACCTCCGCGCGGCCCTCGCCGCCGCCGATCCCCCGCCCAGCGTCTGCCGCCGCCCTCGGGTGTCGGCGCGGCGTGGAGTCGTCCACCCGCCGTCACGCCTCGATCGACCGTCGCCTGATCCACTCCGATTGCGGCGTGTCGCCCTATCGCCGGGCTCGGACACCGCGACACGCCACAAACGGAGACGATCACGGGCGCCCACCGCTCCGTGCCGCAGCCCTCCCGCCCGCGCCGGTGAAGTGGCGGTGGGTCTGGATATGCCGCTGGCCGGCACCCCGGGTTCGGGGTACCGGCCAGCGTTGATCGTTCACGTGTCAGTTGTTCCAGTGCTTGGCGACCAGGTCGGCGGCCTGCTTCTCCCACTGGGCGTAGTGGTCCGGGTAGGCCGACACCTGCACGGTCTGCGCGGCCTTGGTCAGCGGCATGTCCTGCCAACCGTCGACCTGCTTCAGACCCTTGAGGAACGCCATCGTCGAGTACTCCGGGTCGGTGATCTGCTCAACCGTGCCCCAACCGCTGGACGGGCGCTGCTGGAACAGGCCCTGCGAGTCGTGGTCGTTACGGGCACCCAGGTGACCCAGGTTCTCCAGCTTCGACTCCTGCAGCGCGGTGCCGATCGCCACCACGGCGGCCCGCTCATCCATGCCCGACTTCTTCGTCGCCGCGATGATCGCCTTCACGTTCTTCGTCTGCTCGTCGCCCAGGTCGATGCGGGACTGCTTGCCCTGCACACCGTGCGGGATCAGCTTGCCCTTGTCCACACCCGGCTTGTCGGCCTGCACCACGGCGACCGCCTTGGCGTCGACCGGGTTGGCGTGGGCTTCGGTGACGGGGCCGGCGAAGACGCCACCGGCGAAAGCCAGACCAGCAATACCCAGAACGCTCTTCCGCAGAATGGTGGTGTTCATCAGAGTGGCTCCATTCGGGGGTTGGCGACGTGCCCAAAGGGGGGTCGGACACGCGCAAGCACCACGACGGCGCTCAAAAAGATCAAAGGGGAAAGTCTTCGCCCCGGCAGGCTTCGCGAGCGGGGGGCTCACGGCGCCGGGTCCATGTGTAACGACCGGCGGCCCACCATCATTCCGGGGCCCATCCCCGGGCCGGCCACGTGATGGGGCCAGGCCAGCGGGGTGCTGCTGCGATCGTCCAGGTGATGTAACGACCCCGGCCCGGCCACCATTCCACCGCCAGAGTGCCGCCGGTCACGGGACGAACCGCCACTGGCCGGCCCAGACCCGGACATCCCGGCACGGTCAGCGGACCCGGTAACCGGACATCCGGCACGTCAAGGCCAATCCACCGCGGGACATCCGGGCACGCCGACCAGCCCGGCCGGAGGGCTTCGTCGCCCTCGCGGTTTGCGGCGTGTGGCGGTGATCCGGGCGCCGGAACGCGCGACACGCCGCAAACGGGGCGCGGCCGGTCGCCGGGCCGAAGTGCACGGGTGCGGGGGCGGCAGGCCCGCTGTCGGGCAGACCTTGGCGGATCGTGGCGACCCACGCGCCGGCACACGTCGCGTCGAGCCGGGCGGCGACCGTCGGAAGGAGTCGATCGCCCAGCGGGTCGGCGGCGGCGGGGCGGGATTCTGCCGTTGGCAGATCCGCTAGCGGTGAACGGGGGGTCCGTCGGGGGCCGGGACCGGACAGGCTGGGACGCATGAGACTGCTGGTGCTGGGTGGAACAGGCTTCGTCGGCGGCGCGACCGTGGCCGAGGCGGTACGCAGAGGCTGGTCGGTGACCGTCTTCAACCGGGGAATGCACGGCGCGGTGCCGACGGGCGTACACCGGTTGCGGGGTGACCGGACGGCGCCGGACGGCCTGGCGGCGCTCGCGGGCGGCGAGTGGGACCTGGTGGTGGACACCTGGGACGGCGCGCCGCGGGCGGTGGGGGACGCGGCCCGGGCGCTGGTCGGGTCGGTGCCGCACTACGTCTACGTCTCCAGCGGTTCGGTCTACGCCCACCCGCTGCCGGCCGGGGCCGGGGAGGAGGCGCCCGTGGTGGACGCCGAGCCGGACGCGGGCGACGGGGACTACGCGCACAACAAGGCGGGCGGGGAGCGGGCCGTACTGGAGGTGTTCGGGGACGCGGCGTTGCTCGTCCGGGCCGGGCTGATTCTCGGTCCCGGGGAGGACATCGGTCGGCTGCCGTGGTGGTTGGAGCGGGTCGCCCGGGGCGGGGACGTGCTGGCGCCGGGTCCGGAGGACCTGCCGATCCAGTACGTCGACGTGCGGGACCTGGCGGGCTGGATGCTGGACCGGGGCGCGGAGCGCGTCGGCGGGGCGTACAACGTGATCAGCCGCAGCGGGCACGCGACGATGGGGGAGCTGTTGGCGGCGGTCGTCGCGGCGACCGGGTCGGACGCGCGGCTGCGTTGGACGGAACCCGAGCGGATCCTGGCGGCCGGGGTGGTGCCCTGGAACGACCTGCCGGTCTGGGTGCCGCGCGGTCACGAGTTCCGCTGGTTGCAGGAGCGGGGCGTGGAGAAGGCGTACGCGTCGGGGCTGACCTGCCGGCCGGTGGCCGAGACGGTCGCCGACACCTGGCGGTGGCTGCGGCAGGTGGGGTCGGTGCCGGCGCGGGCCGGGCGGCCGGCGCGCGCGGCGGTGGGGCTGGACCCGGAGCGGGAGGCGGCCCTGCTCGGCAGTCCCCGCCCGGTCTGACACCGACGCACCCCGGGTAGGACCGACACGCTGCCGGCCCCGGCGACGGGGGCGGGGCCGGCAGCCGACGGGCGGCACGGGTGGCGGGGGTACGGCTCAGGCCGACACCACGGGCAGGTCGAGCACGTCGTCGACGCTGCGTCGGGGGGTGGCCGTCCCGGGTTGGCCGTAGCCGATCCGCATCACCATCTGGGGCGTGCCGAACCGGCCCAGCGACAGCCGCAGCGCCTCGCGTGCCCCCTGCACCTCGATCGGCTGGGACAGCAGGGAGACGCTCAGCCCGGCGTCGGTCGCGGTGAGCAGCACCCGTTGCAGGGCCTGCCCGGCCAGGATCTGGTCGGCGGACGTGTTGCCCGCAGAGCCGAGGACGGCGACCAGCGGCTCCGGCTCGAAGTCCCGGCCGGGGGCTCGGTTGCGGCCGCCGAAGCCGCGCATCGGCAGCAGGTCCTGCGGTTCGCTCTGCGGGCCGCCGGCGGCGGCGGGCACCCCGTCGGGCGCGGGCTCGCGGCGGATCCACTCCGTCCGCTCCCGCCGGTAGTCGGGGTCGCGTTCCAGCACTCGGTGGGCGCTGCGGGCGACCTCGGCGAGGGCGTTGACCGCGCTGGTGCCGATGACCAGTTCCAGCCAGCACTGCTCGGCGCGGGCCGCCTCGCCGAGGCGCCACCGGGCGTCGGCGGGCACCGGGTCCGGCCAGAACGGCGCGCGGTTGCTGAACCGGCGCGGGATCGCCGCGTGCAGGCTGCGGTCGGCGGGGGTGGCGGGCCGGGGCGCGTCCGGGACCAGCCGGGCCAGCACATCCGGTTCGGTCGGGTACGGCCGCAGCCGCACCGTGGCCGGGGTGCCGGCGACGGCGAGGGCGAGCCGCAGGTTGAACAGGGCCGCTCCGCAGGAGATCCGGGCACCCCAGCCGCTCGGGTCGGTGGCGGGCAGCCGGCGGGTCGGGTCGACCGACAGTTCGATGCCGCCGTCGCGCAGCCGGAACCGCCACGGCTGGGTGTTGTGCAGGGAAGGTGCCCGGACGGCGTCCGCGGCGGCCGCCCGCAGTTGCGCGACCGTGAAGCCGGTGTCCATGGTGATGCTCCTTCCGTGGCAGGTGGGGCGGACCTCGCTGGTTCACCTCCACGGTGCGTCAGCGGCCGGGAAGCCGGGCAGGGCCGGATGTCCCGTCCGCCCGGGTCCCCCTTCCCGCCATGCCGCGTCAGGTAGGGGACCTTCGGCCCGTGCGGGGCGCGGCCGGGGCGGGTAGAAACGAGGGATGATCCGGGTGTTCCTCCTCGACGACCACGAGGTCGTCCGTCGTGGCCTTGCCGACCTGCTGCAGAGCAGCGGCGACATCGAAGTGGTCGGCGAGTCCGGCTCCGCGCAGGAGGCGGCCCGCCGCATCCCGGCCCTCCGGCCGGACGTGGCGATCCTCGACGCCCGGCTGCCCGACGGCAACGGCATCGACGTGTGCCGGGACATCCGGGCCGTGGACTCCTCGATCAAGGGTCTGATCCTCACCTCGTACGAGGACGACGAGGCGCTCTTCGCCGCGATCATGGCGGGGGCGGCCGGCTACGTGCTCAAGCAGATCCGTGGCACCGACCTGGTGGACGCGGTGCACCGGGTGGCGGCCGGCCAGTCGCTGCTCGACCCGGCGATCACCACCCGGGTGCTGGAGCGCATCCGCAGTGGCGTCGAGCAGCCCCGCGAGCTCAAGACGCTCACCGAGCAGGAGCGCCGGATCCTGGAGTACGTGGCCGAGGGGCTGACCAACCGGGAGATCGCCGGCAAGATGTTCCTGGCCGAGAAGACGGTGAAGAACTACGTCTCCAGCGTGCTGGCGAAGCTCGGTCTGGAGCGGCGGACCCAGGCGGCGGTGCTCGCCACCCGCCTGCTCGGCAAGACCCACTGAGCGCCCACGCCGCGCCGGGAACGCCTGGCGCTGGGCGCCGTCGCGCCAGGAACGCCCGGGTCAGTCCCGCAGCGGGACGCACCAGAACAGCTCGGTGCCGTGCGGCTGCGCCGGCCGTACCTGGAACGCGCCGCCGTGCCGCTCGGCGCGCTCGCGCAGGTTGACCAGCCCGCCGCGGGCGGCGGCGGGGTCGCAGCCGACGCCGTCGTCGGTGACGGTGAGCGCGACCCGCCCGGCGTCGACCCGGATGGCGACGGCGACCCGGGTGGCCTCGGCGTGCCGGACGGCGTTGGACAGCGCCTCGCGGAGCACGGCGGTGAGGTCCGGGCGGACCGATTCCGGTACGGCGCTGTCGATCGGCCCGTCCAGCTCCACGGCCGGGCGGAAGCCGAGCGATTCGGTGGCCAGGTCGACGGCCTCCCGGATCTCGGTGCGCAGCGCCGCGCTCATCGGGGTGCGCAGCTCGAAGATGGTCCGCCGGATGTCCCGGATGGTGGCGTCGAGGTCGTCGACGGCCGCGTTGATCCGCTTGGCGACCTCGGGCCGGGCGTTCATCGGGGCGGCGCTCTGCAGTTGCAGGCCGGTGGCGAAGAGCCGTTGGATCACCACGTCGTGCAGGTCGCGGGCGATCCGTTCGCGGTCCTCCAGGACCACCAGCAGCTCCCGTTCCTCCTGGCCGCGGGCCCGCTCCATGGCGAGCGCGGCCTGGCCGGCGAAGCTGCTCAGCAGCCGTACGTCGTCGTCGACGGTCCGCGCGGAGTCCGGTCGGTGCGCGATCACCAGCACGCCGTGCAGGGTGTCCGCCGCGGCGAGCGGGGACACCACGGCGGGGCCGGCGACCACCGGCGTCGGCCAGGGTGCGGCCTGGGCGAGGTTGTCCACCAGCTCGTGCCGGTGCTCGGTGACCGGGCCGGCGAAGCTGGTCTCGGCGGCCGGCAGCACCGCGCCGACCAGTTGCCGGTCGGCCCCGTCGGCCGAGTCGACCACCTCGACGGTGAACTGGCCGGCGTCCTCGTCGTAGAGCAGCACCAGGGCCAACTCCGCCTCAGCGACCTCCCGGGCCCGCCGGGCGACCAGCGCCAGCGCGTCGGTGCGGCGGACCTCGCCGAGCAGCACCGAGGTGATCTCGGCGGTGGCGGCCAGCCAGCGTTCCCGCCGGTGGGCCAGCTCGTAGAGGCGGGCGTTCTCGATCGCGACGCCGGCCGCGGCGGCCAGCGCGACCACGATCTCCTCGTCGTCCTCGGTGAACTCCGACGCGCCCTGCTTCTCGGCCAGGTAGAGATTGCCGAAGACCTGGTCGCGGATGCGGACCGGCACGCCGAGGAAGCTGTGCATCGGTGGGTGGTGCGGCGGGAAGCCGTACGACTTCGGGTGCTGGGTGATGTCCGGCATCCGCACCGGGCGTGGTTCGTCGATCAGCAGGCCGAGCACGCCGCGCCCGTGCGGCAGGTCGCCGATCTTGGCGTGCAGCTCGTCGCTGATGCCGTGGATGATGAAGTCGTGCAGCAGCCGGTCCGGCCCGATCACGCCGAGCGCGCCGTAGCGGGCGCCGACCAGTTCGCAGGCCGACTGCACGATCCGTTGCAGGGTGCTGCGCAGGTCGAGGTCGGAGCCGATGCCCACCACCGCGTCCAGCAGGGCGCGCAGCCGCTCCCGGCTGGTGACCACCTCGCCGACCCGGTCGAGCATCTCCTGGAGCAGCTCGTCGAGGCGTACCCGGGACAGCGGGCTCAGCCCCAGCGAGGGGGCGAGCGGCTCGTTGCGGGGCGTCGGTGTGCTGGCGGCCACGCAGGCGATGCTATCGCCCGCGTGGCCGCCGGCACGAGATCGTCAGGTTTGCTGGTCGCGGACCGCCGAGGTGTCGACCACCTGCTCGGTGGGGAGCCGCGGGGTGTGCGGCGGCCCCGCGTGCGCCGGGTCCGCGATCCCCAGCCGCACCACGAGGTACGGGAAGCCGAGCCCGCTGAGCAGGTGGCGCAGCGTCTGCCGGGTGCCGGGCACCTCCACCACGCCGGAGAGCGGCACCACGGACACGCCGAGGCGGGTGGCGGTCAGCCAGAGCGCGGAGAGCGCCTCGCCGGCGCGCAGCCAGCTGTCCGGCTCGTCCTCGTCGCCGTTGAGCAGGCCGTACACGGCGGCCTTGTCGTGGCCGGGGCCGATCGGCAGGGTGCCGGCGCGGCCGAAGTCGCGGCCCGGGACGGTGGTCTGCGGCTGCTGCTCGGGCAGCACCTCCGGCGGCAGTCCCGTGCCGCCGTCGGCCCGGCTGGTCCAGTAGTCCAGTTCCTCGCGCACCTGCGGGTCCTTCGCCTCGACCGTGCCGGCGTGCGAGGCGGCGGCGGCCAGCTCCATCACCTGGTCGGAGTCGAGGATCTGCAGGTTGGCGCCCTCGGCGGCGACCGCCCGGCTGATCTCACCGATCGCGGCGGTCGGGACCGGCTCGTCGCTGACCGGTCGCCGGTCGGTGTGCCGTACCTGCATGCACTGCACCATGCGCATGGCGTCCGCGTCCGCGCCGGACCGGTCCAGCCCGGTCAGTCGGGCCAGCAGGTCCGGCTGCGCCGGGTCGGGCAGCCGCTCCACGACGGCCGTCCAGCCCTCGGCGGCCAGCGCGAGCCGGGCGTGGTGCAGCGCGGCGCCGCAGCTGACCGCCAGCAGCCGCCCCTCCGGGTCGGTGGCGGTCAGCTGACGGTCCCGGACGATCCGTAGTTCCAGGGCGTCGGGCAGCACCAGCCAGCGCCACGGTTGCGTGTTGTGCACCGAGGGGGCGTAGCCGGCGGTCGCGGCGGCCTCCGCGAGCGCGGTGGTCAGCGGGCGGTCCTGTCCCGGCGTCTCGTGGCTCATGTCACGACCTTTCCGTTTCTCCATCGTGCCCACCACGGCGGTCGCGGTGGTGGGGTCACGGCTCCATCCTTCGTCATGCCCGGATCCGGCGCGGCCCACGCAGGCCCGGCGCCGCCGGCCTCCGGCATCCCGTCGCCGGCGGGCGTCGAGCGACACCGGGATGCGGCGTGTCGCGCTGTCCCGCGACGGGGAGGCCGCGACACGCCGCAACCGGCGTCGATCACCAGGGCGGGCCGGCGCCGGGACCGTCAGCGTTCGCGGGCCACCACGACCGGGCAGGACGAGTGCTGGAGCAGCTGCTGGCTGACCGAGCCGAGCAGCATCCCGCGTAGCCCGCCCAGGCCCCGGCTGCCCACCACCACGAGCTGGGCGCTCCGGCTGGCCTCGACCAGGGCGGCGGCCGGGTTGCCGGGCGCCACCTCGATGTTGACGTGGACGTCCGGGAAGGTGTCCCGCCACGGGGCGAGGGACTCCTCGACCGCGGCCCGTTCCCCGGCGACGGTGGCCTGCTCGTCGTGGTCCGAGCGCCGCCGCCCGGCCGGCGGTGCGACAACCCGCACCACCCGCAGCGGCACCCTGCGCTGCGCGGCGCTCTCGACCGCGAAGCCGAGCGCCACCCGGGAGGACTCGGAGCCGTCGACGCCGACCACCACCGGTCCCGCCCCGGTGGCCTGCCCGGCGCGGACCACCACCACCGGACAGTGCGCGTGGGCGGTCACCGCGACGGCGGTCGAGCCGGCGAGCAGGCCGGCGAAGCCGCCGTGCCCGCGACTGCCCAGCACCAGCAGCCCGGCGTCGGCGGAGCGCTCCTGCAACACCAGGGCGGGCGGCCCGTCGTACACCTCGCCGTGCACGGTGGTGCCCGGCCGCTGGGCCACGGCGTCAGCCGCGGCCTTGTGGACCAGCTCCTCGACCTGCCGTCGGGCGGTCTCGTCGGGCCAGATCCCCGGGGCCACCCCGGGGCCGATCCAGCCGGCCACGGTCAGCCACTCGAAGACGTACGCCAGGCGGACCGGCCGGCCGCCGCGCTGCGCCTCGTCCAACGCCCAGTCCAGCGCCAGGGTGGCGTCGGTGGATCCGTCGTAGCCGACCAGGATCTCGTCGCCGCTCATCGTGCTCACCTTCCCCCGGGCCGGCTCACTGCCCGCCGCGCAGGCCGGGATCGGTCTCGCGGATCCAGCGCCACTCGGCGACCCGGGGGTCGTCCTCGCCGTACCGGCGGGTGTAGTCCCGGCAGGCCTGCCGGGCGTCGACCATCTCCTGGCGCAGGTGGGCGGCGCGCGAGGCGAGCCCGGGCACCCGGTCGATCACGTCGATGACCAGGTGGAAGCGGTCCAGGTCGTTGAGCATCACCATGTCGAAGGGCGTGGTGGTGGTGCCCTCCTCCTTGTATCCGCGTACGTGCAGGTTGTCGTGGTTGGTGCGGCGGTAGGTGAGCCGGTGGATCAGCCACGGATAGCCGTGGTACGCGAAGATGATCTGCTTGTCGCGGGTGAAGATGGTGTCGAACTCGTTGTCCGGCAGGCCGTGCGGGTGCTCCGAGGGCGGCTGGAGCCGCATCAGATCGACCACGTTGACCACCCGCACCTTCAGCTCGGGCAGGTGCTGGTGCAGCAGGTCCGCCGCGGCGAGGGTCTCCAGGGTGGGCACGTCGCCGGCGCAGGCCAGCACCACGTCCGGCTCGCTGCCCTCGTCGTTGCTGGCCCAGTCCCAGATGCCCAGGCCGCGCCGGCAGTGCTGGATCGCCTCCGGCATGGTCAGCCAGTTCGGCGCCGGCTGCTTCCCGGCGACCACCACGTTGATGTAGTGCCGGCTGCGCAGGCAGTGGTCCATGGTGGAGAGCAGGGTGTTGCCGTCCGGCGGCAGGTAGACCCGCACCACCTCGGCCTTCTTGTTCATCACGTGGTCGATGAAGCCCGGGTCCTGGTGCGAGAAGCCGTTGTGGTCCTGCCGCCACACGTGGCTGGAGAGCAGGTAGTTCAGCGAGGGCAGCGGCTCCCGCCAGGGGATGGCCCGGGTGACCTTGAGCCACTTGGCGTGCTGGTTGACCATCGAGTCGACGATGTGGATGAACGCCTCGTAGCTGGTGAAGATGCCGTGCCGGCCGGTGAGCAGGTAGCCCTCCAGCCAGCCCTGGCACAGGTGCTCGGAGAGCACCTCCATCACCCGGCCGTCGGGGGAGAGGTGGTCGTCGCCGTCGGAGGTGTCAGCGACGAACGTCCGGTCGGTGACCTCGAAGGCGGCGCCGAGCCGGTTGGAGGCGACCTCGTCGGGGCCGAAGAGGCGGAAGGTCTGGGGGTTGGCGGCGATCACGTCGCGCACCCACGGGCCCAGCGTGCCGGTCGACCCGGCCATCGGCGTACCCGGTTGCTTGACGTCGACCGCGTAGTCCCGGAAGTCCGGCAGCTCCAGGTCGCGCAGCATCCGGCCGCCGTTGGTCGCCGGGTTGGCGCTCATCCGGCGGTCGCCCCGGGGCGGCAGGGCGGCCAGTTCGGCGACCGGGGCGCCGGTGGCGTCGAAGAGCTCCTCCGGCCGGTAGCTGCGCAGCCAGCGCTCCAGCTCGGCGAGGTGCTCCGGGTTCGTGCGTACCTTCGAGACGGGCACCTGGTGGGCCCGGTAGGTCCCCTCGACCCGCTTGCCGTCGACCTCGCGGGGACCGGTCCAGCCCTTCGGCGTACGGAGGATGATCATCGGCCAGCGGGGGCGCTCGACGGTGCCGCCGGAGCGGGCCCGCCGCTGGATCTCGGCGATCTCGTCGACCGCCCGGTCCAGCGTGGCGGCGAGGGCCTGGTGCACGGTGGTCGGATCGTCGCCGGCGACGACGTACGGCTGGTGGCCGTAGCCGCGCATCAGCTCCAGCAGGTCGTCGGTGGGGATCCGGTCCAGCACCGTCGGGCTGGCGATCTTGTAGCCGTTGAGGTGCAGGATGGGCAGCACCGCCCCGTCGCGGGCCGGGTTCAGGAAGACGTTGGACAGCCAGCTGCCCGCCAGCGGCCCGGTCTCCGCCTCCCCGTCGCCGATGACGCAGGCGACCAGCAGGTCCGGGTTGTCGAAGGCCGCGCCGTACGCGTGCATCAGCGCGTACCCCAGCTCGCCGCCCTCGTGGATCGAACCCGGCACCTCCGGTGCCACGTGGCTCGGGATGCCGCCGGGGAAGGAGAACTGGCGGAACAGCCGGGCCATGCCCCGCTCGTCCTGGCTCACCGCGTGGTAGAGCTCGCTGTAGGTCCCTTCCAGCCAGGTGTTCGCCACCAGGGCCGGGCCGCCGTGGCCGGGGCCGGTGACGTAGATGGCCGACAGGTCACGGTTGACGATGACCCGGTTGAGGTGGGCGTAGAGCAGGTTGAGGCCCGGGCTGGTGCCCCAGTGGCCGAGCAGCCGCGGCTTGACGTGCTCGGGCTGCAACGGCTCACGGAGCAGCGGGTTGTCGAGCAGGTAGATCTGCCCGACGGTGAGGTAGTTAGCCGCCCGCCAGTAGGCGTCCAGCCGGCGCAGCTCGTCTTCGGTCAGTGGGCTGTGCAGGTCGAGAGCGGTGTCCATGCTGCAATAGCCTCTCGCGCGTCGGGGACTTCTGCAGCCCGAAGGCGGATATCACCCGGGGCCCGTTTAGCTTGACCCGGCCCGGTGCGAGTGGATCAGGGCCGTTGGTCCCGGGACCGGGGGGCGTCACGGCCCGTCCGGTGGTGTGGCGGTCAGGCCACGGACCACGATGACTGGCGACGGCGCGTGGTAGAGCAGGGTCTGGCTCACCGCGCCGAGCATGCCGCGCCACGGCTCGTCACCCCGGGCGCCGACCAGTGCCAGCTGGGCCGACCGCGACTGCTCGACCAGGACAGCGCCCGGGTCGCCGCGGACGGTGTGGCACTCCGCCGCGACGCCGGGGTAGCGCCGCCCGACCTCGGCCACCGCTTCGATGAGCACGTCGTCGCCGTCGTCGGCCCGTCCCGGCTCGATGACCCGCACCGCGAGCAGCCGGGCCTCCCGGCGGGCGGTGCAGTCGAAGGCGAAGTCGAGCGCGGTCCGGGAACTCGCCGACCCGTCCACGCCGACCAGCACCGGCCCGGCGACGGGCGGCTCGCGGCGGACCACCAGCACCGGGCAGCCGGCGCGGGCGGCGAGCTGCACCGCCGGCGCGTCCGCGGGTACGCAGTCCCCGCGCCCGGTCATGCCGCCGTCGCCGACGGCCACCAGGAACGCCGACTCGGAGCGGCGGATCAGCGCGTCCAGCGGCGGGCCCTCGACGATCTCGCCGCTGACCGACAGCTCCGGCTCGATCTCGGCGGCGGTCGCGGCGGCCCGGGCGATCAGCTCCTCGGCCTCGGCGCGGGGCTCGGCGACCGAGGCCGCCTCGAACGCCGCCTGCCAGTTGAAGGCGTGCAGCACGGTGAGGTCGCGGCGGTGCGCGGCGGCCGCCCGGGCGGCCTCCCGGACGACTTCCATGGCCTGCGGCAACACGCTGACGCCGACGACCACCGGCGCGCCGGCTGATCCGGTCATCCGGCTCACCTCCCGGGCGCCCCGCACGGTACGGCCACGCCGACCCCACCGACGCTAGTCGCGCCGCCGCCCGGGCGGGCCGGGATCGGCACACCGGGGCGTGGGTGTCCGGCGTGCCGCTCGGCACACCGGGCAGGGGCGCGCCGGGACCGATCGGCGGGGCCGCCGGGCGGCTCAGCGGAACTGGAGCCGGGCGACCGCGTCGAAGACCCGCGCACCGAACAGCCGGCGGGTGTGCACCATCGCCCAGGCGGCGGCGGTGACCAGGTAGCGGGTGCGGGGGCGGCGGGCGGTGACCGCCCGCTCGATCACCCGGGCCACCGTCTCGGGCGTCGCGGCCAGCATCGGGTTGGCGTAGGACTTGGCCATCGCCGCGTCGACCGAGGCGACCATCGTCCGGTACGGCCCGGCCGGGGCGCCGCCCGCGCCGAGCGACTTCGCGGCCACCGCCCCGAACCCGGTCCGGATCAGGCCGGGCTCGACGACCACCACGTCGATGCCGAACGGCCGCACCTCCTGGCGCAGCGCGTCGGAGATCGCCTCCACCGCGTACTTGCTGGCGTGGTAGTAGCCGCCGCCGGGGAAGACCAGCCGGCCGCCCATCGAGCTGACGTTGACGATCCGGCCCCGGCCGGCCCGCCGCATGCCGGGCAGCACGAGCTGGGTGAGCCGGCTGAGCCCGAAGACGTTGGTCTCGAACTGTGCCCGGACCCGGTCCAGCGGGGCCTCCTCGATCGGCCCGTACTCGCCGTAGCCGGCGTTGTTGACCAGCACGTCGACTTGGCCGTGCGCGGCCTCGACGGCGGCGACGGCGGCCCGCATGGACTCCTCGTCGGTGACGTCGAGAGGGAGCAGCCCGGCGCCGCTGTCGGCGAGGTCGGCGATCGCCTCGACCTTGCGGGCGGTGGCGTAGACGGTGAACTCCGGGCGGCGGGCGAGCTGGCGGACCGTGGCCCGGCCGATGCCGGAGGAGGTGCCGGTGATCAGGACGGAGGTGGTCATGCGGGGGCTCCCGGGTGGTCGAGGCCGGCGACGAGGAGCGCGACACCCTCGCGCAGCCGCCGCCGGGGCAGGTCGGGGTCGGTGAGGTCGGCCTCCAGGCCGCGGGTGAGCGCGACCAGCACGTCGGCGACGGCGCGGGCGCGCGGCCCGGCGGCGTCGGCGAGCGCGCCGGCGACCACGTCGGTCAGCTCCCGGGTGTACGCCTCGGCGAGGTCGCCGGTGAGCCGGGTGCTGGTGTCGAGGAGTTCGGCGGCGTGCCGGCTCTCCCGGTGCAGCCGGAGGGTGAGTTCGAGCTTGGCGGCGAGCACGTCGTGCAACCGCTGCCGCAGCTCGGCGTCGGGCGCGGTGGCCGCCCGGCGGGCCTGGGCGAGGGAGTCGGCGAAGAGCCGTTCGGCCAGTCGCCGGTAGGCGTCGTCCTTGTTGCGGACGTACTGGTAGACGGCGGGGCGGGACATCCCGGCGGTGGCCGCGATGTCGTCCATCGTCGTACGCCGCACGCCGTGCCGGGTGAAGCACTCGTACGCGGCGGCGAGGATCGCCGCCAACCGGTCGTTCGACATGCTGACAATGCTTGCACAGATTGTCAGACCGTCAAGGGTGTTCGCCCTCACCCTCGACGCCGCCGGGCCGGACCCGGAGCACCACGGCGGTGGCGTTGTCCTCCCCACCCTCGGCCAGGCTGCTGGTGAGCAGGCTGCGCACCGCCCGCTTCGGGTCGCCGCCGGCGAGGGCCTCCCGCATCCGGTGGTAGTCGACCTGGTCGCTCACCCCGTCGGTGCAGAGCAGCCAGGTGTCGCCGACCCGCAGCGGCACGGCGAGCAGGTCCGCGTCCGGGTTGTCGGGGTGGCCGACGTAGCGCAGCAGCTGGTAGCGGGCCCGGGCGGCCTCCGCGGAGCCGGCCCGGTACCAGCCGTGCAGCAGCCCCAGCCAGGCGGCCGTGTGGTCGACCGTCATCAGTTCCAGCACGCCGTCGCGCAGCCGGTACGCCCGCGAGTCGCCGAGCTGGACCAGCCACACCTGCTCGCCGTCCGGCTCGACCAGCAGGGCGGTCAGCGTGCAGCCGGTCAGCTCGGTCAGCCGCGCGCCGGCGGCGCGGACCAGGGAGCGGGCGTCGGCGACCGCCGCGCGCAGCTCGTGCGCCCCGACGGTGGGCCAGTCACCGCGGACCGCCTCGACCAGGGTGGTCATCGTCGTGGTGCCGGCCACCCGGGCGCCCTCGCCGGAGCCCATGCCGTCGACGACGGCCACGAAGGGCAGCGTCGGGTCGACGTGCAGCACGTCGAAGTTGGCCGGATAGCGGTGGCCGACCACGCTGCCCCCGGCGACCTCCAGGGCGACCCGCCCGGCGGCGAGACGGCAGGTCAGCGGCTCGGGTCGGTCGGACGGAGCGCGGCGGAACATCAGCGGACCGTAGCACCGCCGAAGCCCCTGGTCGGGGCGTCGGCGCTCGTGTCGGGCGGTCGGTCCGCGCGCCGGGTCGGAGGTCCGTGCTGTCAACGAGGGTTGACAGGGTGGCGCTGTCAACGTAAGTTGACGACATGAGTCAGGCAACGGAACTCGCGGCGGCCGCCGGCAGCACCGACCCCAAGGTCGGGCTCCGGGCGGTGCTCGCCCTGCGCCGGCTCCTCGAACGGCTGGAGGTCGTCCAGGTGGACAACGCCCGTCGACAGGGCTGGTCCTGGCAGGACATCGCCGACGCGCTCGAGGTCAGCCGGCAGGCGGTCCACAAGAAGCACGCCGGGCGACCGGCGGTCCGAGGAACCTGGGAGGCGTGATGTTCGAACGGTTCACCGACCGGGCCCGTGCGGTCGTCCACCGGGCGGTCGACGAGGCGCGGGCCGAGCGGCAGCGACCGGTCGGCACCGAGCACCTGCTGCTCGGCATCCTCGCCGACGGCGACGCGCTGGCCAGCCGGGTGCTCACCGAGGCGGGGGTGCGCCCGGAGGACCTGCGCGCCGCCATCGCCCGGCACACCGCGCCCGGCGCCAGCGGTCTCGGCGAGGCGGACGCCGCCGCGCTGCGCGAGATCGGCATAGACCTCACCGCCATCGTCGCCCGGATCGAGGAGTCCTTCGGTCCCGACGCGCTGCGCGAGGCCGCGCCCGCGCCGCGCCGCCGCTGGGGCTTCCGGCGGAACGACGACGGGCGGTTCTCCCCCCGCGCCAAGAAGGTGCTGGAGCTCTCCCTGCGCGAGGCGCTCCGGCTGCGCCACCACCACATCGGCACCGAGCACATCCTGCTCGGGCTGCTGCGCGAGGGCGGCGGCCTCGCCGCCGTGGTGCTCACCGAGGCCGGGCTGAACCTCGACGACCTGCGCCGGCGGGTCGAGACGGCGCTGCGGACGGCGGCCTGACCGGTACCCGGTGCCTCGGCTCCCGCTTCTCCGGGGGTGGATCGTCCCGGCCACCCGCGCCCGGCGGGTGACCGAGATGGCCGAGGGCGCGGCCCGCAGTGAGCGGGCCAACCGGTGGCGGGGCGTTTCAAACCTGATTGCGGCCAGTGCAACGTCGCCCCGCGCCGGCTCGCTGACCGGCCCCGCTTGCTGCACACTTGCGCCGTGAATGGTGGAGAGCAGACGCGCCCGGTGACCGCCGACGACGCCCCGCCGCGCTCGGCGGTGGTGGTCAACCCCTCGAAGGTGACCGATCTGGACCAGTTCCGCCGCACGGTGGACGACGCCCTCGCCGCCGCGGGCTGGCCCGAGCCGACCTGGTACGAGACCACGGTCGAGGACCCGGGCAGGGGCCAGACCGAGACGGCCGTCGCCGCCGGCACCCAGGTGGTCTTCGCCTGCGGCGGCGACGGCACCGTGATGGCCTGCGTCAGCGGGCTGGTCGGCACCGACGCCGCGCTGGCCGTGCTGCCCCAGGGCACCGGCAACCTGCTCGCCGCCAACCTCGGGCTCTCCAACGACCTGGCCGCCGGCCTGCAGGTCGCCGTGGAGCGCGGGATGCGCCGGCTGGACGTCGGCGCGGTCGAGGACCGGTACTTCGCCGTGATGGCCGGGATGGGCTTCGACGCCCAGATGCTCCGGGACACCTCCGAGACGACCAAGGCGCGCATCGGCTGGCCCGCGTACGTGATGGGTGCCGCGAAGCACCTGCGGGACCGGCCGATGCGGGTCTCGATCCGCATCGACGACCGGCCGCCGCTGCGCCGCCGGGCCCGCTCCGTGCTGGTCGCCAACGTCGGCCGGCTCCAGGGCGGGGTGCGCCTGCTCACCGACGCCGAGCCCGACGACGGCTGGCTCGACGTGGCCGTGCTCACCCCCCGTACGCTCGGCCACTGGCTGGCCATGGGCTGGGCCCTGGTGCGCCGGCGCGGCAGCGTGCCCCGGATGGAGGTCTTCCGGGCCCGCCGGGTGCAGATCACCAGCAACCGGGCCCAGCCCCGGGAGCTCGACGGCGACCTGATCGAGCCCGGCCGCTCACTGACCGCCGAGATCAAGCCGCAGTCACTCTGGCTCTGCGTGCCGCGCCCCGAGCGCCACCCCGACCTGACGATGGACGCCGACGCGGCGGCGGAGCGGGGCGAGCGGCTGATCGAGGAGGCGCGCCGTGAGTAGCACCAAGCTCGTCCCCGAGACCCGGCTGATGGCGGAGGACGACCTCTCCGCCGACGACGCCTGGCGCACCCTGCGCCGGCAGGGCGGCTGGTGCCTGCTGCGCGACGCCTTCATCCGGTTCCGCTACGGCGACGGCTTCAGCCACTCCCGGGCGTTCGCCCTGCAACTCTGCCTCGCCGTGGTGCCGTTCATGATCGCGTTGACCGGCCTGATCAGCGAACTCGGCGTGGAGGAGGGCGGCCAGGTGGTCGCCGACACCGTGCTGGCCCTCACCCCCGGGCAGAGCGAGTCGGTGGTCCGCGAGCTGCTCGGCGACGGCGAACGCACCGAGCGGGCCGGCGAGCTGGCGCTGACCCTCGGTCTGCTCACCGGGCTGGTCGCGCTGACCACCACGATGGCCCAGATCGAACGCGGCGCCAACCGGATCTACGGCGTGGAGCGGGACCGCCCGGCCCTGGCCAAGTACGTCCGGGCCGCCGTCCTCGCGGTGACCGCAGGCGGGCCGGCGCTGGCCGGCTTCCTGATCCTGGTCGGCGGCGGGGCGATCGGTGACTCCGTGCAGCGGCACTACGAGTGGGGCGCGTTCGCCCACGGCTTCTGGGACGTGATCCGCTGGCCGCTGAGCCTCGGGCTGACCGTGCTCGCCGTGGCGGTGCTCTTCCGGCACTCGCCCCGCCGCAACCAGCCCGGCCTGTCCTGGCTCTTCTTCGGCGCCGGCATCGCCACCGCGCTCTGGTGGCTGGCCAGCCTGCTGCTCGCCGGGTACGTCACGTTCAGCGACGGGTTCGGCCAGACCTACGGCGCGCTGACCGGCATGATGGCACTGCTGCTCTGGGCCAACCTCACCGGCATGGCGCTCTTCGGCGGGCTGGCCTTCGCCGCCCAGCTGGAGGCGATGCGGATCGGCGTGCAGGAGCCGGCCCAGCCGGACCTGTGGGAGCCCGAGGCCGAGCGGGAGGAGCTGCAGGACACCGGTGAGATGACCTCGCTGTAGACCCTCGTTCCGGCACCCCCGGTGTACGCGGAGCCCCGATCGGGTACAGCGCTCCGCCAGGAGCGAGAGGGAGGCTGCCGTGAGCGCGGTCATCGACGGGTTACGACGACCCCTGGGTCATTTCACCGAGCGGACGCTCGCCGGCCTGGCACTCGTGCTCGGGACCGGCGTCGGGTTCGGGCTGCTGCTGGTGCTGGTTCGGGTCCGCTGGACCCCGCTCTACGACGTCGACCACGGCGTGGCGGCCTGGCTCAACGATCTGGTCGCGCCGCACGGGCCGCTGGTGACCGTGCTCAACGCCCTCACCGACCTCGGCGGCCGGGCGGTGATCATCTGGCTGGTCTCGGTCGCCGTGATCGGGCTGCTGATCCGCCGACAGGGCCGGCTCGCGGTGTTCCTGATCGTGACCGGGCTCGGCGCGCTGATCCTCGACCCGGCGCTCAAGACCCTGGTCGACCGGTTGCGTCCCGAGGTGGAGGTGCCGATCGGCTCCTACGCCGGGGACAGCTTCCCCAGCGGTCACGCGTTGGGCTCCTTCGTCGCGTACGGGGCGCTGCTGCTGGTGTTCCTGCCGGCCCTGTCGCCCCGCTGGCGCAAGCCGGCGATCGCCCTGGTCGCCCTGCTCGTCTTCCTCATCGGGCTGACCCGGATCGCGCTCGGCGTGCACTTCGTCTCCGACGTGCTCGGGGCCTGGCTGCTCGGTGCCGCCTGGCTCGGCGTCACCGCGTACGCCTTCCGGCTGTGGCGGCTGGAGCGCGGCCGCCGGGTGCCGGCGCTGACCGAGGGGCTGGAGCCGGAGGCCGCGCACGAGGTCGCCCCCGCACCCGACGAGGCGCACCTGCTGCCGCACCCTCGGGCGGCCGTCTTCGAGCTGCTGGTCGGCTGGGTGCTGGTGCTCGGCGCGCTCTACGGCTTCGGGATGTTCGTCAGCTACCACGCAGGCGGGACCTTCTTCGCCACCCTGGACACGGAGGTGCCGAGGTGGTTCGCCGAGCACCGCACCCCGGGCCGGGACGAGGTCAGCCACTGGTTAAGCAAGGCCGGCGACACCCACGCCATCCTGCTCATCTCGCTGGTCTTCT
The DNA here is from genome assembly GCF_029893845.1 of Micromonospora sp. A200. Lineage (NCBI taxonomy): Bacteria > Bacillati > Actinomycetota > Actinomycetes > Micromonosporales > Micromonosporaceae > Micromonospora > Micromonospora sp. A200. The sequence goes on along the minus strand of NZ_JARXXY010000002.1, from coordinate 48,705 downwards.
GCCCGCTCGTGCTGGCGGTGTGGCGGCGCTGGCGGCCGGTGCTCTTCGTGGCGCTGACCATGTTCGGCGAGTTGAGCCTCTTCCTCGCCTCCGCCGCGGCGGTGGACCGGCCGCGCCCGCCGGTGGGGAACCTCGACGGCCCCATGCCGACCTCCTCCTTCCCCTCCGGCCACATCGCGGCGACGATCTGCGTCTGGGTGGCGATCACGCTGATCGTCCTGCCGCGTACCGACCGCTGGTGGCGCTGGCTGTTCGTGGCGCTGGCCGTGATCATGCCGGTCGGGGTGGCCGTCTCCCGGATGTACCGGGGCATGCACCACCCGACGGACTTCATGGGCGCGATCCTGCTCAGCGCGCTCTGGATCGGGCTGCTCTACTGGGTGGTCCGCCCCAACGCCGACGTGTACGAGGGCAACCGGCCGGCGATCGAGTCGGAGCAGGTCGGCGAGCTCGACGACGAGCTGGCCAAGGCCGCCCGGCCGCAGTGACGACGCCGCCCATGCTGCGGGTGATGACCTGGAACATCAGGACCGGCGGTCGGGACCGCACCGGGCCCGACCGGCGGGACCTCGTGGTGGGGGTGGTCACCGCGCAGCGGCCGGACGTGCTGGCCCTGCAGGAGCTGCGGGGCTTCGACCGGGGTGGGCTGCTCGACGACGTGGCGGGCCGGCTGGGGATGCGTCCGCACCTGGCCCGCTCCTGCTTCGGGCAGCCGGTGGCCGTGCTGGTCCGCCCGCCGCTGCGGGTGCTGGCCGCCGGCCGGGTCCGCCGGCCGTTCCACCACGCCGCCGCCTGGGTACGGGTGGACACCGGGCAGGGGCCGTTGACGGTGTTCAGCACCCACCTCAACCCGTACTCTGGGGGCCGGCGACGGATGGAGGCGGACTGGCTGGCGGCCGCCGTGCGACGTACCGGCGGTCCGCTGGCGCTGCTCGCCGGCGACCTGAACACGCTGGAGCCCACGGCGGAGCACACCGACCGGCTGGCGGGCCTGCCGACGCACTACCGCCGCCGGCACCTGCGCCGTGACGGCCGCACCGTGGACACCCGGGCCGTCGCCCGGCTGCTCGACGCCGGCCTGGTCGACCTCTGGCCGGCCCGCGCCGCCGGCGCGCCCGAGGCGGACGGCCACACGGTGCCGACCCGGCACGGCGGGGCGGAGTTCGCCGGCATGCGACTGGACTACCTGCTCGGCACCGCGCCGGTCGCCGCGCTGACCCGCGAGGTGCGGGTGGTCCGTGGCGGGGACGCCGACCGGGCCTCCGACCACTACCCGGTCGTCGCCGAGCTGGAGCTGCACCCGGCCTGACCCGCTGGCCGGCGGGCGTGCGCGGCGGTTGATCGACGCCGGTCGCGGCGGGTCGCGGCATCCTCGCCGCCGGTCACCGCGACACGCCGCATGTGGTGTCGATCGACGTCGTCCGGGCCGCCACCCCTGCAGGCGCCGGCCGCCGGGGCTGCGCCGCTGAACTCCCGGGTGCAACCCTTCACACCGTCACGGCCATCACCTGGGTGACAGCGCTGACGACGCGGGGGAGCGACCGATGCACGGCAGGACCGATCTCGACCTGGTACGGCCGCACTTCCGGACGGACTGGCTGCCCGACGGGATGACCCACCGGACATGCGCCAGCCACCGGGGGGAAGGGTCCCTGATCGCCTGGGAGGGCCCGGTGACCGGCCCGATGGCCGGCAGTCGGGTGCTGTCGGTGCGGGTGGGGTCCGCCGTGGACGTCTCGGCCACCCACCGCCGCTGGCGGCGGGGCCCGGACGTGTCCGTGCAGGGCCGCCCGGCGGCGCTGTACGCCGACCCGGACCAGGGGCACACCTCGCTGACCTGGCAGCACCGGCCCGGCACGGCGGTGACCGTCCTGGGCACCAATCTGCCCGCCCCGGCGCGGACGCTGCGGCGGATCGCCGACGGGCTGGTCTGGACGGAGGAGCCCGCCCGGGTGCCCTTCCTCGCCGTGGCCCCGCCGGACGGCGCGCGCTGGGAGACGACGGTGGTCGACTGGCGCGACGGCCGGTGGCACCGGGCGCGGTGCGGGTACCGGGTCCTCGGCGCGGCGGGGCCGCACGAGGACCTGACCGTCGGCGTGGTGCGGACCGGCACGACGGCCGCCGGACGAGTGGTCGACGCCGCGCCGGGCGGCCTAGGGGCGTACCGGGTGGGTGGGCTGGGCGAGGAGTGCGCCGGCGAGGTCGTGGCACTCACCATCCGGGGTCTCGCCGCGCTCGGCGGGCCGGAGGGCGCCCTCGCCCTCGCCGCCGCCGTGCGGCTGGTCGACCGCCCCGGCGACGAGTCCGCCTGGCGGCTTCCGTGAGCCGTGCAACCGTTGCGGGCCCCGCGCCCATCCGTACGGTGAGGACGCCGGCGTCCGGGAACGGGGAGTGGTCGATGCATGCCGCGCAACGGCAGGAGTACGTCGAGTTCGTCGAGGCGGCGACACCGAGGCTGCGACGGACGGCGTACCTGCTGACCGGTGACACGCACCGGGCCGACGACGTGGTGCAGCAGACCCTGACCCGCCTCTACGTGAAGTGGGGCCGGGCGCGGGGCGCCGACGACGTCGGCGCGTACGTGCACCGGATGCTGGTCAACGCGTTCCGGCAGGAGCGCCGCTCGCGGTGGTTCGGCGTGCAGCTCTTCGAGCGGGCACCCGAGCCCGAGTCCCGCGGTGGTTCGTCCGGCCCGGACGAGTCCGTCGTGGACGCGGTGGCGGTGCGGGCCGCGCTGGCGGCGGTGCCGCCCGGCCAGCGGGTGGTGCTGGTGCTGCGCTTCTACGCCGACCTGAGCGTGGAGCAGACCGCCGAGGTGCTCGGCTGTTCGACCGGGAACGTGAAGAGCCAGACGGCGCGGGGGTTGGCCGCGCTGCGCCGGCGGCTGCCGCTGGGCGACGGGACGGAGGTGAACCGGTGAACCGGGACGAGGAGGCGGAGATCCGGTCGCTGTTGGCCCGGGCGGCGGACGACCTGCCGGCCGGTGGCGTGCCGGCGCAGACGCTGCTGGTCGCTGGGCAGCGGGCGGTGCGCCGTCGTCGTGGGCTCGCCGCCGGTGCGGTGGCGGGGGTCTCCGCGGCGATCCTTCTCGGCTCGGCGGTCCTGATGGGGGGAGTGCGCCCCGCAGTGACGCCCGGCGACAACCGATCACCGGAGGTCGCCCGTAGCGCGCCGACGGCAACCCGTAGCGCGCCGACGGCAACCCGTAGCGCGCCGACGGCAACCCGTAGCGCGCCGACGGCAACCCGTGGCGCCGCGCCAACGCTGGCCCCCGAACGGTTCGATCCGACGCTGAGGATGTTCCGCCTCGGTTCGCTTCCGCCGAACGCCGGTCACCAGTCGTACCAGTCCGACCAAAAGATGATTGTGGCGAGGGCGGACGTGCCGGATGCGATCAGCCCGGGCGGTCCGGTCGAGGCGGGCCCCATCATGGCATCCTCCGGCTCGGTGACGGTGCGGATGGGGGCGCGTGGGGTCGACGTCCTCGCCGAGCAACGGGAACCCAGCCTGGGCGGCGGGACCCCGGCTCCGTTGCCGGGTACCCCGGTCGCGCCGGTGGACGGACACCCCGCCCACCTCTGGACCGGGGACGGGGAGACGGTGCTCTCCTGGGAGTACGCGCCGGGCGGGTCGATCGCCGTCACGGTGTGGGATCTGCCCAGTCCGGAGGCGGTCGCGCGTCAGGTGGTGGCGGGTCTGGTCTGGGAGACGACCCGGATGACGGTCCCGTTCGCGCCGGTCGCCGCTCCGCCCGGCACCACCCTCGACGGCGTGGAGGTGCGGAACTTCCGGGGACGCTGGCTCAGCGTGTTCGCGTACTACGTGATGTCGTCCGGAGCGGGCCGGGCCACGGGTCGGGACGTCATCATCGGGGTGACGGACGGCATGTACGCCGGGAACGGTTCGGACTTCGGGAGGACAAAGCTGACGGTGGCCGGCCGCCCGGCGTCCGCCGAAGACGGGCCGAAGGGGTTCGGGGCGTACCGGGTGGCGCGGGTACCGGGCTGCGCGGGTTGCGTCGCGGAGGTGAACTTGGAGAGCGAGGCAGGCTGGGCCTCGGTCGGCGGGCGGGACGGCGCCCTCGACGTCGCCGCGTCGATCCGCATGGTCGAGGGCAGCGACGATCCGGCCGCCTGGCGTCCACTCTGAGCGGGCGGCCACCGTCGTCGGAGATGGCGATGGCCGGACAGCGGGGCTAGATGATCACGTTGAGCAGCACCGTCAGCACGACCGAGGCGAGGATCGACAAGAGGATCATCAGGAGGCAGCCGAGGCCGCCGCCGAGGAATCGGACCTCCGTGTTTCCGATGCGCATGGGTCCACCTTGTCAGGGTCGGGGGCGAGCAGGGCACGGATCGCGTCGGCCACCTGCCGGGGCGCGGTGGTGACCACGTTGTGCGCGGCACCGGGCACGGTCGCCGCCCGGGCGCGGGGGACCAGCCGGGTCACCTGGGCGCTCCAGGCCGGCGGCACCACGGTGTCCCGGGCTCCGGTCAGCACCAGGGTCGGCGCGGCGACCCGGACCAGGTCCTCCTCCACGGGGTTGCGCACCGAGTGCGACACGGTGGCGTAGACCCGCCAGGGGCGGGCGTCCCACACGTCGCGGAGCAGGACGGGGGCCTGCAGCGGCGCCTCCGCCACGGTGTCCAGCAGCCAGCGGCCGACCAGGCCCCGGCGGGACCGGGCGGCCGGGTCGCTGGTCGGACCGGCCAGCACCAGCGCGCGGACCGCCCGGGGCCGGCGGGCCGCCAGCGCGGCGGCGACCTCCGCGCCGAACGAGTGCCCCACCAGGCAGACCGGCGGCAGCCGGTACGCGGCCAGCCAGGCCGCCAGGAACGTGGCGTGCCGGCCGACGTCGTACGCCCGCCCGGGGCGCGCGGTCAGCCCGAAGCCGGGCAGGTCCGGCACGTACACCGGATGGGTGGCCGAGAGCGCGACGGCCAGCGGGGTGAGGTAGCGGTGGGACACCGCGAGGCCCGTGCACCAGCACCACCGGCGGCGCGTCGCTGCCCGGGTTCCGGGAGCGACGGGTGTGCGTCCGCAGCCCGTCCACCAGCCGCCACTCACTGGTGAGGCCGGCGGCCGGGCGGGGTGCGGCCAGGGCCAGCCGCAGCTCGGACGCCCCGAAACGCCCGGGCGCGGTGGGCCGGAGTCTCACAGCTCGCGTAGCCGGGGGAGCAGTTCCTCCTGCGCCCAGTCCAGGAACATCGGCTGGGTCTCGCCGCCCACCTGCACGATCGCCACGTGCGTGAAGCCCGCGTCGACGAACTGCTTGAACGCCTCGACGTGCCGGTCGACGTCGGGGCCGCAGGAGATGCCCTCGGCGACGTCCTCCTCGCGGACGTACTGAGTGGCGGCGGCGAACGCCTCGGGCCCGGGCAGGTCGGCGTTGACCTTCCAGCCCATGCCGAACCAGCGGAACTGGTCGTGCACAAGCTTGCGGCACTCGGCCTCGTCCGGGCCGTAGCAGATGGCCACCTGGCCGTAGCGGGGCTGGCCGGCGCCGCCCGCGTCGTCGTAGAGCTGGATGATCCGGCGGTCGGGTTCGGTGGCGACGATGCCGTCGGCGTACTCGGCGGCGAGCGCGGCCGACGACGGCCCGGAGGCCGCGACGGCCATCCCGACGGGCTGGTCCGGCCGGTCCCACAGGTACGCCTCCGGGACGTCGAAGTGGTTGCCGGAGAAGGTCAGCGTCTCGCCGTTGAGCAGCGGCCGGATGATCTGCAACGCCTCCTCGAACATCTCGTGCCGCTGCTGCACGTGCGGCCAGCCGCCGACCACGTGTTCGTTGAGGTTCTCGCCGGCGCCGAGGCCGAGGGTGAAGCGGCCGTCGGAGAGCGCGCCGACGGTGCTGGCCTTCTGCGCCACGACGGCGGGGTGGTAGCGCAGGATCGGGCAGGTCACGAAGGACATCAGCTCGGCGCGGCTGGTGGCGTGCGCGACCGCGCCGAGCACCGACCAGGCGTACGGGGAGTGGCCCTGGGAGTCCAGCCACGGGTAGTAGTGGTCGGAGATCACCAGCTGGTCGAAGCCGGCCGCCTCCGCCCGTACCGCGTAGTCGACCAGTTGCTTCGGGCCGGCCTGCTCGCACATCAGGGTGTAGCCGACGGTGACCATCCTGGTTTCTCCTTCCGCCCCACGATCGTCACGGGATACCCCGCCCGGTGCCGGTCAACCCCACCCGTCCCGTTCCGGCGCGGCCGTCACCCGTGGCGGTGATCCTCGCCCCGTCGGTGCGGCGGCTCCCCGGTGGTCACCCTTGACGGGAACGCGAGGCGGGCCTAGGGTCCAGGCTTAACCGGTTCAGAGCCGGTGGCGTCACATCCTTGTGGTGGGGATGACCGCCCCTGTGGCGGCTCGCGGTCGGCGGGGGCCGCCACAGGCCGTCCCGCCGAGCGGGCCGCTCACTTAACCGGTTGCTTTCCCGATCGCATCGTCCTACGCTGATCCCTGCGCACGACCAGGGAGTCGAGCGGCGGCTGCCGGGCTACAGCCGCCACGACCGTCACCAACCACCGCAACCCCGCCAGGGCAACGGGGTCGACACTTCCTGAGGAAAGCCATGAGAAAGCGACTCTCCGTCGCCGGCGCCGCCCTGCTCACCGTCCTCGCCGCCGTCTTCGCGTTCGTCCAGCCGGCCCACGCCGCCGCCGGGTTCTCGGTCGCCAACGGCCGCCTCTACGACGCCAACGGCACCGAGTTCGTCATGCGCGGCGTCAATCACGCCCACACCTGGTACCCGCAGCAGACCAGCTCCTTCGCCAACGTGAAGGCGCTCGGCGCGAACACCGTCCGGGTGGTGCTGGCCACCGGCGACCGCTGGGCGAAGAACAGCGCCGCCGACGTCAGCAACGTCATCTCGCTCTGCAAGGCCAACCGGCTGATCTGCGTGCTGGAGGTGCACGACACCACCGGCTACGGCGAGCAGAGCGGGGCGATCACCCTGGACCGGGCGGTCGACTACTGGCTGAGCATCGCCGACGCGCTCAACGGTCAGGAGAAGTACGTCATCGTCAACATCGGCAACGAGCCGTACGGCAACCAGGGCTACGCCACCTGGGCCACCGACAGCGCCAACGCGATCAAGCGGCTGCGCGCCGGCGGCCTCACGCACACGATCATGGTGGACGCCCCGAACTGGGGCCAGGACTGGTCCTTCACCATGCGGGACAACGCCGCCACGGTGTTCAACGCCGACCCGGCGAAGAACACCGTCTTCTCGATCCACATGTACGGCGTCTTCGACACCGCCGCCGAGATCGCCGACTACCTCGGCCGGTTCCGCAGCGCCGGGCTGCCCATCGTGGTCGGGGAGTTCGGCTTCAACCACTCCGACGGCAACCCGGACGAGGACACCATCCTCTCCTACAGCCAGGCCAACCGGATCGGCTGGCTCGGCTGGTCGTGGAGCGGCAACGGCGGCGGCGTCGAGTACCTCGACATGGCCACCAACTTCGACCCGGCCCAGCTGACCAGCTGGGGCCAGCGGATCTTCAACGGCGCCAACGGCATCAAGGCCACCGCCAAGGAGGCCTCGGTCTACTCCGGCACCACGCCGACGCCGACGACCCCCACCCCGACCACGCCGCCGCCCACGACGCCCCCGGCCGGCGGCTGCACGGCCAGCTACACGATCGTCAACCAGTGGCAGGGCGGCTTCCAGGGTGAGGTCAAGGTGACCGCCGGCTCGGCCGCCATCACCGGCTGGACGACGAAGTGGACCTTCGCCGGAGGCCAGACGGTCAGCCAGTCCTGGAACGCCGCGCTGAGCAGTTCCGGTGCGGCGTACACCGCCCGCAACGTCGACTACAACGGCCGGCTCGGCGCCGGCGCCAGCACCAGCTTCGGCTTCATCGCCAGCTGGAACGGCACCAACCCCGCGCCCGCGGTGACCTGCACCGCGAGCTGAGCCCTGGCGTATCACCGGTGGCCGGGTCCGCACGGACCCGGCCACCTCCCCTGTCGGGTACGCGAAGAGCTGCGTCGTTCGCCTCAGCGGAGCTGCCAGGGTGAACTGGCCTGCCGATGACAGCGCGTCCTGGCTCACGTACGTTGGCGCCATGGCAACCCACTGGACCCTGGGATGCGATGCCGAGGATCCCCAGGAGATCGCAACCTTCTGGGCACGTGTCCTGGGGTAGGTACGGCGACGTCTTGGGGCACGTCGTCATGCCGGACCCCGAGGGCAACGAGTTCTGCGTGGCCTGATGCCGTGATGGAGTTCGAGGGCGCCGTGAGCCGGCCCCCGGGTGCTGCCGAGACCGTAAGCCCACCGATCCGCGTTGCTCAGCCGACCGGTCCCGTTGTCGCGTGCGGCCGTACCGCCGGTTCGAGCAGCGACAACGTCCACTGCTGCGCATCGAGGCCGACGCGGATGCCGACCGGCATCGGCAGATTCGGGCCGGCGTGTCCGAACTCGACGTTGCCCAGGACCGGGATGTCACGGTCGCCGAGGACGTCGAGGACTATCTCGGGCAGGGTCGGGGACCCGTCGGGCGCCCCGAGCCCGTCGATCGCGTATGGGACGCCCACGACCATGCCGGAGATCCGATCGAGGATGCCGCAGTGCCGCAGCACCTGCAGATCGCTCCACACCCACGACGCTTGGCCGCCCATCTCCTCCCAGAACAGCACCGCGCCGTCGAACCATTCGAGCGGCAGCGCGTAACGCGTCGCCTGCGCCCGCATGATGCGATTGAGCACCCCGCCGATCAGCCGGCCTTCGGCACGACCGGGACGCCAGCACTCCCACGACGGGGTGGCAGGCAGCGCACCGATCGCCTCGGTACCGGTCAGCAACGCCGAGTAGAGCTTTTCAAGTTCCGCTCGGCGCGCTGCGGGCGCAACCTGCCACGCCCCGCCGAGTCCAGGCGTGGCCAAGTCGGCGTGGAACCCGACCAGACGGGTGCGTGCGTAGAGCACCAGATGCAGCAGCGAGATGTCGCTGTACCCGAGGATCGGCTTGGGGTCGGCGGCGATCGCCTCAACGTCGATCAGGTCGAGGTAGCCGAGCGCCGTCTGGCCGCCGTCATGCGCGATGATGGCGCGCACCTCAGGATCACGCAGAAGAGCATTGAATTCCCTGGCGATCTCCGCCGGCGTAGCCGCGCTCCACCAATGGTGCCGCCCTGCTTCGAGTAGCGGTGCCCGACGCACGCGGAATCCCATCCGCTCGAGCACGACTACCGCCTGCTCGAGGTCGGGCTCGTAAGCGGCATGGAGCGGCCCGGACAGCGATGCGACTACGACGAGATCACCGGGTCTCAGGGCACGAGGTCGAAGCGGCGCAGGACCGGTCACCGAGGCAGTGTCCCAACAGGCGTAACAACACGCTACACAGTTACCGATCGACCCAGCAGGCGTCGGCCAGCGATTAGCCGTCACGGTGGGTGATCGGCCCCGCCGACACCTTGAACCGCCGATGAGCGTGCGGCATCCGAGTCCTCACGTCCAATGAAAGAGCAGCTGCCATCCGCGCTCCTGCCAGGGCTCGTCCCGGCGCCGGAGTGCCTCGGCCCGGCTTTCGGCCGTGGACTTTGCGAGCTTGGCGTCATCCGCGCTCATCCAGCCGTCGCGGCAGGCCTGTTCGTACTCGTCCCAGTCCTCGATCTCGACACGCGAATCCCGCTCATGGAGCACTGGGTCCAGTTCGAGATCGATATACCGCCAGCCTGCCTCGGTACGCTCCGGCGGGAGGCACACGTCGATCTCAAGCCGACGATCGGTAGGGTCGCCGACCCACCACGCCACCCAGGGGCGGCCCGTCAGAAGTAGGACCACGACGGGTATCGGAAAAGTGCCACTGTCGTGCGGAGCACCCCATGGTGAGCCAGCCGGGCCTCGCAGCCAGGTCCCGTCACGGTCCTGGAGGACCGGCTCGAGATCGAACCAGAAAATGCCTCCGGGGCGTTTGATCTTGGATAGACGGATGCTCTGCGGCGCCGCTTGGGAGTGGTACGTCAGAGGCCGCGAGCGAAGCACGTTTCGTTGAGCTCCGCGCGTGCCACCAACCGGTCGGTGGTCCGACATCGTCAGCGGACCAGGTCGGCGATGAGGTTCACGGAGCCCGCCACGATCACCACACCGAATATGTACGACAGGACGGCATGGGACAGCACGCTGCCCCGGATCTTCGGATCGCCGATGGCCGTGTCCGATACCTGGTAGGTCATGCCGATCGTGAAGGCGACGTAGGCCAGGTCGCGGTAGGTGGTCTGCCCCTGCACAGGCTGGCCCTCGAAGCCGATCCCCCCGGTCGTCGATCGGAATTGCAGGTCGGCGTAGCGCAGGGTGAAGACCGTGTTGACAACGGTCCACGACAGCAAGACGGTCAGCATTGCGACGCCGACGAGCAGCACCCGCATCGAGCCGCTCTGCTTGCCGGCGAGGGCGAGAGCAAGGCCGACACCCAGCAGGCTGGTGACGCCCGCTGCTACCAGCAGCACTGCGGCGGTCACCCGCGTCTCGTCCTCACGCATGGCCATCATCTCGGTGTGGGAGCTGTCCGCTCGGATGATGACCGGCCAGATGCTGAGGAGGAAGGCGAGCGCGGCGGCGTCCCAGCCCCCGACCGCGGCCAACTGCCACGTCATGAACGGCAGGAGCGCGAGAGCGACAACGAGCCCGATGGAGGCGACGAGGACGGCTCGCCGCAGGGCAGGGGCGTGCCAGCCCAGGCATCGGTGATACAACGTCTCCGGGGGCATGCCGGTCATCGTCCGAGTGTCTCCCATCGCACCGCGCGGCGTGCTCATAGCCGCGCACAGCGAGCCCGTTAGTCACCTGGATGGCCCACCGATCCGGCCACTGACAGCCGAGCCGCCCGCATCCTCAGGTAGTGCTGCTCGGGCAGGCTGGTCGTGCCGCCGGCCGCCGCCCGGTAGTGCGTGACGGCCCGTTCCCGGTCCCCGGCCATCTCGTACAGGTGGGCCCGGGCCGCGTCGAGCCGGTGGTGCCCGGCCAGCCGAGGGTCGGCGGCGAGGGTGGCGAGCGCGGCGAGGCCGGCCTCCGGACCCTCCACCATGGCCGTCGCCACCGCCCGGTTGAGCGCCACCACCGGATTGCCGGAGAGCCGTTCCAGCACCTGGTAGAGGGCCAGGATCTGCGGCCAGTCGGTGGCCTCGGCGGTCGGCGCCTCGTCGTGCAGCGCGGCGATGGCGGCCTGGAGCTGGTACGGCCCGACCGGCCCCCGGGTCATGGCCCGGGTGACCAGCGCGGTGCCCTCGTCGATCGCGGTCGCGTCCCAGCGGGACCGGTCCTGGTCGGCCAGCGAGATCAGCTCGCCGGACGGGCCGGTGCGGGCGGCTGCCCGGGCGTCGGTGAGCAGCATCAGCGCGAGCAGCCCGGCGACCTCGCTGTCGCCGGGCAGCAGCGCGTGCATGGCCCGGGTCAGCCGGATCGCCTCCTCCGACAGGTCCACCCGGCGCAGGTCGGGGCCGAGGGTGGCGGTGTGCCCCTCGGTGAAGATCAGGTAGAGCACGTGCAGCACGGCCGCCAGCCGCTCCTGCCGCTCCCGCTGGTCGGGCAGCCGGAACGGCACGCCGGAGTCCCGGATGCGCTGCTTGGCGCGGCTGATCCGCTGCGCCATGGTGGCCTCGGGCACCAGGAACGCCCGGGCGATCTCGGCGGTGCTGAGCCCGCCGACGGCACGCAGGGTCAGCGCGATCGCCGACGCGGTGGACAGCGTGGGATGGCAGCAGAGAAAGAGCAGCACCAGGGTGTCGTCCCGGTCGGTGGCCAGCGACTCGTCCGCCGCCGGGGCGGCCCCCCGTCGGTCGGGCTCCCGCCGGGCGGCGCGGTCCTCCCGCTCGCGCCGGGCCGTCTCGGCCCGGACCAGCTCGATCATCCGGCGGTACGCGACCTGCACCAGCCAGCCGCGCGGGTTGTCCGGCAGGCCCTCGGCCGGCCACTGGGTGGCCGCGTCGAGCAGCGCCTCCTGGACGGCGTCCTCGGCGGTGGCGAAGTCACCGAAGCGGCGCGCGAGCACGCCGAGGACCTGCGGCGCCAGTTCGCGCAGCAGGTCCTCGACGGTGCGGTCCGGGGTGTCCAGTCGTCACATCTCCGGCGGCGGTGCCGACATCACCGGGTGGACCTCGATCGGCATGTTGAGCGGCCGACCGCCGGGGCCGGGCGCGGTGGAGATGTGCGCGGCGATCTCGACCGCCCGCTGCGGGGTCTCGCAGTCGACGATCCACCAGCCGGCGAGGAACTCCTTGGTCTCGGCGAACGGCCCCTCGGTGACCACCGGCGCGCCGCCCGCGCCGGCCCGGACGATCCGCGCCTGCTGCGGCCCGCCCAGTCCCTCGCCCTGGACCCACTCGCCGTCGGCGGCGAGCTTGCCGTTCACCTCCTGCATGAACGCGATGTGCGCGGCGATCTCGTCCGGCGTCCAGGTGTCGATCGAGGGGAAGTCGGTCCCGGCGGCGCTGAACTGCATCAGCAGCATGTACTTCACGGCTGGCTCCTCACGTCCGAGCACCGATTCTCGGTGCTTGCACCCGTAGGTAGAAGCCGCCGCCCCGGTTCTCGACATCCATCCCGAAGATTTTCCGAACTTTCTCAGTCGACCGCGGTGACCTCCAGCAGCAGCGCCTGTTCCGGGTGCAGCGCCGGCAGTTGCACCCCGACCGTGCCCAGCACCGCCCCGCTCAGGGTGACCCCCTCCGGCAGCCAGCCCGGCTCGGCCAGCTGCAGCACCGCCGGCTCCGGCAGGCCCGCCGGCGGGCGTACCGCGTAGCGGCGGGCCGGGTTCAGGCCCGGCAGGCGTACCGCTCCGGGCACCTGCGTGGCGGAGGTGGTCAGCCTGGATACCGCGTACACCGCCTGGGAGCCGTCGTGGGCGACGACGCCGTGGGCCTGCACGGCCGGGTCCGGGTGGTCGACCCGGACCACCCGGCCGGAGTGCAGCAGCGGGCGGAGCCGCTTGTGCAGCGCGACCCAGGCGGCCAGTTCGGCGCGCTGCGCGGCGTCGACCGACCCGATGTCCCACTCGATGCCGTGGTGGCCGAAGAGCGCGGTGACGGCCCGGAAGCCCAGGTCGTGCACCCGGTGGGTGGTGTGCGAGCGCTCCGGCCCGATGTGGGTGCCGACCAGTTCGGGCGGGAGCAGCAGGCCGGTCCAGCGTTGGATGGCGAGCCGTTCCAGGGCGTCGTTGCAGTCGCTGGCCCAGACCCGGTCGGTGCGGCGCAGGATCTCCAGGTCGACCCGCGCCCCGCCGGAGGAGCAGCTCTCGATCTCCACGCCGGGATGCCGGCGGCGCAGCTCGTCGAGTAGCCGGTAGACCGCCACGGTCTGCGCGTGCACCCCCGGCCGGCCCCGGTGGCCGGCCTCGGTGAGGTCGCGGTTGTGGTCCCACTTGAGGTACGCGATGCCCGGGTGCTCGGTGAGCAGCGCGTCGAGCCGCCCGAGCAGGTGGTCGTACGCCGGCGGGTGGGCCAGGTCGAGCACCTGCTGGTGGCGCCACTCGGGCGGCAGCCGGCCGGGCGCGGCGAGCACCCAGTCCGGGTGGGCGCGGAACAGGTCGGAGTCGGGATTGACCATCTCCGGTTCGACCCAGAGCCCGAACTGCATCCCGTGCCCGCGCACGTGGTCGATCAGCGGTTGCAGCCCGTCCGGCCAGACCCCGTCGTCGACGTACCAGTCGCCCAGGCCGGCCCGGTCGTGGCGGCGGCCCCGGAACCAGCCGTCGTCGAGCACGAACCGCTCCACGCCCACCTGGGCGGCCCGGTCGGCCAGCGCGGTGAGCCGGGCCAGGTCGTGGCCGAAGTAGACGGCCTCCCAGACGTTCAGGGTGACCGGTCGGGGCGTGCCCGGGTGCTCGGGCCGGGCCCGCAGGTGGCGGTGCAGCACGTCGCTGAGCCCGTCCAGGCCGGCGGCGGAGTGCACCGCGTACAGCAGGGGAGTGGCGTAGTCCTCGCCGGGGGCGAGCACGATCTCACCGGGGGCGAGGAGTTCCCCACCGCCCAGGGTGGACTCGCCGGTGGGCCGGCGTTCGGCGACGGTGAGGTGGTCGCCGCTCCAGGCGGTGTGCACCGCCCACACCTCGCCGTGGCCGAAGCCGAAGCCGGGCGTGCCGGCCACCAGCAGCAGCGTGGCGTCGTGCCCGGTCCGCCCGTGTCGGCCCTCCCGCACCCAGGCGCCCATCGGCCACGGGTGCCGCTGCGGCGCGCGTTCCCGACACCAACGTCCGGTGAGGTCGAGCAGTTCGGTGGCGACCGCCGGGACCGGCAGCACCGGGGTCAGCTCGCGCAGGTCGTAGGGGGCGTCGCCGTCGTTGCGCAGCCGGTGCCGCAGCGTCAGCAGGCCATGCGCGTCCAGCGTGATCTCGATGGTCAGCGACAGTGCCGCGCCGGGGTCCGACGCCCGCACGGTCACCCGCGCCGCGCCGGACTCGTCGGGCTTGCTGTCTTCCTCGGATACGACCACCGAATCGCCACCCAGCGCCACGCGGCCCGGGTCGGGGCCACCGTCCGACACGTCGAGCCCGTCGAGGCGGAAGGCGGTCGACCAGTCCCGTCCGTTGCGGTGTCCGGCCAGCCCCGGACGGCCGCTCCAGCCGGCACTGGCTTCGGGCAGCAGGGACAGCACGGTGGGCGCGTCGAAGCTGCTCGGCACGACCGGCGGGACGGTCGCGTCGACCAGGGCGGGCAGGTCGTCAGCGGGCAGCGGGCCCAGGTCGGCGCCCCAGTGCACGACCCGGGGCAGGCCCGGGCCGCGCGCGTCGAGCACCAAACTGGTCCGCGCTCGACGGACGTGGATGACGGTCGGATTCGTCATGGCCGCTCATCTCTCCGTAAGGGGCACGCCGGTGTCCGTCACTGTCCGTGACGGGATCGGGCGGCCGAATCGCAATGAGCGATATGCCTGTCAGTCATATTTATGCCTGACAGGCATATCGCTCCTCCGAATGTCCAGTGGGCGTGAGCCGGAGGCCCGGCGGCCGGCGAGGTCAGCCCTTCGAGGCGCCGAGGGTCAGCCCCCGGACGAACTGCTTCTGGAGCAGGAAGAAGATCACCAACGTGGGAATGGCGACCAGCACCGAGCCGGCCGAGACCAGGTTGTTGTCGGTGAAGAACTCCCCGCGCAGGTTGTTCAGCGAGCTGGTCACCGGGAACTTGTCGCCGCTGCGCATCAGCACGGTGGCCCAGAAGAACTCGTTGTAGATCCAGGTCACCTCCAGGGTGGCCAGCGCCGCCAGGGCCGGCCGGCACAGCGGCATGGTCACCTGCCAGTACTGCCGCCAGACGCTCGCGCCGTCGACCATCGCCGCCTCGTACAGGTCGCGGGGGAGCGCCTTCATGTAGTTGCTCAGCACGAAGACGCAGAAGCCGCACTGGAAGGCGACGTTGACCAGGATCAACCCCCAGTAGCTGTCGTAGAGCAGTTCCGAGTCGCTCATGAACTCCGGCAGCGGCACCTCGGTGAAGAGCCGGAACAGCGGGATCAGCAGCGCCTGCTGGGGCAGCAGGTTGGCCGCGGTGAAGAGCCCGAGCAGGACGATGTTGAGTTTCCAGCTGAACCGGGCGATCACGAACGCCACGCAGGAGGCCAGGAAGAGCGTCAGCAGCACCGCCGGGACGGTGATCCAGACCGAGTTGAGGAAGTGCTTGCCGAACTCGGCGGTCTGCCAGGCGGTGACGTAGTTGTCGAAGGTCCAGCCGCCGAGCGAGGCGTACCCGTTCGCGGCGGTGTAGTCGTACGACCGGAGCGAGCTCAGCACCGCCCAGATGATCGGGAAGAGCCACCCGATCGCCACCGCACCCAGGAACAGGTGCAGGGCCACCCGGGCCGGCCGCAGCGGCGCGCGGCGCTTCGCCGGGGCGTCGGCCGCCGGCTCGCGGGTCATGGTCGACGCGCTCATCGCCGGTCCTCCCTCATCACGGTGGCCAGGTAGATGGTGATGAAGACCAGGGAGACCACCAGCATGATCGTCGCCAGTGCGGAGCCGAAGCCGATCCGGCTGGCCTCGCCCACCACGTTCTGGGTGACCAGCGCGGAGAGCAGTTCCAGTCCGTTGCGGCCCTTGTTGATGACCCAGACCAGGTCGAACGCGCGCAGCGACTCGATCACCGTCACCACCAGCACGATGATGTTGATGGGCCGCATCACCGGGAAGACCACCCGGAAGAAGGTGCTGGTCTCCGAGGCGCCGTCGACGGCGGCGGCCTCGCGCAGCGACGGGTCGACGCCCTTCAGGCCGGCCAGGTAGAGCAGCATGATGTAGCCGACGTGCCGCCAGCCGGCGGCGAACAGCACCGCCCAGATGTTGACGTTCGGGTCGCCGTACCAGTCGGTGTCGCCGCCGAGCACGGCGTTGAGCAGGCCCTGGTCGCGGGAGTAGATGAGCTGCCAGACGAAGCCGATCAGCGCCAGCGAGAGCACCACCGGCAGGTAGAGCGCGGTCTGGTAGAACCGGCTGCCGCGGATCTCCTTGTCCAGCAGCACGGCGAGGAACATCCCGAACGGGGTGGCGACCACGAAGAGCGCCGCCAGCCAGAGCAGGTTGTTCTGCACCGCCGGCACGAACGGCGGGTAGATGTTGACCACGTCGGAGTAGTTGCGACCGCCCACCCACTCGATCTCGCTGAGCGGGCCGATGCCGTCCCAGTCGGTGCCGGAGAGGGCCACGGTGGCCAGCGCCGGCAGCCAGACCAGCGCGACGACGAGCAGCAGCGGTACGAGCACCATCAGCGTGATCACCACGCGGTCGGTGCGGGACAGGAGCCGTAGCCGGCGGCCGCGACCACCCGTGGAGGTGGTGGTCGCGGCCGGCGACGGCACGGCGTGATCCGCTTGGATCAGGGGCAGGTCGGACACGAGGTCCTCCCCCTCTCGCCGTCAGCTGGTGAAGATCGACTTCTTCTGGTTCTCGATGCTGTTCAGCAGCCCGTCGATGTCCTTCGGGTTCTTGATGAACTGCTGGAGCGCCGGAATGATCACAGTGGAGGCGAAGTCCGGCCGGGTGTCGCGGTCGAGGAACTGGGCGATCTCGGTGGCCGAGCCGACCAGCTCGGCGGCCTTCTTCTGCAGGGCGGTGTAGCCGCTGGTGTCGGCGCCGCCGTTGGCCACCAGGGTGCTCGGGTCGTTCTTCACGGTGATGTCCGCGGCGGCCTTCGAGCCGACGTACTCCAGCAGCTTCTTGGCGTTCGCCTCGGACTTCGGCTTGCGGGCCATCATGTAGCCGTCGATCGGCGCGTCCAGGGCCTTCGCCCCGATCGTCGAGTCGACCTCCGGGAAGGTGAAGAAGTCGAGGTCGTCCTGCTCGTCGTTGCTGAACTGCTGGGCGACGAAGAGGCCGAGCAGGTACATGCCGCTCTTCTTCTGCTGCAACGACTGGGCGGCTTCCTGCCAGGTGCGGCCCAGGCTGTCGGCCTGGTGCAGCGGCAGCAGCCCGTTCCAGGCGTCGAAGACCTTCTTCACCTTGTCGGAGGTCCAGGCCTCCTTGCCGGCCATCAGGTCGACGTGGAACTGGTAGCCGTTGATCCGCAGGTTGAGGATGTCGAAGGTGCCCATCGCCGGCCAGCCGTCCTTGTCGGCGAAGGCGATCGGGGTGAGGCCGTCCTTCTTCATCTGCGCGCCGAGGGCGTTGAGGTCGTCGAGCGTCGTGGGCACCTGGTACCCGCGCTGCTGCCAGACCGACTTGCGGTAGAAGACCGCCCACGGGTAGTACGACGACGGCACGAAGTACTGCTTGCCGTCGTCGCCGGTGGAGGCCTTCTTGAACGCGTCGGAGTAGCCGGAGAGCTTGCCCCAGACGTCGCTGAGGTCGCCGGCCAGCCCCTTGGCGGCGAAGAACCGCATCCGGTAGCCGGCGAACCACATGAACACGTCGTCCGGCTTGCCCTGCAGGTAGTTGTTGATGTTCTCCTGGAACGTGTTGTGGTCGACCGTGTTGACCTTCGGCTCGATGCCGGACGCCGTCTGGAAGCCGGCCATCACCTTGGCGATGACCTCCTTCGGCTTCGGGTCCGACTGGTTCGAGCCGATCGACACGGTCTTGCTGTCCGAGCCGGAGTCCGAGTCGGAGCCGCAGCCGGCCAGCAGGCCGGTGCCGAGCAGCGCGCCCGCGCCCGCGCCGGCGAGCAGTGAACGCCGTCCGATGCCGGCGACGGAGGGCGGTACGAGCCGGGCGAGGTACTCGGCTTCGGTACGGGGACGGGACATGGTGCCTCCTGCGGATGAAGAGGTGCGGCGCCCAAGGTGGTCAGTGGTGGAGGTGCCGGCGTGTCCGCGAATGCCAACACAGATTCACCGAGATCCAACATTGGCGAACAAGAACAGCCGGTGGCGCTTGAAGCTACCCCTCCCTGCGGCCGTGTCAAGAGGGCTGCTGGGGATCGATACCGCAGCGTTGACAAGGGATCCCGTTGGTAAACGTTGGAAATGAGTCGATGTTGGAAAGTGTTGACTTGCGCAGTCATCGGGGGCACTCTCTGCACTCATGCGGCAGCACGGCACCTGGCAGGGCGACGGCATCTTCTACGGCGCGGACTACAACCCGGAGCAGTGGCCGGAGGAGGTCTGGGCCGAGGACGTGGCGCTGATGCGCCGCGCCGGCGTCGACCTGGTCTCGGTCGGCATCTTCTCCTGGGCCCTGCTCGAACCGACCCCCGGCCGGTACGAGTTCGGCTGGCTGGACCGGGCCCTCGACGTCCTGCACGACGGCGGCATCAACGTCGACCTGGCCACCGCCACCGCCAGCCCGCCACCGTGGCTGGCCCACCGGCACCCGGAGACGCTGCCCCGCACCGCCGCCGGCACGGTGCTGTGGCCCGGCGGGCGGCAGGCGTACTGCCCCAGCTCGCCCATCTTCCGGGAGCGTTCGCTCGCCCTGGTCGAGGCGGTCGCCGGCCGGTACGCCGAGCACCCCGCCGTGGTGATGTGGCACATCTCCAACGAGCTGGGCTGCCACAACGTGCACTGCTACTGCGACGTCAGCGCCGAGGCGTTCCGCCACTGGCTGCGCGAGCGCTACGGCGACCTGGACACCCTCAACGCCGCCTGGGGCACCACCTTCTGGAGCCAACGGTACGGCGACTGGGCCGAGATCAACCCGCCGCGCAGCGCGCCGACCTTCGCCAACCCCACCCAGCAGCTGGACTTCCTGCGCTTCTCCTCCGACGAGCAGCGGGCCCAGCTGCGCGCCGAGCGGGAGGTGCTCGCCCGGCTGGTCCGGCAGCCCGTCACCACGAACTTCATGATCGGCACCGGGATCAAGTACCTGGACTACCACTCCTGGGCGTCCGACGTGGACGTGGTCTCCAACGACCACTACCTCACCGCCGCCGACGCGCTGTCGCACCTCGGGCTGGCGCTCGCCGCCGACCACACCCGCGGCGTCGCCGGCGGCGACCCCTGGCTGCTCATGGAGCACTCCACCAGCGCGGTCAACTGGCAGCCGCGCAACGTCGCCAAGACCCCCGGCCAGCTGCGCCGCAACAGCCTCGCGCATGTGGCGCGCGGCGCCGACGGGGTGCTGTTCTTCCAGTGGCGGGCCTCCCGCGCCGGGGCGGAGAAGTTCCACTCCGCGCTGGTGCCGCACGCCGGCCCGGACACCAAGGTGTTCCGCGAGGTGTGCCAGCTCGGCGCCGACCTGAAGGCCCTCGCCGAGGTGCGCGGCAGCCGGGTCGACGCCCAGGTGGCGATCCTGTTCGACTGGGAGGCCTGGTGGGGGGCCGAGCTCGACTCGCACCCCAGCGTCGACGTCACCTACGTCGACCGGCTCCAGGCGCTGTACGGCGCGCTCTGGCGGGCCGGCGTCACCACCGACGTGGTGCACCCCTCGGCCGACCTCAGCGGCTACCAGCTGGTCCTCGTGCCGACCCTCTACCTGGTCCGCGACGCCGACGCCGAGGCCCTGCGCCGCTACGTCGACGGCGGCGGCACCGCCCTGGTCACCTACTTCAGCGGCATCGTCGACGAGCACGACCACATCCACCTCGGCGGGTACCCGGGGGCGTTCCGCGACCTGCTCGGCGTCCGCACCGAGGAGTTCTTCCCGCTGCGCGAGTGCGAGCGGGTACGCCTCGACGACGGTGCCACCGCCGACGTGTGGACCGAGTGGCTGCACCCGGAGGGCGCCGAGGTGCTCGCCTCGTACGCCGACGGGCCGCTGCCTGGCGTCGCCGCCGTCACCCGGCACCGGGTGGGCCGGGGCACCGCCTGGTACGTCGGCACCCGGCTGGACGAGGCGGCCACCGACCGGCTGGTGGCCCGGCTGCTCGCCGAGGCCGGGGCGCGCCCCCCGGTGGCCGCGCCGACCGGCGTCGAGGTGGTCCGCCGCCGCGACGGCGACCGGTCCTGGCTATTCGTCATCAACCACACCGACGCCGAGGTCCGGCTCGACGTCACCGGCACCGAGCTGCTCGGCGGCGCACGCTGCACCGGTGAGCTGCGCGTGCCGGCCGGCGAGGTGGCGGTGGTCCGAGAGGGACACGCCGGTCCGGTCCCGCTCGACGAGCCGACGGCGACGGCCTGACCTGCGTACCGTTTCCCCGTCCGCCCGGTTAGGAGGCTCGATGCTCGCCCAGCAACGGCAGACCGCCATCCTGGAACTGATCCGGCAGCGCGGCGGCGTGCGGGTCAGCCACCTGGTGAGCCGGTTCGGGGTCTCCGACATGACCATCCGGCGGGACCTCGAGGTGCTCGCCGAGCGGGGGCTGATCGACAAGGTGCACGGCGGGGCGACCCTGGCCGGGCCCGGCTCGGCCGAGGAGCCCGGCTTCGCCGCCAAGTCGATCCGCCAGCAGGGGGAGAAGCGGGCCATCGCCGAGCGCGCGGCCGGCATGGTGGAGCCCGGCATGGCGATCGCCCTCTCCGCCGGGACGACCACCGCCGCGCTGGCCACCATGCTCGCCGACGTACGCGGGCTGACCGTGGTGACCAACTCGATCCCGGTCGCCGACGCGCTCTACCAGAACCCGCGCGCCGACCAGACCGTGGTGCTCACCGGCGGCATCCGCACCCCGTCGGACGCGCTGACCGGGCCGGTCGCCGAGGCGGCGATCAGTTCCCTCAACGTCGACCTGCTCTTCCTCGGCGTGCACGGGATGAGCCCGCGGACCGGGTTCACCACGCCCAACCTGCTGGAGGCGGCGGTCAACCGGCGGCTGATCAGCGCCGCCCGGCGACTGGTCGTGCTGGCCGACCACACCAAGTGGGAGACCATCGGCATCGCCACCATCGCCCCGCTGGAGGAGGCCGACGTGCTGATCACCGACGCCAAGCTGCCGCCGGAGGGGCGCCGGCAGGTCGGCGAGCAGGTCGGCGAGCTGGTCGTCGTCGAGCCGGACTGACCCGCGTCCTCCCGGCCGCCGGGCCACCCCGGACGGCCCGGCGCGGACGTCACCTGAGACCGGCCGCTGCCGTGTCGAGGTGGGTGAGGAACCGCCGTACCGCCGGAGGTCGGCTGCGGCCGGCGACGGTGGCGGCGAAGATCCGCCGAACGGACGCGTCGTCGGGGTGTACGCGCAGCAGCGCCAGGTCGGGCGGGGCGGCCCGGACGGCCAGGGCCGGGACCAGGGCGACGCCCAGGCCGGCCGCCACACAGCCGAGCTTGCCGGTCCACTCCGCGGCCACGATGTCGATCCTGGGTCGGAAGCCGGTGGGCAGGGTGGCGCGCAGCAGGGTCTCCTCCGCGGTGGCCGAACCGGCGATGAACGCGTCGTCGGCCAGCTCGCGCAGCCGGACGGTGCGCCGTCGGGCGAGCCGGTGCGTCCGGGGCACCGCCACCAGCAGGGCCTCATCGAGGAGGTGGTGCAGGTCGACCCGCTCGCTGTCCAGCGGCTGATCCGGTGCGGCGCTGAGCACCGCCACGTCGGCGTCGCCGTCGACAAGGCGTTCCAGCAGACCGGACGTCAGCCCCTCGACCAGGGAGAGGGCCACGTCGGGATGGTCGGAGCGGAACGTGGCCAGAGCGCGCGGCACGAGCGCGGCGACCGCCGTGGGAAAGGCGCCGACCCGGAGCCGGCCGGCGGTCAGGTCGCGCAGTGCGGCCATGTCCCGACGCGCGGTGTCGAGCCGGTCGAGCACCGCCGTGGCATGGCCGAGCAGGCACCGGCCGTGCTCGGTGAGGGCGACGCCACGGGGCAACCGGTCGAACAGCGGGCAACCCATGTCGGCTTCCAGCGCGGCGATCTGCCGGGACACCGCCGACTGGGTGTAGCGCAGGGTCCGGGCCGCGGCCGTGATGGAGCCGTGCTCGGCGACGGCGCGGAAGACCCGAAGGGTGTGTGGCTGCACCGGGCCATGCTTACACCGCATGGCAGACATGACAAACAGTCGCTGGTCGCATGAGTGACATCCGCCTAACGTTGCCGGTCATGGACGCCATCGCACTGCTGGGCACGGGCACGATGGGTACGGCGCTCGGCTGCCGGCTGCTGGCCACCGGGCACCGGCTCACCGTCTGGAACCGCACCGCCGAACGCACCGGGCCGCTCGTCGACGCCGGTGCCCGGGCCGCCGCCAACCCGGCGGAGGCCGTCCGGGACGCCGATGTGGTGATCACCATGCTCACCGATGCGACCGCCGTACGGGAGGTGCTGTTCGACGTCGACGGGGCGGCGGCCGCCTTGCGGACGGGCGCCCACCTTGTCGAGATGTCCACGATCGGCCCGCCGGCCGTCCGCGAGCTGGCCGAGCGGCTGCCGCGGAGCGTACGGCTCGTGGACGCGCCGGTCGCCGGCAGCGCGGGCGCGGCGCAGGCGGGTCGGCTCGTGGTGCTGGCCGGTGGCGAGGGGGTAGCCGTGGACCGGGTCGCCCCGGTGCTGGGGAACCTGGGCACGCTGCGCCGCTGCGGTGGCCCCGGCGCCGGCGCCGCGATGAAGCTGGTGCTCAACACCGCCCTGCTCACGGCGGTCGCGGCGGTCGCCGACGCGCTGGCCGTCGCCGACGCGGTGGGCGTGGATCGGGGTACGGCGTGGGAGGCGCTCGCCACCGGACCGCTCGGCGGCGCGGTCGCCCGCGCGAGCGCCACGGACGCCGCATTCGCCGTCGCGCTGGCCGCCAAGGACGCCCGGCTCGCTCTCGACGCGCTCGGAGACGTGCCGGCACCCGTGCTGAGTGCCAGCGCGTCCGTGCTGGCGGCCGCGTCGCGGCCCGACGCCGACATCGCCACCCTCACCGACGTACGCCCCGCGGCCGTCGCCACCGCTGACAAGGAGAAATTGTGACCGTCACCTTGGACAACCCCGCGACCGTGTCGGCGCCGTTCGGCGACCGGTTCGCCCACGTGGCCCGCCTCGACCTGGCGGGCGGTGCGCTGCTCGTGCTCTCCGGCCAGGTCGCTGTGGACGACGACGGCGCCGTGGTGGCACCCGGCGATGTCCGCGCGCAGGCCGAACGGATCTTCGAGCTGATCGGTGCCCTGCTGGCCGCGCACGGCGCCACGTTCGCCGACGTCATGCACGTCCGCACGTTCATGACCGACTTCGGTGACCTGGCCGGCTACGCCGCCGTCCGCCGCCGGTACTTTCCGGACGCCAAGCCGGCCAGCACCACGGTGGAGGTGAGCCGACTCTTCCTGGACGGCGCGGTGTTGGAGGTCGAGGTGACCGCCGCGGTGACCGGCGGCTGAATCGCCCACCGGCGGCGCCACGGCGCTGTCCATGACGGTGTTCCTCGCCGCCGGCGTCCCATCGCGCCGGTGGTGATCCGCCGTGGCGGCGCTTCCCAGGCAGCTCACAGTCGTCCGAGCTAGGGTGCCCTCGGTAACCGTGCGCTCCGTGGTGGAGCGCGGGTGGCGGGAAGCGGGAGTTCCGATGGTCTTCAAGAAGATGCTGAGCGCGTTCGGTGTGGGTGGGCCCAGCGTCGACACGGTCCTGGCCAACCCGAACACCCGGCCGGGCCTGACCCTCGACGGGCAGGTCAACCTCGTCGGCGGCGACGCCCCGGCGAACATCGAGCAGATCACCGTCGGCCTGGTCACCCGGGTGGAGATCGAGAGCGGCGACACCGAGTACGCCGGCATCATGGAGTTCCAGCGGATGGCGGTCAGCGGGCCGTTGCAGCTGGCCCCGAAGCAGCAGCTGTCGATCCCGTTCCAGCTGCCGGTGCCGTGGGAGGCCCCGATCACCGACGTCTACGGCCAGCGCCTGCGTGGGATGACGATGGGTCTGCGTACCGAGCTGGCGATCGCCCGGGCGATCGACAAGAGCGACCTGGACCAGGTCAACATCCATCCGCTGCCGGTGCACGAGCGGATCCTGGAGGCCTTCCAGCGGCTGGGCTTCCGGTTCAAGCACGCCGACCTGGAGCGCGGTCACCTCCGCGGCACCCAGCAGACGCTGCCGTTCTACCAGGAGATCGAGTTCTTCGCCGCGCCGCAGTACGCCCAGGCGGTCACCGAGGTCGAGCTGACCTTCGTGACCAGCCCGCACGGCGTCGAGGTGATCCTCGAGTGCGACAAGCGCGGTGGTTTCCTCAGCGCCGGCCACGACGCGTTCGGCCGGTACACCGTCTCGCACGCCGACGCCGACCGGGTCGACTGGGCGCAGGTCGTCGACGGCTGGCTGCGCGAGACCACCTCCCGCTACGGCAGCCTGCGCGCCGCCGGCTTCGGCGCCCCGCACGGGTACGGCCGCCGGGGTCACGGCATGGGCGGCATGGTCGCCGGGGCGGCCCTCGGCGTCGCCGGTGGCCTGGTCGCCGGGGAGATGATCGAGGACGCCTTCGAGGGTGACTTCGGCGGCGGCGACTTCGGCGGCGACTTCGAGTGAGCCGACGCGACGACGGCCCCCGGGACGCATCCCGGGGGCCGTCGTTCTCACGGCGTTGATCTTGTGGGTCAGTGACGGGCCTTGCGCTCTTCACTGCTGCGGAAGTTGCTGCCGGCCTTGGCCAGGCCCCGGCTGCCCAGATAACCGATGGTCAGCAGGGTGATGAAGAACCAGGCCTGCGGGGCGCGGAAGATGTCCACCCCGACCGAGTTCTTACCGACCAGGAATGACGCGGCCAGTATGCCGATCACGCCGGCGATGTAGACCCAGAACTCCGTCGTACGCAGCGACGGCTTGGTTTCCGTCCCCGGTGCGGGGATCGCCTGCTCGCGGCGCCCGTCGCCCATCATCGGCATCGGACGGGTCGGAGCCTCGGTCATCGCCCGGTTGGGCGCTTCCTGCATCGGCCGGTTGGTAGGCCTGGTGGATGCAGCCTGCGTGCTCATCTGGTCCTCCTCAGGATTTGATGAGTACCTGCACTCCCTCGCCCCGCTACCGCGTTTCGGCCACGGCACGGTTCGCGTTCATGGCGCGGGCAACCTCCGTCTACCCGACGCCCCCGAGAGGTAACACCGGCTCACCAGGGGATTGCGGTCGCCGGTGGCGCCCTGCGGGGAGAGCGCCACCGGCGTGGTACGTCAGCGCAGGCCGTTGCGCACGGCCACCCGGACGAGCAGCTCCGGGTCGTCGGTGATGATGCCGTCCACCCCCAGGTCGATCACCCGCTGCATGACCGCCGGGTCGTTGACGGTGTACGGCACGACCGTGAGCCCGTACCGCCGCTGCAGCTCCGGCACCCGGGGGCCGTGGAAGTAGGCCGGGTCCTCCCGCAGGTACCAGTCGGCCGAGGCGACACTGCCCTGGGCCGGGTCGTGCACCTGCCAGTTGGCGGAGACCGTCGTCGCCCCGGAGGCGCGCACCAGCTTGCCGAGGTCCTGGTGCTGCCACCAGTCGAGGCCGCCGGTCCACGGGCTCTTGACCGACGGGTCGCCGTGGACGGCGCGCAGCGAGCACTCGTCGGCGAGGGAGGCGCACTCGGCCGGGCCGTACTGCCAGACCAGGGCGACGGTCTCGATGCGCGGGTCCAGCCGGTGGGCGTAGCGGATGGTGCGCCAGTCGAACGACTGGATCGTGGTCCGGCGGGTGAAGCCGGCCCGCTGGATCGCGCCGACCAGTTTGCGGGTGAAGCTCGGGTACGGCTCGGTGTCGTCGACCAGCGGGCTGATCTTCGTCTCCACGTTCAGCCGCACGTCGTCGCGGCCGCTGGCGCGCACCAGGGCGAACACCTCGTCGAGGGTGGGAATCCGGGCGCCGGGCGCGGCCACCTGGGCCGGGAACTCCGGCAACGTCCGCGAGCCGCAGTCGACGGTCTTCAGCTGGGCCAGGGTCAGCTCGTGCACCAGCTTGCCGACGTAGGGGAACCGCGGGTCACCCGGGCGGGCCGGCGCGGTGTCGACGCAGTGCGAGCCGTTGACGGTCCGGTCGTGCAGCACCACCAGGTGCCCGTCGGCGGTGACGCCGGTGTCCAGTTCCAGGGTGGAGATCGCCGGGTGCTCCAGCGCGTGCGCGAAGGCGGGCAGGGTGTTCTCCGGGCGGGTGGCCCGGCCGCCGCGGTGCGCCTGGATGTCGAACGGCGAGGCGTACGCCGCGGGCAGGTGCCGGCCGCGGGTGGCCAGCAGGTCGCGGAGCCGGTCCGGGTAGTCGGTGATGAGCCCGTCGACCCCGTCGTCGAGCAGCTTCGCCATGGTCGGCACGTCGTTGACCGTCCACGGGATCATCTTGATCCCGTTGCGGTGCGCGTGCTCCACCATGTCCTTCGTGACGTACGGCCGGTAGCCGGGGTCGGTGACGGCGCCGTTCTGCGGGAAGCCGTGCACCGGGGAGAACGCGCTCGCGCCGAAGCTTCGCACGGCCCGGATCGGGTCGCCGGCGAAGTCGTCGATGTCCAGGCCGCCGAGCCAGGGCGACGCGCCCGGGCGGCCGACCTGGAGGAAGTCGTAGTTGGTCAGGGCGACCAGGGGCAGCCGCGGCTCGACCTGGCGCATCCGCATCAGCGCGCCCCAGTCGAAGCTCTGGACGGTGACCTGCTTGAGCAGCCCGGCGGCACGGACCTCCCGGGCGGTCACCTGGACGAACTGCTCGCGGGGCGCGGTCTCGGTGGGCGCGCCGGCCTCCACCTTGGTCTCCACGTTGAGCATCACGTCGTCGGCCCGGTAGCGCTTCACCAGGTCGAAGACCTCCCGCAGCAGGGGCATCCGGGCGCCGGGCACGGCCAGCTGACCGGGCTTGTCCGGCAGGGTCCGGGAGCCGCAGTCGAGGGTGCGCACCTGGGCCAGGGTGAGGGTGTTGACGTATCTGCCGACGTACGGGAACTCCGGGTCCCCGGGGCGCACCGGGGCGGTGTCCACGCACTTGGCCCCGCTGACCCTACGGTCGTGGGTCACCACGGCCTGGCCGTCCTCGGTGATCTGAACGTCCAGTTCCAGCGTGTTCACGCCGAGCTGCAGGGCGTTGCCGAACGAGGCGAGGCTGTTCTCCACCCGCAGCCCGAGGCCCCCGCGGTGGGCCTGGAGGTCGAAGGTCCGCTCCGGTCCCGGCCGCGCCTGGGCGGGCGCAGCCAGACCGGACGTCACGGTCGCCACCACCAGGGCGGCGATGGCGGTACGGCGCATTCTGCGCACGCTGTCTCTCCTACGGGGGCGGGCGGTTCCCGCCAACCCGCCGGTCAGCATGGGCAGCGGGAACAGCCGGCAGGCGAGCGGCGGGCGGCCGGCCGGTGAACCGGCGCGGACCGGTTTGGTCGCGGCCTGGCCGGGCAGGCAGTGGATTACCGCCAGATCTGCGAGGTGATGGACGTGCGTGACAACGACATGATGCGGGAGTCCACCCGGCTGGCCGAGGAGCGCCTCACCGCCGGCGTCTACGGCGAGGGCGCCCTGGACGAGGTGACCGTGCCGCAGACGGACGTGCTGCGGGTGATCCAGGAGCAGGACCCGGACGATCCAGCCGACGCCCCGGTCGACCCGAACGTGCTGCGCGACGGCGGCCCGACCCGGGGGCAGGGCGCGATCACCACCACCGGCGGCACCGCCGGCCCGGCCAGCGTGCGCCGGTTGGCCCGCCAGCCGGAGCGACACCGCGGCACGGTCGCCCCGACCACCACCGGCGACGCCACCACGGGCGGCCTGAGCACGCCCGCCGGTGGCTCGACGAGCGACAAGTCCTCGACCGGCTCCCAGGTGGGCAACTTCACCAACGATCGCGCGAACCCCGGCTGACCCGGTCCCGCGACGATCGCGTTGAACAGCGAAGCAGTGGCCTCACCCGCACGGGTGAGGCCACTGCCGTCCACATCGCTCCTCGCCGCCGCAGCCGGGAGCAGGGGTCAGGACGTGGGGCGGAGCACGCCCAGCCGCTGGGTGGCCCGGGTCAGCGCCACGTAGAGGTCGCTGCGCCCGCGCGGGGACTCGGCGACGATGGCGTCCGGGTCGACCACCAGGACGGAGTCGAACTCCAGGCCCTTGGCCTGACCCACGGTCAGCACCACCACCCGGCTCTCCAGCTCCGGCTGCTCGCCGACCGCCGCCTCCGGCAGCGCCTCCACCACCGCGGCGGCCAGCTCGTCGGCCCGGCCCGCCGGCACGATCACCCCGAGCCGCCCGTCGTCCAGCCCGGCGGCCTCCCGGGTGGTCGCCGCCACCAGCTCCCCGGCCAGGCCGGCCGCGTCCACCGCGCGGTCCCACGGTGGTACGCCGCCGGCGCGTACCGAGCGGGGTGGGCGCAGCGCGGGGTCGATCTCGGCGAGCACCTCGGCGGCCACCGCCATGATCTCGGCGGGGGTGCGGTAGCTGACGGTCAGCTCCTCCAGCCGCCAGCGCCGGGCCACGTACGGCTCCAGCGCGTCGGCCCAGGACGGGGTGCCGGCCAGCGCGCCGGTCTGCGCCACGTCACCGACGATGGTCATCGACCGGCTCGGGCAGCGGCGCATCAGCAGCCGCCAGGCCATCGGCGACAGCTCCTGCGCCTCGTCGACGATCACGTGCCCGAACGCCCAGCTCCGGTCGGCGGCGGCCCGCTGCGCGGTGGTCAGCCGGTCGGCCTCCTCCTGCCGCTCCAGCAGCCGGTCGGCGTCGATCAGGTCGGTGACGCCGAGGATCTCGCCGCCGTCGGCCTCGTCCTCCACGTCGATCGAGCGGGAGCCCTTCCAGATCTCCAGCACGCCCTCGGCGTACTCGCGCTGGAAGGAGCGGATCCGCTCGCGGCGGGCCGCGGCGGCCCGCTCGTCCTCCCCGAGCAGCTCGGCGGCCTCGTCCAGCAGCGGCACGTCGGCCGGCGCCCAGCCGCCCGGCTCCCGGTGCAGCAGCGCGCGCTCGGTGTCGGTGAGCATCGGCGCGGCCGCGGCGATCCGGTCGGTCGAGGCGTACAGGTCGGCGAGCAGGCGCTGCGGGGTGAGCACCGGCCACAGCTCGTCGAGCGCGGCCCGGATGCCGGGCTCCTCGCGCAGCTCCCGACGGATCTCGGCGCGGTCGGCCTCCTCCAGCAGGTTCTCCCCGCCCAGCGGGTCGGCGCCGATCCGCTCGGCGATCTGCGCGGCGAGCGCGTGGACGACCTCGACGTCGAACACGGCGCGGGCCAGGTTGTGCGGGCGGCCGGAGTGGCGGGCCCGGTCGCGGGCCTGGCGGACCATCTCCGGGTCGAGCCGCACCGTGTCCCGCTCGATCTCGATCTCCAGCGGCTCGTCGGGCACCCACTGCCGGTCGCGGACCGCTTCGGCCAGTACCTCGGTCATCACCGTCCGCCCCTTGAGCGCCGCCGTCTCGGCCGGTTCGGCGCGCCGCGCGCTGACGCCGGGGAAGAGGTCGCCGGGGGTACGCAGCAGCACGCCCGTCTCGGCCAGCGTGGGCAGCACCTGCGAGATGTAGCGCAGGAAGGTCGCGTTCGGGCCGACCAGCAGCACGCCCCGGCTGGAGAGTTCCCGCCGGTGGGTGTAGAGCAGGTACGCCGCGCGGTGCAGCGCGACGGCGGTCTTGCCGGTGCCGGGGCCGCCCTGCACCACCAGCACGCCCGGCAGGTCGGCCCGGATCACCCGGTCCTGCTCGGCCTGGATGGTCTCCACGATGTCGCGCATCCGCCCGGTCCGGCCGGCGTTGAGCGCGGCGAGCAGGGACGCCTCGCCGGTCAGCTCCTCGTGGGCGGTGGGGGAGGCGGTGGCGAGGTCGAGGACCTCGTCGTTGAGTCCGGTCACCTTCCGCTGCCGGGTACGCAGGTGCCGGCGCCGCTTGACGCCCTGCGGGTTGGCGGCGGTGGCGAGGTAGAACGGCCGGGCGGCGGGGGCGCGCCAGTCCATCAGCAGCGGGTCGTAGTCGCCGGTGGTGTCGAAGATGCCGATCCGGCCGATGTAGTGCCGGGCCCCGTCGGTGTCGTCGAGCCGGCCGAAGCAGAGCCCGTTCTCCACGGCGGAGAACTGCTCGACCTGGTCGGCGTACATCTGGACCGCGCTGTCGCGCTGGGACCGGGCCTGCAACGTGCCCCCGGTGGTCCGCAGTTCCTCGGTGAGCCGCTGGGCGGCCTGCTCACGCATGTCGTCCAGCCGGCCGTAGAGCAGCGAGACGTACTCCTGCTCGTGGCCGATCTCGTCGTCGGGCTGCTGCGCGACGGAACCGTCGGATTGCGTTGACAAGCCGTCTCCTCGTCAGTTAACATGGGCGAAGGAATGGCCATAGTTGCCATTCCTTTTTGTGTCTCCGAACGGAGAAAGATACCGCGCCGCGACCCGCCGCACCAAGCATCCGGCCGCGCGGACACCCACGTCACACCCCCCGCCACCCCCTTCGCCCGCCGCACCGGGCCGATCCCACCTGGCCGCCCGCTGGCGCACTTTCCGAGAAAGAGTGCCTTTACGGTGCCGGATGGCCACGCTTTCTCCGAAAGCGGCCAGATCGAGCGGGGTGGGGGAGTCAGCGGCGGCGGGTGCAGACCTCGGGGGCGCGGGCGACGGTGTCGGTGGACCAGGCGACCGCGACGGTGAAGCAGTAGTCGTTGGTGCGGTCCAGGCCGTAGACGACGAAGCTGTTCGTGCCGGCGGGCAACTCCTGGAAGGCGCGCGGGTCCTGCCCGGCGCGGCCGCCGGAGATGACCACCGGCCCCTCCGCCCCCACCGGGTACTCCCAGTCCAGCGCGATGTTGTCGCGCCGGTCGCGCAGGGTCACCCGGGCGGGTGGGGTGCCGGGCGGGGCGGCGATCCCGGCGCCGGTCGGCGCGGACGACGCGGTGGGGCTCGGCGGGCCGGTCGGCACGGCGGCGGGCGCCGGCGGGTCGTCGCCACCGCCGTCGACCTGGGAGACCCCGGCGACCACCGCGACGGTGCCCAGCACCACCACGGTCAGCCCGGCGACCACGGCCGGGGTGGCCCGGTTGCGGCGCGGTGGCGGCGCGTGGTGCCGGGGCACCACCACCGGCAGCAGCCGGGACTCCTCCGGGTGGCGCTGACCCACCCGGTGCACCCCGTCGGCCTCCTCGGCGTACCCGTCGGCCAGCCCGACCACGGACGGGGGGACCCGCTCGTGCGCGGCCCGTTCCGGCTCGGCGACCGGCTCCGGCGGCCACCAGTCGGCGTACGGGTCGTCGGCCTCCGGGATGTCGGTGTCCTCGGTGGGCAGCCGCTGGCCGGGCACCGTCGGCGGGTACGCCTGGTCGGTCGCCGCCGGCCCCACCGGCCAGGCGGGCGGCTCGGGCGGCCCCTCGTCGGCCGGGGCGGTGCGGGCGGCCGGCACCACCGGGGTGTCCCGCTCCGGGGGCGGCTCGTCGTCGCAGACGTGGTCCGGGTCGGCGGCCGCCCGGGCCAGGGTCGCGACCTGCCGGGCCAGCGGGTCGTCGGCGGGCAGGTGCTGCCGGGCCAGTTCGCGGGCGAGCGCCAGGCTGTCGTGCGCCTCGGTGAACCGGCCGCAGTCGCGCTGCATCGCGCCGAGCCGGGCCAGCATCTTGATGCCGCTGGGGTTACCGTCGCCGTAGACCTCGCGGTGCAGCTCCCAGGCGTCCTGGAGGCGTTCCCGGGCCTGCGCGCACTGGCCCCGGGCGTACTCCACCGTGGCCAGGTCGGCGTGCGCGGCGAGCACCCGCAGCGACTCCGGCCCGTCGCGGGCGGTCAGCTCCAGGATCACCTCGGAGTAGAGCCGCGCCGCGCGGGCGTTGCTGCCGACCCGGTGCAGCACGGCGGCCAGCGTCGCTCCCGCCGAGATCGTCCGCTCGTCCGAGCGCCCGTAGAGCCGGGTGGCGGCCGCGTACGCGAAGGCCGCCCAGCCGCGCGCGGAGTGCGGCTCGCCGAGCGCGACCAGCACCCGCGCCTGGAGCCCGGCGGCGTCGGCCAGCTCGGGGGAGGCGTGGTCGGGCCGGGGGTCGGCGTCGGTCAGCGCGTCGGCGAGCAGTCGCTGCGCGCCGGCGAGGTCGCCGGCGGACACCAGGTGGTGCGCCTGGAGGGTCAGTTCACCGAAGCCGGAGGGCACGCCCCATCGTGCTCGTCCGGCCACGGGTTGTACAAGCCCCGACGGTGATCGGAGTCGTCAACCGGTCAGGTGGGCGACCAGCGTCTCGCTGATCCGGCGCAACTGGTCGACCTGGGCCGGGCTGAGCGCGTCGAAGAGGTGCCGGCGTACGCCCTCGACGTGGCCGGGCGCGGCGGCGGCGAGCACCGCGAAGCCGTCGTCGGTGAGGACGGCGATCTGGCCGCGCCGGTCGGTCGGGCAGTCCTCGCGCCGGAGCCACCCGGCCGCCTCCAGTCGGGCGGCGGCGTGCGAGAGCCGGCTGCGCGAGGAGCCGGTCAGGTCGGCCAGCTCGCTCATCCGCAGTTGCCGTCGTGGGGCCTCGGAGAGCCGGACCAGGATCTCGTAGTAGGCGTGCGGCATCCCCGCGTCGCGTTGCAGCTCGCGGTCGAGGGTGTCCATCAGCGCCCGGGAGGCGGTCAGGAAGGCCCGCCAGGTGCGCTGCTCGTCGGGGTCCAGCCACCGGGTCATGGCGTCCATCATAGCGGCAATGGTTGAACGCTCAACCAAACAGCGCTAGCGTGGGGTGCATGGGAATCCACCGCCTCAACCACGCCGTTCTCTACGTCAGCAACCTCGACCGCAGCGTCGCCTTCTACCGCGACGTGCTGGGCTTCCGGCCGGTGGCGATGACCCCGGACGGGTTCCGTGGCGCCGCGTTCCTCCAGGCGCCCGACTCCACCAACGACCACGACCTCGGCCTGTTCGAGATCGGCGCGGCGGCCGGCCGCTCGCAGGCCGGGCGCGCCACCGTGGGCCTCTACCACCTGGCCTGGGAGCTGGACACCCTGGACGAGCTGGGCGCCACCGCCGAGCGGCTGGCCGCCGCGGGCGCGCTGGTCGGCACCTCCGACCACGGCACCACCAAGAGCCTCTACGGGCAGGACCCGGACGGCCTGGAGTTCGAGATCGTCTGGATCGTCCCGGCCGACCTGCTCGACGACGAGGCGCTGGCGGCGCGCAAGCGGATCGGCCGGCTGGACCTCGACCGGGAGCGGCGGCGCTACGGCGGCCAGACCCGGGGCGGCGTGGGCATCTCCGTGCCGGCCTAAGGTCGCCGTACGGTACAACGGCAGGATGGCCACCGACACCGTCCTGCGTGAACTGCTCGTCCGGCAGCTCGACCACTGGCTGCCGGGGGCGCTGCACCGTTCCCGGCGGGCCACCCTCGCCCTGTCGTACCCCGATCCCGAAGCCGCCGAGGCGGCGCTGCGGGTGGTGGCCGAGTTCGCCGACCGGCTGCGCGGGCGGCGGCTGACCGTCCTGGTGCTCGCCGGCGCTGAGCCCGACCTGCCGGCCCGGCTCGGTGCGGTCGAGGCGACGCTGCCGGCCGACGTGGCCGTGCACCTGGTCCCGGGGGACGCGTCCCGGCTGCCGGTGGTGCTCAAGGCGGGCGGCGCGGCCGGCGCACCGCTGCTGACCATGGTGGACGCCGCGGTCGCCGAGCCGGCGCTGCTGGCCGCCGCGGCGACCGGTCGCCCGGCCGAGCTGCTGCTCACCGCTCCCGCGCCGGCGTCGCTGCGGCCGGCCCTGACCGACGCCGGCTTTGCGCTGATCACCGAGGTCGAGCTGGTACCGGCCGACGGCTCACCGGCCCGGCGGGTCGCGTTCGGCACCGGGTTGGAGAAGAGCCTGGAGGCGTTCAAGGACGCGCTGTGGGAGGTCGACGAGTTCGCCGGGGTGCGCTACCGCGACCCCGAGGACCCGGCGGGCGGGCTGCTCGACATCGCCCTGCACCCCGAGCCGGGGCCGCTGCGCCGCGAGCTGCTGGCCGAGCTGGCCCGCTCCGGCCCGCGTACGGTCACCGAGCTGCGCCGACACACCCTCACCGCGACCGTCTACCGGGCCGCGGACACCGTCGGCGCGCTCACCAGCCTGCTGCACTCCGGCGCGGTGCGCCGCGACCCGGAGCACGGCCGGCTCGGCGGCGACGTGCTGATCACCGCCGGCCCGGCCGCAGCCGCCCGGTCAACTGCTTGACCAGCACCGACGCGCCGGTGGCCACCACCGGCGATGCTGACCACCAGCTGCCCGCAGACCACCGCCCGGGCCGGGGGCCGCGGGTTGCGGGTACGGGCCGGCGAACGTCGAGCGGGGTGCCGGTGAATCACCGGCACCCCGCTCGACCTCGGGACGTCACGCCCGGGTCTTGTCCTGCTTCCAGGAGAGCGGCCCCGGCAGGTCGACACGGTGCGCCTTGGCCTTGGAGTTCCAGGACCAGCGACCGATCTTGATGCTCCACGAGGAGAAGCCGTTCTCGGTGAAGTTCAGGATGATCGGCCCGTACTTCTTGCGCTTGCGGAACATCAGACCCATCGGGGGCTCCCTTCGCCGTTCCCTCTCGTGCCCTGCTCTGACGTTACCGAACATGCCCGAACCGCGGATTCGTGAAACCTGCGACGATCCGCTCTGGACGGTCACCGCAATCTCTACTCAGCAGGTAGGTGTTGCCGGGCGGTAAACGCAGCTCGGCAAGGGGTCCAACTAAGTCAGCGATGGGACCGGGAGAGGACCAGGCGTCGCCACCAGCAGTCCTTCCCGCCTTACCTCCCCCTCCCCCCGGGGCCCCGCGCGAGGGCCGGCATATCCGGCGCCACCGGGCCTCCCTGGTCGCAGAGCCCTCAATCCAACCCGCGTCGCTCGGCGTCGACGCGGTCCTGTGGCGCCCCTACCAGCAGCATTTCACGGGACTGAAGGTCGGAGTGACAGCGGCGCGTTCGACCAGTGGAAGGAGATGGGTCGCGCCGAGATGAATGCCGGTGTGGATCAGCGCGCACTACTCGAAATAGGACGCGGGCGGACGGTAATCTGCGTGGGTGCAGCTCCGCTACAACTACCGGATTTACCCGAACGCTGCCCAGTGCCGAGGGTTAGCGCAGGCGTTCGGGTGTGCTCGAGTGGTGTTCAATGATGGACTGCGGGCACGGCAGAGCGCGCGGGAGAACAACCTGCCCTACGTCTCAGATGGGGAGTTGTCCAAGCAAGTCATCACCGAGGCGAAGAAGACGCCCCAGCGGGGGTGGTTGGGCGAAGTGTCGTCGGTCGTGCTCCAACAAGCCCTCGCCGATCTGAACAGGGCGTACCGCAACTTCTTTGCCTCGCTCTCCGGAGAGCGGAAAGGCCGGAAGGTCGCCCCGCCGCGGTTCCGGTCGCGCAAGGACAACCGGCAGGCGATCCGCTTCACCAAGAACTCACGGTTCGCAGTGCTAAACAACGGTCGGCTGCGTCTGCCAAAAATCGGCGACGTGGACGTGCGGTGGTCGCGTCCGTTGCCCTCGGACCCGACCTCCGTGACGATCGTCAAGGACGCAGCAGGCCGGTACTTCGCCTCCTTCGTCGTGATCACGCCCCGGGAGGAGGCGCTTCCTGTACGAGCATCCGAGGTCGGCATCGACCTGGGCCTGATGCATTTCGCGGTCCTCTCCGACGGCAGAAAGGTGACCGCGCCGAAGTTCCTGCGGCGGGCTGCCCGCAGACTGCGACGGTTGCAGCAAGACCTGTCCCGTAAGCAGCGGGGTAGTCAGAACCGCAAGAAGGCCGTCGTCAAGGTGGCGAGGGCGCACGCCAAGGTCGCTGACATCCGGCGTGACTGGCAGCATCAACTCTCGACACAGGTCATCCGCGATAACCAAGCGGTGTACGTCGAGGACTTGTGCGTTGTCGGACTCTGTCGGACGCGTCTTGCGAAGTCGGTGCACGACGCAGGATGGGCAAGTTTTACCGGCATGTTGGAGTACAAGGCCGTCCGGTATGGGCGGACCTTCGCGCGGGTGGACCGGTTCTTCCCCTCCACTCGGACGTGCTCGGACTGCGGGCGCATCAGCGACAAGATCGCACTCAATGTCCGATCATGGGAATGTCCTTGCGGTAGTTGTCACGACAGGGACGTCAGCGCCGCCATCAACATTCTGGCCGCCGGACGGGCGGACAGGCTAAACGACCGTGGAGCGCGGGTGAGACCACCAGCGATGGTGGCGCCGCGCGGCGAAGCGGTAATCCACCCGGACGCTGCGCGGCTCACACGCAGCGTGGAGGGAATCTTCGCCCCGGCGGGCGGAGAGAACGTCAATACGGCTCCGACGCGCAGGGCGCCAAGTCCTTGAGGGCATCCCCGATCCGGTCACCTGGCACCTTGTCGGCACGAGGTCGCAACCGCCGCTCGGCGCGACCGCCAAAGCGGTGCCAGGGAACTGGGCGGCCAGAGGTTGCTCGGCCCAGCCGAGATCTACGTCGAGTTGCCGGCACGCGATTCGGAACTGGCAAGTGACAAGGGCTGTCATGACCGGCTGCCTCGGCTGGCCGCCGAGGAGGTGATCCGGACGCTGTGACTCCGGGGGGGCGCGCCGGCGTCGGCTCAGGCGGGCGCCGGTGCGCGATCGACGGCGAGGACCCGGGTGACGCTGCCGTCGTCCTCGGTGACGTCCCGCTGGTGGACGAAGCCGAGCTTGGCCAGCAGCGCCAGCGAGGCCGTGTTGGCCTCGGCGACGGTGGCGTGCACCCGGGTCAGGTCGAGGGTGTCGAAGCCGTACCGGACCAGGGCCCGGGCCAGTTCGGTGCCGAGGCCGGCGCCCCAGGCCGGCTTCGCCAGGGCGTACACCAGCTCGTGGCCGTCGACCTCGTCGGTGCGCTTGATCTCGGCGTGCCCGACGTACCGGCCGTCGTGGCGCACCGCCCACACGTCGAACAGGTCCTCGGCGTAGACCGTGGTGAACACCCGGCCGAACAGGGCGGCGGCGTCGGCGGGGGTCATCGGTCCGTCGCCCATGTACCGGGCCACCTCCGGGTCGCTGAGCAGGGCGACGAAGTCGTCGGCGTCGGCCGGGCGGTAGGGCTCCAGCAGCAGCCGGTCGGTGCGCAGGGTGGGGGTGGGCATCAGCGGGGCTCCCAGGCGTCGGGCAGAGCGGTCAGCTTTCGGACGTGTGCGGGCAGTCGGCCGCTGACCACCTCGGCGAGGCTGACCTCGTCGAGTACCTGCCGGACGGCGGCCCGGACGGCCACCCAGAGCCGGGGGAGGTTCTCCGCCGAACCCTCGTAGCGGGTCTCCTCGGGGCGCAGGCCGCGTACCCCGGCCAGCGGGCCCTCGACGGCGCGCAGGATCGCCCCGACGGTGACCTCGCGGGGCGGCCGGGCCAGCGTGTAGCCGCCCTCCGCGCCGCGCTGGGCCCGCACGATGCCGGCCCGGCGCAGGTCGGCCAGGACGGCCTCGAGGAACTTGCGCGGCATGTCCTGCTCGGTGGCGATCGCCTGGGTGGACAGCAGCGAGGGGTACGCGGTGGCGAGGCTCAGCGCCGCCCGTACCGCGTAGTCGCCGCGCGCGGAGATCTGCACCCCGCCATCATGCCCGCCCGGCTCGGTCCGCCGGGTCGGCGGGCCGACGCTGCCGGACGATCCGCCGCAGCGGCTGCTCCCGCGCGGCCCGGAACGCCCCCGGGCTCACCCCGACCTCGCGGGTGAAGAAGCGGCCGAAGTTGGTCGGCTCGGGGAAGCCCAACCGGCGACCGATCCGGGCCACCGGCTCGTCGGTGGCGGCCAGCAGCCGGCTGGCCTGGAGCGCGACCCGCTCGTCCACCACCTGCTTGGCGCTGCGCCCGGTCACCGCCAGGCAGGCCCGGGTCAGGGTACGCACCGAGCAGCCCAACTGGGCGGCGTAGTCCTCGACCCGGCGGGTGTGCTGGTAGCCGCGCTCGATCTCCCGGCACAGCCGGTGGAAGGTGGCCAGTTCCGACCGGTGCGGACCGCCGTCGGCGCCGCCGGGGCGGTCGGTGGGGAGCAGCGCCAGGCGCAGCAGCAGCACCGCCAGCTCATGGCGCAGCAAAGCCCGGGCGGCTGGGTTGTCGCGGTGCCGGCGGCTGTCCACCGCCAACTGGCTGACCTCGTTGATCACCGCGTCCTCGTCCTCGCCGGCGAGCTGGTGGTGGGTCGGCACGGCGTCCGGGTCGACGTCCAGGCCGCGCAGCGTCTCGCCGCGCCAGCGCACCACCGTCGCGTCGAGCTGCGGGGTGCAGCGCAGCACCTGGCCGGGGCTGGCCCGCAGCAGCGTGCCCGGCCGGCACGGCAGCGCGCGGAAGTCCAGCTCGGCCGTGCCGTGGCCGCCGGTGACCAGGATCAGCAGATCCGCGTCGAGCAGCGTCGGGCGGCGCCACCCGGGCTCGGAAGCGAGGTCATGGAGGTCGAGCAGGTCGATCTCGGGGGTGGGCAGGTCGGGGCGGATTGCCGGGGAGAGCTGACCGGAAGGGACCATCACCTGCGACGGTAACCGGAGGTGGGAGTGGTCGCATCCCGGCGACGGGACCGCGGCGTCGCGTACGCGGGGGTTGTCCCCGGTCGGGGGCGCGGTTACGTTACCGAGCGGTAGGTCCACCGACTCGCGAGGGATGGGCATGACGGAGCTGTTCTCGGTCGCCGACAAGACGGTCCTGGTCACCGGCGGCACGCGGGGGATCGGGCTGATGATCGCCCGGGGCTTCGTGCAGGCCGGCGCCCGGGTGATCGTCTCCTCCCGCAAGGCCGACGTCTGCGAGGCGGTGGCCAAGGAGCTCTCCGCCGAGGGGCGGTGCGAGGGCGTGCCGGCCGACCTGAGCCACGACGCGGGGGCCGAGGGGCTCGCCGCGGCCGTGCGGAAGCGCACCGGTGACCGGCTCGACGTGCTGGTCAACAACGCGGGCGCGACCTGGGGCGCGCCGCTGGAGGCGTACCCGGAGAGCGCGTTCGACAAGCTCTGGGCGGTGAACGTCAAGGCGGTCTTCCGGCTCACCACCGCGCTGCTGCCGGCGCTGCGCGCCGCGGCCACCGCCGACGACCCGGCCCGGGTGATCAACATCGGCTCGGTCGACGGCATCCGGGTGCCGTTCATGGAGGTGTACGCCTACTCGGCCACCAAGGCGGCGGTGCACATGCTGACCCGCAGCCTGGCCCACCAACTGGCCGGTGAGCAGATCACGGTCAACGCGATCGCCCCGGGCCCGTTCGAGAGCAAGATGATGGCCTTCGCCCTGCAGGACCCGGCGTCCCGTTCGGCGATCGAACAGCAGGTGCCGCTGGGCCGGATCGGCCGCCCGGAGGACATGGCGGGCACCGCGATCTACCTGTCGTCCCGCGCCGGGGCGTACCTGACCGGCGCGGTGATACCCGTCGACGGCGGCCTGACCACGCACGGCTGAGGCGTACCCGGTCGCGGGTGAGCCGGAGCCGCGCGGACTCGGCAGATCCGCGCGGCTCCGATCGGATGGGTCAGCGGCCGGCGAGCAGCCGGTTCACCGCTGTGTCGACGTCGAGGTGCTCGGCCTCGCGGCCGCGCGGGACGACGACGTAGGTTCGCCGCAGGAAGCGCACCAGCACGCTGCGCGGCACCTCGAAGAGCGCGTTGCCGTCGGGTGACGACAGCGCCAGCGCGACGAAGTCGCCGCGCGGGGTGGCCCAGGGCCAGACCCGGACGTCGCCGATGCCGGCCGGTTCGTCGAGACCGGTCACCAGCAGCTCGCGGGCGAAGGACCAACTGACGGCCTCGCCACCGGCGGATTCGGCGTGGAACAGGACATGGACCGCATACGGGTCAGCAGGGTCGTAACGCAGACTGGCACGCACCGGCAAGGCGGTGGCGTCAGGTGCGACGAGCCTTAGCGACGTCTCGACCTCTACGGTCGTCGGTCGGATGACACTCATGGACGTTCTCCCCCCGGCACCGCTGCGGAACGCGCGTGTCCCGCTTTTCCCATACTCAGGTGCTACTCCTGGCTACGCTCCGCCATACGCTGACTTCACCCAGTGGTGGGAAGTGCCTCGGAAGCGCCGCCAGAATGTGAAACTTCTTGTACGATTTCCGGTCTGCCCAGTGCGTGATCCCGCCCGGCGTCGGGTGGCTCAGTCGTCGACTTACTCCGGTAACGTCCAGTGGTCTGCGCAAGTGACGGGCCGAGGCGACACTGGGGGGTGAAATGGTCACGAACCGATCCTCAATGGATGCGACGGCCGCGACCGACTCACCGAAAGTAGGGGTCCGAGCAGCCGAAAGGCGGGGGAACGCGGTGCCGAAGGATCAGCACGACGGGACCGGTCGGCCTGCCGCCGGCGGCCGCTCCGGTCGAGGTCGCGCGCCTGCCCGCGGCGCCGCCCCGCGCCCCGTCCGCGCCGGCGGCGCCGGCCGTCCCACCCGTGCCTCCGGTGGCGCCGGCACCACCCTCGCTGATCGCCCGCCGACCGGCTTCCGGCAGCGGGTCCGGACCAGTCTCGACCTGATCCGCGCCAACCCCACCGGCCGGGTCGCCCTCAAGATCTTCATCGCGATCGCCGGGGCGCTGGTGGTCACCGTCGGCCTCGCCCTGATCCCGCTGCCCGGCCCCGGCTGGCTGATCGTGATCGGCGGCCTCGCCATCTGGGCCGTCGAGTTCCACTGGGCCCGCCGGCTGCTCGCCTTCACCCGCCGGCACGTCCAGGCCTGGACCCGCTGGGCCACCTCCCGGACCCTGCCGGTCCGCATCGCCCTCGGCTCCGTCGGCCTGATCTTCGTCGCCACGGTGGTGTGGCTCTCGCTCAAGTACAGCCTCGGCATCGACCTGGTGGCCCGGCTGCTGCACTACCTCGCCACGCACTGACCGGGGTCGCGGAGCCGGGGTGCGGGGAGCGGGCGGGCCAGGGTGCGGCGCGCGGGACCCGGATTTCCGGTCCGCTCACACGATCAGGTAGAGTCATCGGCGCTGAGGGCGATTAGCTCAGCGGGAGAGCGCTTCGTTCACACCGAAGAGGTCACTGGTTCGATCCCAGTATCGCCCACCATCGAAGTAACCAGAAGAGCCACCCTCGGAAGAGGGTGGCTCTTGCTGATTCCATCGTCAGTTGTCGTTGGGCGTCAGCGGATCGTCAGCGAACGCGTCGCGGATGCGTTGATCCCGCCCGTCCGACCGGTGGGTGTAGTTCAACGTCGTTGACGGCTCCTCGTGGCCCATCACCGCCTGGGGACGCTCCACCTTGTCACCCTGGCCCTGGCCCGCTCCACGAGGTGTGGGTCGGCGGCAGACGGGATGGCTTAGGCTTCCTGGTCGCGCAAGGCTCATGGGCCTGGCGCTGCAAGATCGTCGTCGGATCGTGTCGGTGAGTTACGAACCATGGCGCTGTGAGGTCCAGGGCCGCTCCGCTCGCCGTCGGATGGCAAGATCCTGCCTCGTGATCGATGACTTCGCTAAGGACGATCTGCACGGCCAGCTCAGGTCGATACGTCAGGCGCTGATCTGGAAGCTGGGTGGGGACGCCGTGAGAAATTCGGATCTCGTGGAGGTTCGCCCGTGAGGGCGGTCATCGTCGCGGCCGCGGTCGCGTTCATCATCTCCCTGTTCGGCACGCCGGTGGCGATTCGCGTCTTCACCGCGCTCAAGGCCGGCCAGCCGATCCGATCCATCGGGCTCGCCAGCAACCAGGGCAAGAAGGGCACGCCCACGATGGGCGGCGTCGTCTTCATCGTGGCGACCGTCTTCGCCTACGTCGCCGGGCATATCGCCCTGACCACCCTGCCCGAGCGGCAGATCGCACAGGAGGGGCCGACCATGACGGCCCTGGTGCTGCTCGGGCTGTTCGTCTTCTGCGGCGCGGTCGGCTTCTTCGACGACTTCCTCAAGGTGCGCCGGCGCAACTCTGACGGACTGTCCGCCAAAGGCAAGCTGCTCGGCCAGGCGATCGTCGGCGGCGGGTTCGGCATCGCCGCGCTTTACGTGCCGAGCACCGACGGCCAGACCGTGGCCAGCGAGCACATCTCGCTCATCCGCGACATCAGCTGGCTGGACGTCGGCAAGGTCGGCGCGGTCATGGTCATCGTCTTCGTGATCATGGCGATGTCGAACGGCGTGAACCTCACCGACGGCCTCGACGGCCTGGCCACCGGCGCGTCGATCCTGGTGCTCAGCGCGTACGCACTGATCGGGTTCTGGCAGTACCGGCACTGGTGCGCCGACGACGCGTACGCCCGCGTGAACGACTATTGCTACCAGGTTCGGGATCCCCTGGAGATCGCCATGATCGCGGCGGCTGCCGCCGGCGCCTGCGTGGGCTTCCTGTGGTGGAACACGTCCCCGGCGCGGATCTTCATGGGTGACGTGGGCTCGCTCGGGCTCGGCGCCCTGATCGGCGGGCTCGCGGTGGCAACCCGCACCACGCTGCTTTCGATCATGATCGGCGGGCTCTTCGTCATCATCACGACGACCTGGGTGATCCAGATCGTCTCGTTCCGGACCACCGGTAGACGTGTCTTCCGGATGGTGCCGTTGCACCACCACTTCGAGTTGGCCGGATGGAGCGAGGTCAATATTGTGGTCCGGTTTTGGATCGTGGCCGGCGTCTGCGTGGCGGTCGGCCTCGGCCTGTTCTACTCGGATTTCTTGGCGGTCGTTGGATAAAAGCCACGCGACAAGCCTGTGTCGTGCCACCGACGGTGATCCGCCGGGCAGCCTGGTTCCCCGCCGGGGTGCCAGCGTCTGGCAGCAGCATTGCCTAAGCCGGTCGCGGCCAGACCCCTCGGTCGCTGTGTCAGCAAGAAGTCAGCACGAGGTGTGGCGTCATCCGTCACGGGGCGACCTCCGGCGGCGGCTGGAGCGCACGCGACGACATCACGTGGTATCGGCTGTGAACTGGCGGCAGGCGAGATCGACGTTCACACCGAAGTGGTCCGGCCAGGGACAATGCCTCCGTGAGCTGGGAAGAGTTCCTGTGGCATATGGATCATCGGCTAGGCATGTACGTCGGGCGGCCAACGTATGAGCGAGGGTTCTCGGCGCTGACGGGATTTGACCTCGCGCGTGGCCGAGGCGAGCTGGCGGCCTTCCAGAAGTGGATGTCCGCCCGCCACCATGGCAGCAGCCTTGCCTTCTGGTCCTTGGTACTGGTGGAGACCTTCGGTGAAGGTGCCACAAAGGACCGCCTTGTCAGCGATCACGACCACAAGCGGGCTGTTTCCAATCTCTGCCGGCTCTTCCGGGAGTTCCTGGGGCAAGCGTCGACCGCCGAGCAATAGCTCGGGCTCACTCCGGCGGCGGGGGAGTGAGCCAGGCGAGAGGTTGTCCGCTGAGGGCGGCGTCGGCGAGGCGATGGGCACTCGCTGTCTTGAGCGCCGCTCGTGAGCTGTCGATCCAGCGCTGGACGTTGTCGATGCCCTGGTGGCGGTACTCGACGGCCTGGACGAGGCATTCGAGTTTGTCGGCGTCGTGAGCGATGACGGCTTCGAGGGTTTCGCTAGCCTCGTACTCGGCGACGGCGGCGGTGATGACGTCGGCGACGGTCGATGGGCAAGCAGCAACCTGGTCGGCGGTGACGGCGGTATTGGGTACGGCGGTGAGGTAACGCTTGGCGATGTGTGGGATGTCGGTGATCCGGGTTTCCTGGGTGTCGTGCAGCACGCACAGCATCGACACCCGGGCCGGGTCGGCGCCTTCCATGGCGGCGAGCATCATCCCGATGAGCGCGGTCCGGAAGGAGTGCTCGGCGATGGACTCGGGGTGCTTGACGCCGGCGAACCACCAGCCGGTACGGGCGGCACGTTTGAGGACGCCGGCTTCGAAGATGAAGCTCATCGCTCCGGCGGCGTCGTGGTCGTCGCTCATCTGCCCGTCCCTGTGCCGGTGAGTCCGTCCGCCCGCAGGCTGTAGACGATTGAGGTTAGTTCCTGCCGCGACTGCGCGGAGATCCGGTCACTGTCCAGGAGCGGGACACTGCGGTCGAGGAGTGACCGAGTCGCGGCGGGATTG
Source organism: Micromonospora sp. A200 (assembly GCF_029893845.1). Lineage (NCBI taxonomy): Bacteria > Bacillati > Actinomycetota > Actinomycetes > Micromonosporales > Micromonosporaceae > Micromonospora > Micromonospora sp. A200. The sequence continues at coordinate 4,725 of NZ_JARXXY010000002.1, read as the reverse complement.
TCGAGAGCGAGACCGCGTCGTGCGGCCAGCAGAGCCCAGACGTTGTGGATGTTGAGGTCGACGAAGGGGTGTCCTGGGTCCAGGCGCTGAACCAGGTGCCGAAGAAGGATTGAGCCGTGCCAGTCCGCGAGCGTCCCGGGCATGAAGGAGTCGTCGCGGTGGCGGTAAGGGATCTCGCCCACCCAGTAGGCCGAGTAGTTGAGCGCTGCTCGCTCGCAGGCGTCGTCCGGGTGTGCGTGGGCGATGAAGTCCCGCAAAGGTTCCGGGTCGCCCTGGTTGGCGAGGGACGTGACGACGGAGCGGGCGTCCGGCCACAGCGTTGACCAGGTGTGGAAGGTGGTCATCCGGCCGGCGCCGGTTGTGCTCCGGGTGAGCCATCCTGCCGCCGCCTTGGTGGGATCCATGCCGGCGAGGAAGCAGGCTTGCCGGTGCAGCAGTACGTACGGATCCCGTCCGGCGGCTGCGCGTTCGGCGAGCACGTGAAGGTGAGCGAAGAACGTGCGTTGCTCGTCAACGGCCAGGGTCGGCCCGGACGCGACCGGACCTCGCCGCGGGTGGGCGATGGGTAGCCCTCTGGCGAAGGTGGGTGTCTGTCCGAGGACGGCCCAGAGGATCAGGTCGGTCAGGCGGTGGGTGAGTACGGACCAGCCCAGCGGCTGCTCGGCGATGTCACAGCGGTCCACCTGTTCGTCGAGGACTGCGGCGAGGATGAAGTCTGCCTCGGCAGCGTCGTCGAGTGCGGCGAGCAGGACTGCGTTCGCGCCGAGCCGTCTGAGCCGGTGCCGGACGGAGACCGCGTGCCCGAGCGGCACCGCGGTGAATGGCCGCCGCCCGGATTCCCAGCTCTGCACGGTCACGCGGTCGACGCCCAGGCCCACGGCGAGCTGCTCCTGCGTCAGCGGGATGGACTCCCGGATCAGCTTGAACAGGTAGCCGGTCACCCCGCCGCGCTGTAGTGCCGATCGTCCGCGACCTGCCATCCGTCATCCCTACATTGACCGGTGGTCGACGTTCCCGCCGTGAAACCAACGCTGCGGAAGGGCATTTGGCCGGCTCACTCGTACTACGGGTGAGTCCAACCGCCGTCCCCGTGATCGTAGCGTCGCAGTTACCGAACGTTCCAGATCCGGTCCCGTGGTTCGGGGTCGGCCATGGAGCGCTGCCCGGCGGAGGGAGGCAGTGATGCGGGACAGAACACCACCGTGGCGACGAGTGTCCTACGACCAGTACCTGATCGCCGTCGCGATGACCCTGGCGCGGCGACACCGCCCGGCATGGTCGTGGCGCAAGTGGGCGTGGGTCTGTCGCTGTGGGGTCGACCTGCCCTGCCGTAACCGACACCGCATCCCGATTAACAGGAAGCACTGGCCCGCCCAGGAGGAGCAATGAGCAACGAGGCGGAGCGGATCCTGGTCGCACATCTGCCAGGCACGGACGGCCTGTGCACCGGTTGTCGCGTGTGGTGGTCGCGGCTCACGCCGTACCCGTGCTGGCAGGTGAACTGGGCGACCAGCCGGCAGGCGCGGTCGCTGACGGCGGCCCTGCTCGGGGGCCGCGCATGACCACACACGGCCCGGTGCTGCCGATCTGGAGCTGCGGCGGCTGCGACGCGCCTTGGCCCTGCCGTAACCGGCAGCGTGAGCTGCGGGCGGAGTTCGATGGCGCTCCGATTTCCCTGGCTCTCTACCTGGGTGCCCAACTGGTGCGCGCCTCCGAAGACCTGACCTGGGTGCCGGCGGGGGTGCTGCACCAGCGCTTCCTCGGCTGGCTGCGGTGAGCATCCTGCGACCCGGCGACGAGAAGTTCCACTACAGCGACGGCTCTCACAAGTGGATCCCGCCGGACCCCGACTACGACCAGGAGGTCTGGGACGAACAGGTCCGCCAGCACAAGCAGGGCCACCTGAGGAACGAGCGCCCGAAGGTGCGTATCCGGCGCCTCGTCTAATGCCAGCAGTACAGCAGCGAAGTACAGCAACCGAGCCAGCCGAACCGAGCTGAGAAGTGCGTCAGCAGGCCCGCTGACCTCGCATCAGACCCGACGCGACCCGCTCGCCGAGAGTTCACACCGAAGTGGTCAGGGCGGGCTGCTCCCCGCATGGCTGGTACCGGCTGTCGTCCGGGGGTCCGCTGACGCCATTCACAAGGGCCACGCTGCATCGAGGTACGGCTTTGGATCCGTCGTGGTGGCACCGGTCTGGGTCCCGGAAGCCGAGACACGATTCCCACCGGCAACCTTCTGAGCAGGGCTTCCTGCTAGCTGACCTCTTCAGCGGCCCCGTGGGTATCAAGATCCGGGACTTTCGCTGGTCACTCGGACGGCATCCTCAACTGCCGATGTGCGGACGTTCAGCGTCATCAAGCACCGGCAGCGCGCTACTGGGCCCGAGACCGCTGGTCCGGCTACACCGGTGCGAGATCCACCCGAGTGCACCCGCTTGCCGGGCTTTCGCTGAAAGTGATGACCGCATCGAGTCGGTCCCTGGCCGCGACGAGCTCGGAGATCCGCTGGTCGATGCGGTCCCGTTCAGCGTGTAGCAGGGCGCGGGACTCCGGTGTGTTGACCTTTGCGTCGATGCAGGGCAGCAGGTCGAGGATCGTCTTGCTGGACAGGCCGGCGGCGTACAGCGTCTGGATCAGGTGTACCCGGTTGGCGGCGTCGTCCGGGTAGTGGCGTTGCCCGCCGCTGCTGCGTACCGGGGTCAGCAGGTGCTGTTCCTCGTAGTAGCGCAACGCCCGTACCGACACGCCGGTCCTCGCGGCTAGATCACCGATTCGCATGGCTGCTCTCCCCAGGGTGACCTCGACCACACCGCTTGTCTCTCACGTCAACGTCAGGTTTTAGCGTAGCTCGCGAACAGTCCACCCCCTAATGCCTGGAGGCAGACATGAAGATCACCGGTTCTGTCGCGCTGGTCACCGGCGCCAACCGGGGCATTGGCCGGCACTTCACGCAGCAACTGCTGGAGCGCGGCGCGGCAAAGGTCTATGCGACAGCGCGCAACCCGGAGCGGATCGACATTCCCGGCGTGCAGGCACTCCGGCTCGACATCACCGACCCGGAACAGGTCGCCGCCGCGGCGGCGGCTGCTTCCGACGTCACTCTGCTGATCAACAACGCCGGGATCTCCACCTGGACCAACCTGGTCACCGGCGACCTGAGCAGGATTCGGCTGGAGATGGACACCCACTACTACGGGACGCTCAGCATGGTGCGGGCATTCGCGCCGGTGCTCGGCGGCAACGGCGGCGGCGCGATCCTCAACGTGCTGTCCGCGATGTCGTGGTTCTCGTACGACGGGGCCAACGCCTACGGCGCGGCGAAGGCGGCGGCCTGGAGCCTCACCAACGGCATCCGGATTGAACTGGCCAGCCAGAGCACCCTGGTGACCGGCCTACACCTGGGTAGCGCCGACACTGACATGATGGCCGACTACGACGGCGACAAGACCGATCCCGCCGATGTCGTCCGCGCCGCTCTCGACGGCATTGAAGCCCGCAAACTGGAGGTCGTCGCCGACGAGTGGAGCGCCCACATCAAGGCGTCACTCGCCGCCGACCCGAGCGCCTTCTACACCGCCTTCGGACGCGGCTGACGGCCAGCCATGCGGGAAATCGCTGCGCGTCAGAAGCGCGCTCAATTGCCGCGAGCCGAGTGGAGCAAGTCGGTGGTGGGCGACTTACGGCGGGTCGATCTCGATGGTGGCCATTCCGGTCGTCCCCGTGCGGACTTGCGCCACCACTTGGCCGACTGGGTCAATGACGCAGGTCGGGCCCAGCCCGATCCGAGACTCGTCACGTTCGCCGGTGACGTCGGCGGAGATCAGCCACATGCCCGTCTCCTGGACCCGTCGCGCGCGGATCTCGTTGTGCCGGTCCTGCCACCAGAGTGCCTTATCGCGGCGCATCATGTTCTGCGCCGGCACCAGCAACACCTGCGCTCCACCCGCCGCCACCGCGGCCGCTGCTTGCGGGAACTGCGTGTCGTAGCAGATGTTGATGCCGAATCGCACACCCTCGTAGGTGAACACCGGGTAGGTGTCGCCCGCGGTGAACACCGACTCTCCGCCGGTCAGGAAGGTCTTGCGATACCCGCCTACCACTCGACCGCCCGTGACGACCAGCGCCGTGTTGTAGTACCGGCCCCGCCACCGCTCGATCATGCCGAGCACGAGCATCTGCCGGATGCCGGCCAGCCGTGCCAACACCGCAGCGAACTCCGTCGAACGCACGTCGATTGCGTGGCGGTGCACATGCTCATCCGTGACCAGATAGCCCTGTAGGAAGCACTCTGGGAACAGCAGCAGTTCAACCCCCGCCGCGTCAGCACCGTCCGCGAAGTCCTGGATGACCGTCACCGCCGCGTCCACGTCACCGAGGATCTCCCGGGTCTGGCAGGCACCGATCCGCACCGCACCGCGCCACCGACCTCCGTGCTGGCGGGCGCCAACGTGGTGCTCGTAGGCCTGTTCTCGGCAAAGGACAAAGAGTCCGGGGCGAAGCTCGACCTGCTGGCGGCTTCGGTGGAGGCACATGGTGGGCAGGTGGTGAGCCGGCACGTCCAGCGGCGGGGTGTCTCGCACGGCGGTGCGGTCAAGATGATCGCACCGTTCTCGCGGCGGACACTACTTAGGGCGCGTCTCATTTGGTGAGGCGGCGGTAGCAGATCAGGGTGCTTGCGATGGTGGCGAAGGCTTCGAAGTGGTCGCCTTTGCGGTCGTAGCGG